>JAYZBS010000044.1:0-17016 GCA_036338635.1 Pseudomonadota bacterium | reverse complement strand
CCCCTCCTCCTCCCTCCCGGGTCCGCGCAAGCGGTGAAAGCCCTCCTCCTCCCTGGCTGACACCGCGCCCCATACGCGGCCCTTCCTCCTCCCTGGGCCAGCGTTCAGCGGCGGCCCCCTCCTCCTCCCTGGGGTCGCCGCACCACATCCTCTCGTCGCTTGGTCCCTCAGCATCAACAGCGCGCTAGCGCATGTCGTCGGCAGACACGTCGACTGCGATGGTTTCCCGGTTGGAACAGGCGGCAGGTGTCATCAAGATCGCTTTCTGGGTCTTCATCAAGGCTACGCCCGACCGACCGGTTCAGCTCGACGAAGGGCTCCGGCTTCATTCCCGCATCCGTCGTGGCAGTACAGCCGGAACCTATGGATCGATGATGAAGGACAGGCTGCAGGCGATGCCGATCTTGCATCGTCGACCATGGCGCGCCGGCCTCGGAGGTCGGATGGATCGCCTCCGCCTTTCATGTCGATCCGGCCGGAGCATTCCGGACCGTCATGCGCGAGGGAAGATGGTCATTCTCAAAAGCGCGCTCGCTTACTGTTGGACGGCCGAGAAACGGCGCTCGAGCATCTCGAAAAGCTGAGGATCCCGCTGGCGCAAAGGAACAGCCCCCGGGACAACGTCGCAGCCGATTTCTGCCGCCTCGGCGCCACCCGGAGAAGATCACGGTCCTGAGGCACGGCGGCGGTGCGCGTTTCGCGCTGATCATCGTCAAGGCGAGTTATGTGGACCCATAGCCTCAGGCTATCCCTTTAGCAAAGAATACGTCTTGGCTTTGAAACGGCGCCGCCTCTAGGCTTCAGGGATGACGCGCCGCACCTGTCGCCGCGCAACCAGCCGCACCTGCCAGGCCGCTGCTCCGAGGTCATGTCCCCGGCCGGACCTCTCATGCTCGGCAGGCCGCGCCCAGAAGGGGATACCATTGATGAAAGACAGCAGCCTTTCCAACCAGCGCCGCGATCTGGCGGTGGCCTATCGCCTGATCGCGCATTTCAACCTCGATGATAGTATCTTCACCCATATCTCCGCCCGCGCTCCAGCTTCTGAAGGGGACGAGGCCTTCCTCATCAACCCCTACGGGCTGCGCTTTGACGAGGTGACGGCCGAGAACCTCGTGACCGTCGATCTGGATGGCAAGATCCTGCGCGACAGCTTCGGCGCGGGGATCAACGCGGCGGGCTTCACCATCCATAGCGCCATCCACGCCGCCCGGCCGGATGCGGGATGCGTCATCCACACGCACACTGTGGCAGGCGTCGCGATCTCGTCCATGGCCGAGGGTATCCTGCCGCTAAATCAGTGGGCGCTGCAGTTCCACAACCGCGTCGCCTATCATGACTACGAAGGCATTGCCCTTGATCTGGCCGAGCGGGAGCGTCTGGTCGCCGATCTGGGCGACAAGAAGGCGATGGTGCTGCGCAATCACGGGCTGATGGTCGTCGGCGCCACTGTGGGCGAGGCGTTCACGCTGATGTACAACCTGGAACGTACCTGCCGGGCGCAGATGGCGATCCTGTCGGCCTCGGGCGCCACGCCGCGCCCCGTCCCGGAGGAACTGGCCGAGCATACCGCCCGCCAATACGAGAAATGGACGGCCTTCCGTGCCGATCCCACCGCGAAAGACCCCGAATGGGAGGCGTATGTCCGCCTCGCGCTGAAGAAATACCCGGATCTGGCAGCATAAGCCGGACCGGCCCCCTTTCCTCGTCCAACAAGGAAACCACCCATGAAGCATATCCTGTCCCCCCTTGTCCTTGCCGCCGCGCTGGCGATGCCCGCCCACGCGCAGGAGGCCGGCGGTACGCTGAACCTTGTGATACAGCCCGAGCCGCCCAGCCTGATGATGGGGTTGGTCCAGAACGGACCGACCCAGATGGTTGCGGGAGATATCTACGAAAGCCTGCTGCGCTATGGCCCCGACCTGTCGCCCATGCCGTCACTCGCCCGCGAATGGGAGGTGTCCGAGGACGGGCTGACCTATACCTTCCATCTGCAGGATGGCGTGACCTGGCATGACGGCGAGCCCTTCACCGCCGCCGACGTGGTGTTTTCCGCCGACGTCTTCCTGCGCGAAACCCATCCCCGCCTGCGCGCGACGCTGGAGCATGTCGAATCCATCGAGGCACCGGACGATCAGACCGTCGTCTTCACGCTGAAGCAGCCCTTCGGCCCCTTCCTCGGCAGTTTCGAAGCCGGGACCATGCCTATCGTGCCGCGCCACATCTACGAAGGCACGGATTTCGCCAATAACGAGATGAACAACACGCCCATCGGCACCGGCCCCTTCAAGTTCGAGGAATGGCGCCGCGGCAGCTTCATCCATCTGGTGAAGAACGATGACTACTGGATGGACGATCGCCCCTATCTGGATGAGGTCTATTATCACGTCATTCCCGACGCCGCCTCGCGCGCGGTCGCCTATGAGACGGGGACCGTCGATGTCCTGCCCGCCGGATCGGTCGAAAATTTCGACGTGCCGCGCCTGACCGAACTGCCCAATACCTGCGTGACCGAGGCGGGCTGGGAATATTTCGGCCCGCACAGCTGGATGTGGATGAACAACCACGAAGGCCCGATGACCGACGTGAACACCCGCAAGGCGGTGATGCATGCGCTGGATCGGCAATTTGCGCTGGACGCGCTGTGGAACGGGCTCGGCAAGCTGGCGACCGGCCCCGTCTCGTCCTCGACCCGATTTTATGAGCCGGACACGCCCTCGCTGGACTATGACCCGGGTCTGGCGCGCGAGTATCTTGAAAAGTCCAGCTATGACGGCGAGACCTTGCAGCTTCTGCCGCTGCCCTATGGCGAGACGTGGCAGCGGTGGGCCGAGGCCGCGCGCCAGAACCTGACCGATGTCGGCTTCAACGTCGAACTGGTTGCCACGGATGTTGCAGGCTGGAACCAGCGCGTCGCTGATTGGGACTTCGATCTGGCCTTCACCTACCTCTATCAATACGGCGATCCGGCCCTGGGGGTGGAGCGGACCTATGTCGAGAGCAACATCGAGAAAGGCTCGCCCTGGAACAATGTCGCGGGCTATCGCAGCCCCGACGTGGATGCGATGTGGGAAACCGCCGCGCTCAGCCCCTCGGAAGACGAGCGAGCCGAGATTTACAGCCAGATCCAGACCCGGATCGTCGAGGACATGCCCGTCGCATGGCTGCTGGAGCTGGGCTTTCCAACGATCTATCGCTGCAACGTCAAGGATCTGGTGACCACGGCCATTGGTATCAATGACGGCCTGCGCGACGCCTGGATCGAGCAATAAACCGCCCCGGCGCGCGGGGGTCGTCCCCCGCGCCCATCGTCGCCCATCCGCCACGACATGAAGGGACCCGTCCTTGATCCGCTTCATCCTTGCGCGGCTCGTGAAAGCGGCCGTCATCCTGCTGGCCATCCTGGTGGTCAACTTCCTGCTGATCCATGCCGCCCCCGGTGATCCCGCAGCCGTCATGGCTGGCGAGGCCGGCGCCACGGACGAGCAGTTCATCGCCGACCTGCGCGCGCGCTTCGGCCTCGATCAGCCGATCTCCAAGCAGCTCTGGCTTTACCTCACCGGCGCCGTGCAACTGGATCTGGGCTATTCCTACCGGCAGGGGATGCCGGTAGCCGAACTGATCTGGGACCGCCTGCCCGCGACGCTGCTGCTGACGCTGTCGGCTTTCGTCATCTCGATCATCCTCGGAGTCGCCGCCGGGGTGCTGGCCGCCGCGCGGCAGGGAAGCTGGGGCGATACGATCATCTCGAGCGTTGCGATGATTTTCTATGCGACGCCCCTCTTCTGGATCGCGCTGATGGCATCGTTGCTGTTCTCGGTCTGGCTTGGCTGGCTGCCCGGCTTCGGCTACGAGACGATCGGCGCCAATTATACCGGCCTTTCCCGCGCGCTGGACATCGGCAAGCACCTGATCCTGCCCGCGACCACGCTTGGGCTGTTCTTCACCGCCGTCTACATGCGCATGACCCGCGCCTCGATGCTCGAGGTCTCGCGCCTTGATTTCGTCAAGACCGCGCGGGCCAAGGGCCTTCGCCCTGGCGTGATCCAGCGCCGCCACATCCTGCGCAACGCGCTTTTGCCGGTCATCACGCTGGCGGGGCTTCAGGCGGGCCAGATCGTCGGCGGGGCGGTGCTGACGGAAACCGTCTTCGCCTGGCCCGGCATCGGCCGCCTGATGTTCGAGGCGATCAACCAGCGCGATTATAACGTCCTTCTGGGGGTCTTCTTCGTCTCGGCCGCGATGGTGCTTCTGTTCAACCTGATCACCGACATCCTCTATGTCGTCGTCGATCCCCGCATCCGGGTGACCTCATGAAAAAAGGCTTTTCCCGCTTTGCCCGCAACCGCGGCGCCCTGATCGGGCTGATCATCCTGAGCGTCGTCATCGTGATCGCCGCCATCGGCCCGCTGCTCTATCCCGAAAGCCCGTGGCGCATGGTCCAGCGCCCGTTCCTGCCACCGTTCGAGGCGCCGGGCCTGCCCCTTGGCACCGACGCGCTCGGCCGCGACGTGCTGGCGGGTCTCATCCACGGGGCGCGCGTTTCGCTGATGGTGGGCCTTGTGTCCACGCTGGTTGCGCTGCTGATCGGAGTGCCGGTGGGCGCGGTTGCAGGCTATTTCGGGGGCTGGGTCGATGACGCGCTGATGCGCTTCACCGAGTTCTTCCAGACCATCCCCAGCTTCGCCCTTGCAATCGTGCTGCTGGCGATCTTCCAGCCCAGCCTCTTCTATATCATCCTTGCCATCGCGATCGTCAGCTGGCCCCCTGTCGCCCGACTTGTCCGCGGCGAGGTGCTGTCCCTGCGCACCCGCGAATATGTCGAGGCGGCCGTCCTGTCGGGACAGGGGCACTGGCAGATCATCACGCGTCAGGTCCTGCCCAATGCCGTCTCGCCCATCATCGTGCTGGCCTCCTTGATGGTGGCGACGGCGATCCTGCTGGAAAGCTCGCTGTCCTTCCTGGGCCTCGGCGATCCCAACGTCATGTCCTGGGGCTACATGATCGGGGCGGCGCGGACGGTTCTTCGGACCGCGTGGTGGCTGACCTTCATCCCCGGCATCGCGATCCTTCTGTCGGTGCTGGCACTGAACCTGATCGGCGAGGGCCTGAACGACGCCCTGAACCCCCGACTTGCGCGGAGGGGGGAATGATGGAGGGTCCCATGATGCACACCCGCCCGGCCATCCTTGAAATCCGCGATCTGGACATCGCGCTTCCCAACGGCGCCGATCGCCCGCTGGCGGTCGAGAAGGTCGCCTTTGACCTCTCGCCGGGAGAGATCCTGTGCATCGTCGGCGAAAGCGGGTCCGGCAAGTCCATGTCCGCCAACGCGCTGATGGGCCTTCTGCCCGAGGGGGTCCACCCGGCGGGCGGGCGCATCACCTTCGAAGGGCGTGAACTGCTGGACGCGCCCGAGGATGATATGCGCGCCCTGCGCGGTCGACAGATCGGGATGATCTTTCAGGAACCGCTCTCGGCGCTGAACCCCCTGATGCGCATCGGCCCCCAGATCGCCGAGGTGTTCGAGGCGCATGGCCTCCTGACCCCCTCCGCCCGTCAGGCCCGCGCGCTGGAACTGCTGACCGAGGTCGGGCTGCCCGATCCGAAAAAGGCTTTGCGCGCCTATCCGTTCCAGCTGTCGGGCGGTCAGCGCCAGCGCGTGATGATCGCGATGGCACTGGCGCTCGAGCCAAAAATCCTGATCGCGGACGAGCCGACGACGGCGCTCGATGTGACAACGCAGGCCCAGATCCTGAAGCTGATCGAGGATCTGCGCGAAAGCCGTGACATGGCAGTGATCTTCATCACCCACGACTTTGGCGTGGTGGCCGACATCGCCGACCGGGTGATCGTGATGCAGCAGGGTCGCATCGTCGAGGAAGGGGCCGCGCGCGACGTCCTTCTGGCCCCGCAGCATCCCTATACGCAGAAGCTGATCGCCGCGATTCCGAAGCCCGCAGGCAGCGATGCGACGCCGCTGCCGGACACCCCGCCCGTCCTGCGCGTGCGCGGGCTGACCAAGACCTTCCGCACCGGCGGCGGGCTGTTTGCGCAGGCGCGGGTTGTCCATGCGGTCGACGATCTCAGTTTCGATCTGCACCGGGGCGAGACGATCGGGATCGTCGGCGAAAGCGGCTCGGGCAAATCCACCGCCGGGCGGTGCCTCGTGCGGCTGGTGACCCCTGGCAGCGGCACGGTCGAGATGGGGGGCGTCGACATGGCGTCCCTGTCAGGCGCGGCGCTGCGCGAGAACCGGCGGCGCATCCAGATGATCTTTCAGGACCCCTATTCCTCGCTGAACCCGCGCGCCACCATCGGCCGCATCCTGACCGAAGGGCCCGTCGCCTACGGCACCCCGCACGCGCAAGCGCTGATACGGGCGCGCGAGCTGCTGGAACTGGTCGGCCTCGATCCCTCGGCCGTCACGCGCTACCCGCACGAGTTCAGCGGCGGCCAGCGCCAGCGCATCGGCATCGCCCGCGCCTTGGCGCTTGAGCCGGACATCATCATCGCCGACGAGGCGGTGTCGGCGCTGGATGTCTCGATCCAGGCGCAAGTGCTGGAGCTGCTGGCCGATCTCAAGCGCAAGCTGAACCTGTCGATGCTGTTCATCACTCACGACCTACGCGTCGCGGCCGAGGTCTGCGATCGCATCATCGTCATGAAGGAGGGGCGGATCGTCGAGATGGGCCCGGCCGGCACCGTGCTGACCCGGCCCGACCATCCCTATACCCGCGCCCTTCTGGACGCGATCCCCGGACGCGCCTTCGAGGCCGCGCTGCAAGAGGCCAAGACATGAGCAACGATCTTTACGCCCGCATCCTTGCCGCCGTCGATGACGGGTTCGAGGCACAGATCGCGCTGACGCAGGAGCTGGTCGCCATCCCCTCGCTGCGAAACCGCGAGCATGAGGCGCAGGCCTTCATGGCGCAGCAGCTCAGCGCGCGCGGCTATGCGGTGGATGAGGTGGCGACCGACGAGGCGGCGATCTGCGATCATCCCGGCTTCTCGCCCATCTCGGAACATGCCTCCACCGCGCCCAGCATCGTCGCAACGCATCAGCCGCGGCAGGCGAAGGGACGCTCGCTGATCCTGAACGGTCATGTCGATGTCGTCCCCGAGGGCCCGCACGAGATGTGGAGCCGCGATCCCTATGATCCGTGGCGGGACGGCGACTGGCTTCACGGGCGCGGCAGCGGCGACATGAAGGCGGGGCTGATCGCCTGCGTCGCGGCGCTGGACGCGCTGCGCTCCATGGGCTTGCAGCCCGCCGCCCGCGTCCATGTCCAGAGCGTGGTCGAGGAGGAATGCACCGGCAACGGCGCGCTGGCCTGTCTGGTCGCGGGCTACACCGCCGACGCCGCCATCATCCCCGAGCCCGAGGACGAATGCCTCGTCCGTGCCAATGTCGGCGTTCTGTGGTTCGAGGTGGCGATCGCCGGCAAGCCCGTCCATGTCCGCGAGGCCGGGACCGGCGCCAACGCCATCGACGCCGCTTATCGCGTCATCGCCAGCCTGCGCAAGATCGAGGCGCGCTGGAACGAGGAAGCGCCGCAGCACCGCCATTTCGAACATCTGGATCATCCCATCAACCTCAATGTCGGGCAGATCGTGGGCGGGGACTGGGCCTCGACCGTGGCCGCGTGGTGCAAGATGCAATGCCGCGTCGCGATCTATCCTGGCGACGATCCCGCCGCCCGCGCGGCCGAGATCGAGGCGCATCTGCGGCAGGATCTGGGTAACGATCCCTATCTGGCGGCGAACCCGCCCACGATCACGTGGAATGGTTTTTTCGCGCGCGGCTATGTGCTGGAGGAGGGCTCGGACGCCGAGGCCACCTTGCGCCGTGCGCATGAACGGGCAGCCAGCACGCCGCTGCAGGACCTGACGACGCCGGGCTACCTGGACGGGCGGGTCTTCGCGATCTACGCTGGCATGCCCTGCCTCGTCTATGGCCCCGTGTCCGAAGCGATCCACGGCTTTGACGAGCGTGTCAGCCTGCCCTCGCTGCGGCGCGTCACCGGGGCCATCGCCCTCTTCATCGCCGATTGGTGCGGGCTGGAGGCGATCGATGACCCATCCGAATGAGGTGGTCGAGGGCGTTTTCCTCTGCGACACGCTGGATCTGTCGGCGCTGTTCGCCCCGGCCTTCGCCAATTTGCCGGGCCTGAAGATGTATCGCCCCGATGAAGTGCCCGATCCCGCCCGCATCCGCCTCGCGGTCGCCTATCGTCCGGCCCCCGCCGCCTTCGCGGATTTCCCGCGGCTGGAGCTGGTGCAATCCATCGCCGCCGGCGTGGACGCGATCGTCGCCAACCCCTCGCTGGCGGCGGGGGTGCCGGTGGCGCGGGTGCGCGATCCCGAACAGGCGGCGATCATGGCGGGCTTTGCCGCCTGGCACATCGTCTGGCACCACCGGAATATGGGTCACTACCTGCGTGCGGCAGCGCGCGGTGAATGGGACCGGATCAGCTTCGGGGGCCTCAAGGCGCCCTCGGACACGCGGGTCGGGGTGCTGGGCTATGGTGTGATGGGCCGCGCGGTCGCCGATGCGGCGGCGGCCCTGGGCTTTGCCACCTGCGCCGCCAGCCGCAGCGCCCACCCTGCCCCGCCCGGCGTGACGCTGGTCAGCGGGCCGGACGCGCCGCAGCGACTGGCAGCCGAAAGCGACATTCTGATCAACCTTCTGCCCCTGACATCCGAGACGCGGGGCCTGATCAACGCCGCCTTTCTTGCCGCCATGCCGCAGAGCGCCGCCCTGATCCAGCTGGGGCGCGGCGAGCAGCTGGACCAGCAGGCGCTGATCGCGGCGCTGGACCGGGGGCACCTGTCGGGCGCCTCACTTGACGTCTTCCAGACCGAGCCGCTGCCGCCCAGTGACCCGCTTTGGCGTCATCCCAAGGTGGTCGTCACCCCGCACGAGGCGAGCGTGCTGCCCGCCACGGCGGTCGCGGCCGCGCTGGATGCCTCGCTTTCCGACCTGCGGGCCGGGCGTCCGCCCCGCCATGCCATTGACCGCAGCAAAGGGTATTGACGCGATGAAGGCCATCTTCGACCCCCGCCAGCTTGACCACGCTCCCGAGGCCTATTTCCGCCGCGGCGCCACCATGCCTCATCCCGAACAGCCCCGCCGCGCCATCCTGATCCGCGACATGCTGGCCGAGAATGGCTTTCCGATCGAGCCGCCGCGCGATCATGGGCTGGACCCGATCCGCGCGGTCCACGATCCGGACTACGTGAACTTCCTGCAGGACGCCCATGCCCGCTTTCGCGCCGATGTGGGCGAGGGGCCGCTGGCAATTCCCACCGCCCATCCCGGCCCCCGGCGCGGTCAACGGCCCAAGGACATCCATGGCCAGATGGGCTGGTGGCTGACCGACACCTCGACCGAACTGACGGCAGGGACATGGGACGCGATCTATTGGTCCGCGCAATCGGCCATCGAGGCAGCCACGCGGGTGGCAGGCGGCGAACGGGCGGTCTATGCACTCTCGCGCCCGCCGGGCCATCACGCGATGGCGGCGGCGGCGAACGGGTTCTGCTTCTTCAACAATGCCTGCATCGCCGCCCATCACCTGACGCAGCGCTTCGGCAAGGTCGCGCTCTTGGACATCGACGTGCATACCGGCAATGGATCGCTGGACATCCTGTGGGACCGGAACGACATCTTCTATGCCTCGCTGCATGCCGATCCTGCGGTCTATCCGACCTTCTATCTCGGTCATGCCGATGAAACGGGCACCGGCACATGCCGCAATATCGTCCTGCCGCTCGGCGCGGATCAGGACATGGTGCTAGAGGCGCTGGACGGCGCTCTGGCCCAGATCCGGAATTTCGGGGCCGAAGCGCTGGTCGTCTCGCTCGGCTTCGATATGGCGGCGGACGATCCGCTGGCGGCGGTGCAGGTCCATGCCGATGGCTTTGCCGAGATGGCGCGGCGCATTGCGGGGCTGGGCCTGCCCTTGGTCCTTGTGCAAGAGGGCGGCTATCTGGGTCCCTCGCTGGCGGTGAATGCCCAAGCCTTCCTCACCGCCTGCCGGGACGTGCTGTGATGGGCGTGGGGCGCATGCGCGCGCTTGACTTGCCGCCCGGTTGGCCAGAGCGTCGGGACATGGCCAGACCGAGTGCAATGGACCGCCTTTTTTCCGAGGACAGCCTGACCCCGCGCGGCGGCCTGTCGAATTGGTCCATGCTGCGGACCTTTCACTTCATCGCAAGCGAGGGCAGCATCACAGGGGCGGCGCGCAAGCTGTCGATCAGCCAGCCCTCGGTCAGCGCCGCGCTGCAGCGGCTTGAGGATGTCGTGCAGCATCCGCTGGTTGATCGCGGCCCGCGACGGGTGACGCTGACCCATCACGGCCAGCTGCTCTATTCCGAAACACAGCGCATCTTCCGCGCCGTCCAGCGGGCCGAGGAAAAGCTGCGCTATGACGGCGGCGTGCTGTCGGGGCAGGTCCGCATCCAGACCGTGACCGGCAATGCCAGCGATCTCTTCGACGAGGCGCTGCGCCTGATGCATCAACGCCAGCCAGGGGTCAGCTTTCGCCTCGACGTGGCTTCGTCCCACAAGATCGTCAGAAACGTAGCCGAGCAGGTTGTGCCCTTCGGCGTCTGCCTGATGGTCCAGCCCGCACCAATGTTGGATTGCCGCCTGATCCTGCGATCGGAATACGGGATCTTCTGCGGCCGCGAGCACCGGCTATACGGCGCCATGGACGTGACGCTGGCCGATCTGCGGGATGAGGGGTATATCGGCTTTTCCTGCTCGGAAGAGGGCAGCGCCCCCGAGCCGCTGATCACGCTGCGCGACAGCTACGGCTTTGGCAGCAATATCCGCGGCAACAGCGCCGACTTCTCCGAGGTTTGCCGCATGATCGAGGCCGGGATCGGCATCAGCATCCTGCCGCTGGTCACGCTGCGCAAGACCGGCCGCGACCGCCAGCTGTGGCGCTTTCCGATCGAGGATTGCAGCCTGCGCGCCGATCTTTACTTCGTTTCGAACCCGCAGGCCGATCACAGCCCGGCCGAGCAGGCATTCCTGCAGGTGGTGGACGAAGTGATTTCGGCCATGCCGGATGCGGCCATTGCGGACTGAAGGAACGGCGATGACCCACGATCTCGTGGCGCGCCGCGCGCGCCTGATGGGGCCGAACGTGCCCACCTTCTACGCCGATCCCGTCCATATCGTCCGGGGCGAGGGCGTTTGGCTGTGGGATGCATCCGGACGGCGCTATCTGGACTGCTACAACAACGTACCCCATGTCGGGCATTGCCATCCGCGCGTAAGCCATGCCATCGCTGCGCAGGCTGCGGTGCTGAACACCCATACCCGCTATCTGCACGATCTGGTGCTGGACTACATCGAACGCCTGACGGCCACGCTCGGCCATGACCTGTCCCAAGCGATCATGGTCTGCACCGGGTCCGAGGCCAACGACATCGCGCTGCGGATGGCGCAGGCGGTGACGGGGAAGACAGGCATCATCGCGACCGACAACACCTATCATGGCAACACCGCCGCTGTCAGCGCTCTGTCCACCCGACGCCCCCCCATCGGAGGCTATCCGGGCCATGTGCGGCTGGTCCCCGCGCCCGACGGTTTGCGTCCGGTCGGCGGGACGCGCGAAGGGCAGGCGCAGGCCTTCGCGGACAACATCGCCGCCGCGATCCGAGAGCTGGAGGAGAGCGGACACGGCTTTTCCGGCCTGATGATCTGCCCGATCTTCGCCAATGAAGGCATCCCTTCGGTCGGCCCCGGCTTTCTGGACCCCACGATGGAGGTCGTGCGCAAAGCAGGCGGGCTGCTGCTGGTCGATGAGGTACAGCCGGGCTTCGGGCGCACCGGCAGTCATTTCTGGGGCCATGACTGGCTGGGCGTCAGCCCCGATGTGGTGACCGTGGGCAAGCCCATGGCGAACGGCCACCCGGTTGCCGCCACCATCGCCCGCCCCGACGTGATGGCCGCCTTTCGCAACGCATTCGGTTACTTCAACACCTTCGGCGGCAACCCCGTCTCGGCTGCCGCCGCGCTGGCGGTGCTGGAAGTGATCCGCGACGAAGGGCTGCAGGACAACGCCGCCCGCACGAGCGCCCATCTGGCCGCACGGCTTACCGCCCTGCGCCACCCGTTGCTGGCCGAGACGCGGGCAGCCGGACTCTTCTTTGCTGCCGAATTCGTGCTGGACGACGCGATGACCCCAGCCACTGCCTTCACGGAAATGTTGGTCGAACGGATGCTGCATCGCGGGTTCCTGATGAACCGCATCGGCCGGGCCGGCAACGCGCTGAAGATCCGCCCGCCCATGCCCTTCGGCCAGGGTCATGCCGACATGCTGATGGACGCCCTGACTGAAGAGCTGGCGGCGATGCCGGTGCCCGAGCCATGACTGATGACGAAGCCCTCGCCCTTGCCCGCGACGCGGCCGCCGCATGGGGCGCCACCGGCACGCCGACGCTGATCCGCAACCGCGAGAACGCCGTCTTCCGCATCGCGTTGCCTTCGGGTCCGGCGGCCCTGCGGCTGCACCGGCTTGGCTATCAGACCGCCGCCGCAATCCGGTCTGAACTGTGGATGTGCGAAGCAATGGCCCAGATTGGCGCGCCGGTCCCCCAGGCGGTTCGCACCCTCGGCGGCGATCTGCTGCACCCGCTGCCGGGCGGGCGCCTGTCTTCGGTCATCGGCTGGATCGACGGCGTGGTGATCGGCGAGGGCGGCGTGCCGCTGCCGGGTGACGCGCCGGCGCAGGCAGGTCTGCACCGGCGGCTCGGCGCCACGCTTGCGCAGGTGCATCGGGCGGCAGACGCGCTTGACCTGCCGCCCGGGATCGAGCGGCACCGGTGGAACCGTGCGGGTCTTCTGGGCGAAACGCCGCTCTGGGGTCCGTTCTGGGACCATCCGCTGCTGGATCAGGCCGAGCGCCGACGCATGGCGGCGATCCGGGCCGAATGCGATGCCCGGCTGGCGACATATGAAGACCAGCGCCCTGATGTCGGCTTCATCCATGCCGATGTCCTGCGCGAGAACGTTCTGGAGGGCCATGCGATGACGCTGATCGACTTCGACGACAGCGGCTTTGGCTTCCGGCTTTACGATCTGGGCACAGCACTGTCGCAGAACCTGACAGAGCCGAATGGGGCCGCCATCCGGGACGCGCTGATCGAGGGTTACGGCACCTTGACGCCGGTCGATATTGCGATGCTGGATGTGTTCACGCTGCTGCGCTGCCTTGCTTCGGTCGGGTGGACGGCGGGGCGCCTGCCGCCGGGCGATCCGCGCCATGCGGCCTATATCCGCCGGGCCTTCCTGGCGGCCGAGCGGGCGCTTTAACGGGATGGAGGACCGCGCGATGAAGACCTGCCTTCTGACGGGCGCCAGCCGGGGAATCGGCCATGCGACCGTCAAGGTCCTGCAATCGCAGGGCTGGCGTGTGCTGACCATGTCCCGCCAGCCGTTCTCCGAAGATTGCCGCTGGCCCTCGGCCCGTGAAAGCCACATCCAGGCCGACCTTGCGGACCTGTCCGCCATCCCCGACGTCGCCGCCGAGGTCCGCGCGCGCCTGCCCGGCGGCCAGCTGGCGGCGCTGGTGAACAATGCCGCCATCTCGCCCAAGGGGCCGGGCGGGGCGCGGATGGGCATCGCTGATACGCCGCAGGACGTCTGGACGCAGGTGCTGAACGTCAACCTCGTCTCCATCGCTCTTCTGGTGCGCGCGCTGCTGCCCGAGCTGGAGGCGGCGAAGGGATCGGTCGTCAACGTCACCTCGATCGCCGGGTCGCGGGTCCATCCCTTCGCCGGGGTGGCCTATGCCGCGTCCAAGGCGGGGCTTGCGGCCCTGACGCGCGAGCTGGCGCATGAATTCGGCCCGCGCGGGGTGCGATGCAACGCCATCTCGCCCGGAGAGATCGCGACCGCCATCCTCTCGCCCGGCACCGACGGTCTGGTCGAACGCGAGGTGCCGCTTGGCCGGCTCGGCCAGCCGGACGAGGTGGCGCGAACTATCCATTTCCTGTGCACCGACGACGCCTCGTACATCAACGGCGCCGAAATCCACATCAATGGGGGCCAGCATGTCTGAGCGGCCGATCCAGAAGGGGACCCGAACATGACGCATCTTCCCAACTCGCTTCAGGGCCGGGACGTGAAATACCTGCTGCATCCCGTGACGAACGCCCGCCAGCACGAAAGGACCGGCCCGCTGGTCATCACTCGCGGCGAGGGGGTGCGCGTCTTCGACGACAGCGGCAAGGACTATATCGAAGGGCTTGCAGGCCTCTGGAGCGTCGCCCTGGGCTTCTCCGAACAGCGCCTGGTCGATGCGGCGACGCGTCAGATGTCGCAGCTGCCCTACATGCATCTCTTTGCCTCAAAGGGGCAGGAGCCGTCGATCCTGCTGGCCGAGAAGCTGGTGCAGATGACGCCCGAGGGGCTGGATCGCGTCCATTTTACGAATTCCGGCTCCGAGGCGAACGACACCGTCGTCAAGATGGTCTGGTTCTACAACAACGCAATCGGTCGGCCGGAAAAGAAGAAGTTCATCGGCCGCATCAAGGGCTATCACGGCATCACCATTGCCGCCGGCTCGCTGACCGGGCTGCCCGCAAACCACAAGGGCTTCGATCTGCCGCTGGATTTCGCGCGCCATGTCTCGACGCCCCACTATTGGCGCCACGCCCATGAGGGCGAGAGCGAAGAGGCGTATTCCGACCGCCTTGCGGCCGAACTGGACGAGATGATCGTCGCCGAAGGCCCCGAGACCGTCGCCGCCTTCATCGGCGAGCCGTTGATGGGGGCCGGGGGCGTGATCGTGCCGCCGGCCGGTTACTGGGGAAAGATCCAGGCGGTCTGCCGCAAGCATGACGTCTTGATCGTCGCCGACGAGGTCATCAACGGCTTCGGTCGCACGGGCAAGATGTTCGCCTGCGAAACCTATGGCATCCAGCCCGACATGCTGGTCCTCTCCAAGCAGCTAACCTCATCCTATCAGCCGTTGGCGGCCATCGTCTTTAGCGACAAGATCTATCAGGGGATTGCAGACGGCTCTGACGCGCTTGGCACCTTCGGGCATGGGGTCACGACCTCGGGTCATCCGGTCGCCACCGCCGTGGCGCTTGAAAATCTGGCCATCATCGAGGAACGCGACCTCGTCGCCAATGCCGTCCGGATGGGCGAGATCATGCGCGGTGCGCTGGCCCGTTACGCGGATCATCCCATGGTGGGCGAGGTGCGCGGCGCCGGCCTCATCGCCGCGCTCGAACTTGTGTCGGACAAGACGGGCAGAGAGGGGTTCACCCCGGTCGGCCGCGCCGCTCAGGCGGTCGTCGCGGCCTGTCAGCGACACGGGCTTATCCTGCGCGCGGTCGGAGATTCGGTGTGCTTCTGCCCACCGATGATCATTACCGAGGACGAGATGCAGGTCCTGCTGGACCGCTTCAAGGCCGGTTTCACCGAGGCGACCGAAGCGCTGACCGCCGAAATGGCTGACGACTACGGTCGGTCGCGATAAAGATAATTTGCAAGCCAGCATGCTGAATGAGCCACACCGGCTATCGAACACCTCAGGCTGAATGTGGACCAGATGCGGTGCATTCAGCCCTTTTTAACGTCCGTGGGCGATCCCGATCTGACGACCGCAATGTGCTGAGCGGCATCATCTACGTCAGAGGATATGGGCTTCACCGGCAAGCAGCGCAGCCGATACACGCTGACGATGCGTTTCGAAACAAGGATTGGGTGGAGCAACGTGCGGAACGCCGGAAGCCGTCAAGACACCGATACCACCAGCAGGATAGAGAAGCAGTCGCTGATATCGATAGGAAATCATGTGCATCAACGCCACCCGGCGCCTCATCAGTAGTCGGCTGTGAACAACTTCTACTGCGTTGATTTTTTGCGGTGAAGCTTCGGTTCTGCCCGCTTTGGATTGCAGGGTTTCGTATGCTTTGGCCAGAAATCCTGCGATTTCCGGTCGCCGATGAAGCCCCATTCCCGCGCCCTTGAGCAGGGTGACCTGCTCCGCCCCCCGACTGGTCGGCATGATCGACGCGCGCCACGGGCTGGTGAAGCTTGCGGCACTGGTCGATCGGGAGGTCTTCGGTCGGGAATGGGCAACCTCCCTCCCGTCGCATCTAGGCCGGCCTGCGACATCGCCACGCGTGGTGGCCGGGCTCATGTATCTCCGGCATGCCTTCAAGCTGTCGGATGAGGCGGTTGTGGCCCGGTGGGTCGAGAACCCGTATCACCAGCACTTCACCGGCGAGACGTTCTTTCAGCACCGCCCGCCGATCGACCCGTCATCCCTGACCCGCTGGCGCAAGCGCATCGGCGGGGAAGGGGTAGAGTTGCTGCTGACCAAGACCATCGAGGCAGGTCGGGCTTCTGGCGCGGTCACGGACAAGAGCCTGAAGCGGATCGCGGTCGACGCGACCGTGATGGAAAAAGCCATCGCCCATCCCACGGATGCGCGGCTTTACGAGCGGGCGCGCTCTTCTGGTTGGCCTGGCGAAGGAAGCCGAGGTCGATCTGCGCCAAAGCTACGCGCCTTGCTCAGCGACTGGCTGTCCAGGTCGGCGGCTCATGCCCACGCGCGGCAGTTCAAGCGCATGCGAAAGGCCCTGCGCCAGCTCAAGGGCTATGTCGGCCGGGTGCGCCGTGAGGGGCGGAGCCACTTGCAGGACATTCCCGAAGGTGCGCCGCACGGACGGGTGCTGGAGGCGCTCTGGCTGGTCGGCCGCCTGCTCGAGCAGACGCCGAAGAGCAAGAACAAGATCGACTCCCTGCACGAACCCGACGTGGACTGCATCTCCAAGGGCAAGGCCCGCATCCGTTACGAATTCGGCACCAAGGTCAGCCTCGCCACCACCCTTGACGGAGGCTTTGCTGTCAGTGCCCGCAGCTTTCCCGGCAACCCCTGCGACGGCCATACCCCGGCACCTGCGCTGGCGCAGGTCGCCATCCTGACCGAGCAGATGCCGGCCCTGGCCATCGTCGACCGCCGCTATCGCGGCCATGGCATG
>JAYZBS010000043.1:0-5285 GCA_036338635.1 Pseudomonadota bacterium | reverse complement strand
GGCGCGCTGAGACGGATG
Organism: Pseudomonadota bacterium; assembly: GCA_036338635.1. Classification (GTDB taxonomy): domain Bacteria; phylum Pseudomonadota; class Alphaproteobacteria; order Rhodobacterales; family Rhodobacteraceae; genus Paracoccus. Next base: position 5,267 of record JAYZBS010000043.1, on the reverse strand, counting down.
TGACCGGCTTGCGCTGGACGAGGGCGGGGCTTCGCGCTACCTCAAGGCCATGGAACATGCAAAGCCGCCCCTGACCCTCTACCTGGCCGCCCCGCGCGGTTTCTGCGCGGGTGTCGACCGCGCAATCAAGATCGTCGAGATGGCGCTGCAGAAGTGGGGCGCCCCTGTCTATGTCCGCCACGAGATCGTGCACAACAAATTCGTCGTGGACAGCCTGCGCGACCAGGGCGCCGTCTTCGTCGAGGAACTGGACGAATGCCCCGACGATCGCCCGGTGATCTTTTCGGCGCATGGCGTTCCCAAGGCAGTGCCCGCCGAGGCGCAGCGGCGCCAGATGGTCTATGTCGACGCGACCTGCCCGCTGGTCAGCAAGGTACATATCGAGGCCGAGCGTCATCACGCGAACGGCCTGCAGATGGTGATGATCGGCCATGAAGGCCACCCCGAGGTCCTGGGCACCATGGGCCAGCTGCCCGAGGGCGAGGTGATCCTGGTCGAGACGGCCGAGGACGTGGCGAAGATCGCGCCCCGCGATCCGGAGGCGCTGGCCTTCATCACCCAGACGACGCTGTCGGTCGATGACACGGCCGGCATCGTCGATGCGCTGAAGGCGCGGTTCCCGACCATCGTCGGCCCGGCCAAGGAAGACATCTGCTACGCCACCACGAACCGGCAGGCGGCGGTGAAGGAAGTGGCACCCAAAATCGACGCTTTGCTGGTGATCGGGGCGCCGAATTCCAGCAACTCCAAGCGGCTGGTCGAGGTGGGACGGTCCGCGGGTTGCGCCTATTCGCAGCTGGTGATGCGGGCCGATCAGATCGACTGGCGGGCGATGGAGGGCGTGCGGGCGGTCGGTGTCACCGCAGGCGCCAGTGCGCCCGAGGTGCTGGTGAACGAGGTGGTGGACGCGTTCCGCGACCGCTTCGACGTGACTGTCGAGATCGTCGAGACGGCGATCGAGCGGGTCGAGTTCAAGGTGCCGCGGGTCCTGCGAGAGACCGCCTGAACCTTGGTCCTGCAACGGTAGAAGAAGGGGCGGCGGTGCGGCTTTATTCGATGCCCTCGTCGGGCAACAGCTTCAAGGTGCGGCTGCTGGCAGCGCTGACGGGTCGGGCGCTGGAGCGCGTGGACTGCGAGGCGGGATCTGCCGCGCTGGCCGAGGCGAAGGCGGCGGGGGTGCTGCCCTTCGGCAAGCTTCCGGCGCTTCGGCTTGATGATGGCAGCATCTTGGGCGAATCGAACGCGATTCTGTGCTTTCTGGGCGAGGGGTCCAGCTTCTGGCCGGTGAACCCGGTTCAGCGGGCGCAGATGTTGGGCTGGATGTTCTGGGAGCAGTACAATCACGAGCCGGTGATTGCCGTGCGCCAGTCGCTGCTGTCATATCCCAACCGTGCCGCCGATGCGACGCCCGAGCGGATGGCCGACCTGCTGGCGCGGGGGCAGGCGCTGCTGGCAGTGATGGACCGGGCGCTGCAGGAGCAGGACTGGCTGGTGGGGCAGCCGAGCCTGGCCGACATCTGCCTTTACGCCTATACCCACAGCGCCGAGGTGCGGGGCGGGTTCGATCTGTCGGAGCTGCCGGCGCTGCGCGACTGGCTGGATCGCGTGGCGGCGCTGCCGGGGCATGTGACGATCCATGGCTGAGCTGTTCGCCTGGACCGACGGCGCCTGCAGCGGCAACCCCGGCCCCGGCGGCTGGGGCGTTCTGATGCGTGCACTTGAGGGCGAGACCGTCCTGAAGGAACGCGAGATGGCCGGCGGCGAGGCCGCGACCACCAACAACAGGATGGAGCTGATGGCTGCGATCAGCGCGCTCGAGGCGCTGACGCGGCCCAGCCAGATCGTGATCGTCACCGACAGCGCCTATGTGAAGAACGGCGTCACGCAGTGGATCCACGGCTGGAAGCGGAACGGCTGGAAGACCGCCGACAGGAAGCCCGTGAAGAACGTCGAGCTGTGGCAGCGGCTGGACGCCGCGCAGGCCACGCACAAGGTCGAGTGGCGCTGGATCAAGGGCCATGCCGGCCACGCCGAGAACGAGCGCGCCGACGAGTTGGCCCGCGAAGGCATGGCGCCCTTCAAATGACGCTCGACCCGCTGGTCGCGGCGCTGGATTACGGCTCAGTCCTGATCTTTGCTTTGACCGGTGCACTGGTCGCCAGCCGCGGACAGCTGGACCCGGTGGGCTTCATCTTCATGGCGGCGATGACGGCCGTGGGCGGCGGAACGCTGCGCGACCTGATCTTGGGACAGCCGCAGGTCTTCTGGGTGGCGCGCCCGTCGCTGGTCGTCGTCGCGGCGGCGGCGGCAATGGTGGTCTTCTGGACGGCGCACCTGTTCGAAAGCCGCTATCGCCTTCTGCTGTGGCTGGACGTCTTCGCCCTGTCGGTGGCCGTGCCCGCCGGCGTCGGCGTGGCGCTGGAGGGAGGGTTCAGTCCGATCATCGTGGTCATCATGGGCGTCGTCACCGGCACCTTCGGCGGGCTGATGCGCGATGTCGTCGGCAACGAGGTGCCGCTGGTCCTCAAGCAGGGCGAGATCTATCTGACCGCCGCCTTCGGCGGGGCGCTGACCGCCGTGGCGCTGGCGGGGCTGGAGGTCGGGCAGGCCTGGACGCTGATGGCCTGCGGTCTGGTGACATTCATCCTGCGGGCAGGCGGGCTGGCGCGCGGCTGGCGGCTGCCGGTCTATCGGCCGCGACCGCCGCGCAACCGCTAGCGCAGCACCGGCGGGCCGCTGCGCCCCGTGTCGATATTCTGCACCCCGGCCCGAAGCCCCTGGCCGATGCGGTGGGCCAGCTGCGACCACGCCCGCGCGCTCCAGGGTGGCAGGGTGCGGCGCAGCGATTCGTCGAAGAGCGCCAGCCAGATCTCGAAATGCTCGGGCCGGACGTTGCCGGCCTGCAGGTGCGCGTGCATCGGGCTGCCGTTGTACCCCGCCTTGTGCATGATCGCGCCTTTCCAGAAGGCGGCAATGCGATCTTCATGCGCTGACCAGTCGCCGACATGTTCGGCGAAGATCGGCGCCAGAACCTCGTGTCGGCGCACGGCGGCATAGAAGGTGGCGACGACGCGGGCGATCTCGGCCTCGGTGATGTCGAAGCGGGGGGGCAGGCTGTCCATGTGCCGCATCTGGGACAGGGCGGGCGCGGTTGCAAGGGGCTTTCGCGGGATGCTATGGCAGGCCTCCGGTCGCAGCCCACCCGGTCAAAACAGGAGCCTCAGTTGAGCCATTACACCGACGCGCTGACCCAGCTTGGGGCCGACACGCCCTTGCCGCAGCACCCAGATCAGGCCGTGCTGGAACGCGTGCCGAACCCGCAGCCCGGCCAGACCTATGCCGTGCGCTTCACCCAGCCCGAGTTCACCAGCCTATGCCCGCTAACCGGGCAGCCCGACTTTGCGCATCTGGTGATCGACTATGTCCCGGGCGACTGGCTGGTCGAGTCGAAGTCGCTGAAGCTGTTCCTAGGCAGCTTTCGCAACCACGGTGCCTTCCACGAGGACTGCACCGTCGGCATCGGCCGCCGCATCGCCGACCTGCTGGCGCCCGCGTGGCTGCGGATCGGCGGTTACTGGTATCCGCGCGGCGGCATGCCGATCGATGTTTTCTGGCAGACCGGCCCTGCGCCTCAGGGGCTGTGGCTGCCGGACCAGGGCGTGCCCCCCTATCGCGGGCGCGGCTAGCGCAGCGACCTCCACAGGACCGACAGCGTGTCGACCAGATCGCCCGCCCGCGCCAGAAGATGCTCGGGCGCGACGGTGTCGGCGCCTGCGTCCAACTGCGCCAGCATGCGCGACAGGCGGCGGCGGTGGATTCCGGTCCACAGCTGGACCGGGTCCGCGATCAGCCCTGCGAAGGTGGTGACCAGCGACCCTGCGACGGCCAGGGCCACGCCGGTGGCGACGACCGTGAGGGGCGACAGCTCGACTGGAAACGCCCAGTACCACGCCCGGCCAAGCGTGTCGCCCAAGGCGAAGTCCCGCACCGCCGCACCATGCGCCCGCATCTGCGCCATCGGCCCGGCCAGCGAGATCACTCCCGGCGTGGGCCGGTGGAACAGCATGATGCCCACGCCCAGGACAATCAGAGAGGTGGTGATCTCGGCCACGGCGTTGCGGGTTTCCGCGTGCCGGCGGATGGCGTCGGCGATGCGGTCTGGCGGGGCATCGGGGCCAAGACCCTGCCCCTGCAGTTCCGACAGCAGCGCATGAAGGTCGGCCTCGATCCGGGTCGAGACATCGGACCTCAGGAACACCCGCCGCGTGCGCAGCCAGGCGCCCGCCCGCCCGGCGCCAAGCCGCGACAGCAGCCAGCCCGACAGTTGCATCAGCAGGGCCACGGGGGACAGCATCACGTTCAGCGGCGCGCGCAGCAGGTCCAGGCCAAGCGCGTGACGGTGCAGGTCCAGCGTGCCAGACAGCCCGTAGCGGCGGGCGGCAAAGCGGCGCAGGGCCGCGTCGCGGCGCATGGCGGGCGTTCGAAGCGGGGCGGGCTGCATCGGGATCCTCAAGGCCTGCCGCAGACTAGCGCGGACGGTCCGTGACCGCTAGGTTCCGCGCTTGCAGCCATGGGCCGCGCTTTCTATAGAAGGCGCATGGAATTTCAGGCGTTCGGATCCCGAATTAGCAGCCCGGCGGCGTGAGGTCTCACGCCGCCGGGTCAGCCTTGTCCGAACATCTCTCGAAGGAATGCCCCCCGATGGCCGACACGACGACGCCCGACAGCACGAAGACCGATACCCCCGACTACCGCGACACGGTCTTCCTGCCGCAGACCGACTTCCCTATGCGCGCAGGCCTGCCCCAGCGTGAACCGGAATGGCTGGAGCGGTGGGCCCGCATCGGCATCTATGATCGGCTGCGGGACGCGGCCGGCGGCCGGGCGCCCTTCGTGCTGCATGACGGTCCGCCCTACGCCAATGGTCACCTGCATATCGGCCATGCGCTGAACAAGACCATCAAGGACATCATCGTGCGCAGCCACCAGATGATGGGCTTTGATGCGCGCTATGTCCCCGGCTGGGACTGCCACGGCCTGCCTATCGAATGGAAGATCGAGGAGAAGTACCGCAAGGAAGGCCGCGACAAGGACGCGGTCGACGTGGTCGAGTTCCGCCAGGAATGTCGCCGCTTCGCCGATGAATGGGTGACCATCCAGCGCGACGAGTTCAAGCGCCTCGGCATCACCGGCGCCTGGGACCGTCCCTACCTGACGATGGACTTCCACGCCGAGGCGGTGATCGCCGCCGAGTTCATGAAGCTTCT
>JAYZBS010000042.1:0-18157 GCA_036338635.1 Pseudomonadota bacterium | reverse complement strand
TGATATTAATATTATGGTGGGTATCGCCAGCAACAGCGGGCGGATCTTTATGTTCAGCTTGGCGCGTCTATCGTATGAATGTCAGCCAGGGTCGGTCCCCCCTTCGGGATGCCGCGCGCGCGGCACCCGGAAAGAGGGGCGCCGCCCCGGTCCATGAACCGGGACGGCAGGATCGGTCATTCCTTGATGCGGTACCAGTCGGCCACGTTCCAGGTCTCGCTGTCCCAGGCGTTCAGCGCCACGCCGCCAAGCGTGTTCGAATGCGCCGAGGCGGTGCCGCGATAGACGATCGGGATGATCGCGTTGCTGTCCTTGGTCAGCATGTCGTTCATCTGGCGGCCCATCGCGGCGCGTTCGTCGGCGTCGACGATGCCCTCGATCTCGTCGACCATGCGGTCGTATTCCTCGTCGCAGAAGCGGCTGATGCCTTCACCCTGCCACTGGTTCGCGGGCGAGGGCGCCTTGTTGCAGGTGTGCTTGGCCAGGTAGGGGGCCGGGTTGGTGCCGTCGAAGTTGTCGGCATACATCTGCACGTCGGCATAAAACTTCTGCAGCGTGTCGGGCGAACCCGCGTCCGATCCGAAGAATACCGAGGCATCGACGGTCTTCAGTTCGGTCTCGATGCCGATTTCGGACCACCACTGCTTGATCAGCGCCTGGAAGTCCTGGCGCACGGCGTTGACCGAGGTCTGGAACAGCATGCTGAGCCGCACGCCGTCCTTTTCACGAATGCCATCCGGGCCACGGACCCAGCCGGCTTCGTCCAGAAGCGCGTTCGCGCCCTCGATGTCCTGGGTGAGGCACTCGGTGTTGTCCGACGCCCAAGCCTCGGGGGCGGGGACATAGTTGCAGGTCGGCTGGCCGGCCGGGCCATAGCCGATCTCGACCAGCAACTCGCGGTCGATGGCCATGGACAGCGCCTTGCGCACCGCCGGATCGGTCAGGAAGGGGTGCGGGTGGGCGCGGGTCGACCGCTCGCCCTCGGGCAGCGACGACGAAGGATCGGTCAGGTTTACGTGGATGCGCTCCACGAGACTGCCGAAGGCGGCCGAGACCTGGCCGCGGCCGGCGGCCTCCATTCCGGCGATGACGTCGGGGGCCAGCTGGGTGTTCCAGGCATAGTCGAACTCGCCCGTCTCCATAACCGACCGGGCGGCACCTGCCGCGTCGCCGCCGCCCTTGACCAGCATGGTCGCGAATGCGGGCTTGGCCGGGTCACGGTATTCGGGATTGGCTTCAAGGGTGATTGTGTCGTTCGTCAGGAACTCGGTCACTCGGAAGGCGCCGGTGCCGACGGGGTTGAAGTTCTGGTCGGTGCAGGTGGGTGCGTTCGCGCCGATGCACTGTTCGAATTGTGCCTTCTGCAGGATCGGCGACTGCCCGCCCACGAAAGCCGAGAAGGGATCGGGACGCGGGGAATCGAAGTTCACGCGCACGGTATGCGGATCGACCGCCTCGATCGAGGTCACGCCCTCGAACTTGGCCAGCTGCGAACAACCGCCTTCGGGGTGCATGCAGTATTCGCCGGTGAACACGACATCCTCGGCCGTGAACGGCGTGCCGTCGGACCACTTGATGTCGTCGCGCAGCTTCCAAGTGACCGAGGTCAGATCCTCGGAGATGCCGCCGTTCTCGACCGACGGGATCTCGGTCACCAGGCGCGGGAAGATCTTGCCTTCTGTGTCGTGTCCGGCCAGCGGCTCCAGGACCAGGCTGCCGGCGATGATCTCTTTGGTGCCGCCCGACAGATACGGGTTCATCGTCGAGGGCGCCTGCCACATGATGATGTTCACCTGCCCGTCGCTGCCGCGCTCGGCAAAGGCGGCAGGGGCCATCGCCAGCGACGCGGCGGCACCCATCAAAACGGTTCTCAGTTTCATTCCATTCTCCTGTTGGGTGTTCGGACCCGCGGGGGATCTTCGTCACCTTCAGCCATTCTGGGGCTGTTTTCTTGTCCTGCTCCCGGTGGGCCGGGCTGGTCTTCGTGTCGTCGTCTTCCCTGCGGAATGGCGGCATCATCGGACGAAGCCCGTTTGGAAAGCAAGACCATTCGCGCCGGTCGTGACGCGCCGTTTCGGCTTTGACTTTCCGGGGGCAGCGGCTAGCCTTCCGGCTTGGGCGCTGTGAGGAAACTGTGATGCTTGATGAAAAACCGCTTGTTTCCATTGAGAAACTGCGCGTCGAATTCGAAACCAACGACGGTGTCGTGGTGGGCGTCAAGGATGTCAGCTTCGACATCAAGCCCGGCGAATGCGTCTGCGTGGTGGGTGAATCCGGGTCCGGCAAGTCGGTCAGCTCGCTGTCCCTGATGCGGCTGGTGGAATTCGGCGGCGGCACCATCGCCGACGGCTGCCTGATGTTCGAAAAGAACGACGGGCAGGTGATCGATCTGGCCACGCAAGGTGGCGCCGCGATGCGCGACATCCGCGGCAACCAGATCGGGATGATCTTCCAAGAACCGATGACGGCGCTGAACCCGGTCTTCACCGTCGGCGACCAGCTGGTCGAGGGGCTGATCGCCCATCGCGGCCTGAAGAAGTCCGAGGCCCGTGCCCGCGCGCTGGAGATCCTGCGCCAGGTGCGAATCCCGGAACCCGAACGCCGCCTGGACCAATATCCACACGAGCTGTCGGGGGGCATGCGTCAGCGCGTCGTCATCGCCATCGCCATGGCGTGCGAGCCGCGCCTGCTGATCTGCGACGAACCGACCACCGCGCTGGACGTGACCATCCAGGCCGAGATTCTCGCCCTGATCGACCGTCTGAAGCGTGAAAAGCAGATTGCCGTTCTTTTCATCACACATGATATGGCCGTGGTCGCGCAGATGGCAGATCGCGTCGTTGTCATGTATCGCGGCGACAAGGTCGAGGAGGGTCCGGTCGAGCAGATCTTCGAGAATCCGCAAAAGGATTACACCAAGATGCTGCTGGCCGCCGTCCCCCGTCTGGGAGAGATGACCGGCAAGCCCGCCCCCGAACGCCTGCGCCTGATGGGCGACGGCAGCCACGCCGCGCCCGAGCCGATCATCGTGGCCGACCCGAAACCGCTGCTGACCGTCAGGAATCTGACCACGCGCTTTGCCGTCAAGGGCGGCGTCCTGCGTCGCACCGTGGCGCGGGTCCACGCGGTCGAGGATGTCAGCTTCACCATCAACGCCGGAGAGACGCTGTCGCTGGTCGGCGAATCGGGGTGCGGAAAATCCACCTGCGGGCGGTCGATCCTGCGGCTGGTCGAGCCCGAATCCGGCAGCGTCGATCTGGGCGGCACCGACATCCTGGCCCTGTCCCAGCGGGCGCTGCGAAAGGCGCGGCGCGACATGCAGATGATTTTTCAGGACCCCTTCGCCAGCCTTGATCCGCATATGAAGCTTTACGATCAGGTGGCCGAGCCGATTGAGAACTACGGCATCGGCAGTCGCAGCGAACGCCAGGACCGGATCGCGGCCCTCTTCGACCGGGTCGAACTGCCGCGCAGCTTCATGCGGCGTTACCCGCACGAGATGTCGGGCGGTCAGCGCCAGCGCATCGCCATCGCGCGCGCCCTGGCATTGAACCCCAAGCTGATCATCGCCGACGAGGCCGTGTCGGCGCTGGACGTGTCGGTGCAGGCGCAGGTCCTGAACCTGCTGATGGAGCTGCAGCAAGACTTGGGCATCTCGATGCTCTTCATCAGCCACGACATGGCGGTGGTCGAACGGGTCAGCCATCATGTCGGCGTCATGTACCTGGGCCGCATCGTCGAGATGGGCACAAGGCAGCAGGTGTTCGAGAATCCGCAGCATAGCTATACCCGCCAGCTGATGTCGGCCGTGCCGGTCGCCGATCCGCGCCAAAAGAAGATCAGCGAGGATCTGAACTTCCGTCCGATCCCGTCGCCGATCCATCCGGTCGAGTATCAGGCGGTCCCCTCGGTCTACCGCGAGGTTTCGCCCGGTCACCGGGTGCTGGTCGATCCGGTGACACACTCGTGAAGGCCGCCCCGCCGATCGGTCCAGACGCGGCGCCGCGGCATCGCGCCGCGCTGCCAGACGCCGCGGATGTCGTCGTCATCGGCGGCGGGATCGCTGGCGTCACCACGGCGCTTTATCTGGCGCGGGACGGGCAGCGGGTCGTTCTGTGCGAAAAGGGCGTGATCGCGGGCGAGCAGTCCAGCCGCAACTGGGGGTGGGTGCGCGCGCAGGGCCGTGACGAGGCCGAGATCCCCGTCATGCTGGAGGCGCGGCGGCTTTGGGCGTCGCTGGCGCAGGAACTGGGCGACCGGATCGGCCTTGCCACCTGCGGCGTCAGCTTCCTTGCGCCGGATGAGGCGGCGATGGCGCGCTATGAAACCTGGCTTTCGGTCGCCCGCCGCCACGGCCTGGACAGTCGCGTCATCGGACGCGAGGCGCTGGCGCGCGAACTGCCGAACGCTGCCGGTTGGGCCGGGGCGCTGCAGACGCCGTCTGACATGCGCGCCGAGCCCGCCCATGCGGTGCCCGCCATCGCGGAACTGGCCGCGGCCGAAGGCGTGACGATCCGCGAACATTGCGCGGTCCGCACGCTGGACGTGCAAAGCGGTCGCGTCGCGGGCGTCGTGACCGAAGACGGGCCGATCGCGGCCGATCGCGTCCTTCTGGCCGGCGGCGCCTGGTCGGGCCTGTTTGCCGGCAATGCTGGACTGAGGCTGCCGCAGCTGTCGGTGCGCGCCACCGTCGCCGCGACCGAGCCGATGGCCGAATTCTGGCCCGGCGCCGCGACCGATGCGAACTTTGCCTTCCGCCGGCGGGCCGACGGGGGATATACCCTTGCCCCTGGCATGGCCCATGACTTCTGGATCGGCCCGGCGGCGGTGCGCAACCTGCGGTTCTATCTGCCGATGATCCGGCGCGACCTGCGCCTGACGCGCCTGCAGGGCGGCGCGCCACGTGGTTATCCCGACGCCTGGACCACGCCCCGCCGTTGGCGCGCCGACAGGCCCTCGCCGTTCGAGGCGATGCGCGTGCTGTCGCCCGACCCGAACCCCCGGCGGGTGGCGCGTCTGCAGAACGACTTTGCCGCCGCCTTCCCAAAGATCGGCCGCCCCCGCATCCGTGCGGCCTGGGCCGGGATGATCGACACGACGCCCGACCAGGTGCCGGTGCTGGACGAAACCACCGTCGGCGGTTTCTATATCGCCACCGGCCTGTCGGGCCACGGCTTCGGCATCGGGCCGGGGATCGGCCGCGTCATGGCGGACATGATGCAGGGCCGCGCCCCTTCCCATGACCTGCGCCGCTTCCGCCATGCCCGTTTCACGGACGGCTCGCCCGTCGAGCTTGGGCCGGACCTGTAAAGCCCGCGCAGCCCTCTTGCAGATCGTGCAGGAAATCGCCAACCTGCGTCCCGAAGGAGAACATCATGCCCGTGAAGAACCGTTTCGCCGAACTTCTGCCCGAAATCACCGCCTGGCGCCGGGATTTCCACGAACATCCCGAACTGCTCTATGACGTTCACCGCACGGCGGGTCGCGTGGCCGAGCTGCTGCGCGAATTCGGCTGCGACGAGGTGACCGAGGGCGTGGGCCAGACCGGCGTCGTGGGCGTCATCAAGGGCAAGACCGACAGCAAGGGCCGCGTCGTGGGACTGCGCGCCGACATGGACGCGCTGCCGATCAACGAACAGACGGGCGTCGAATACGCGTCCAAGACTCCGGGCAAGATGCATGCCTGCGGCCATGACGGCCATACCGCAATGCTGCTGGGCGCGGCGAAATACCTGGCCGAGACGCGCAACTTCGACGGCACCGCCATCGTGATCTTCCAGCCCGCCGAGGAAGGCGGGGCCGGGGGCGAGGCGATGGTGAAGGACGGCCTGGTCGACCGCTGGAAGATCGACGAGTTCTACGGCATGCACAACATGCCCGGCATGCCCGTGGGCCAGTTCGCCATCAAGCCTGGTGCGATGATGGCCGCCGCCGACCAGTTCGACATCACCGTGACCGGCAAGGGCGGACACGCCGCCAAGCCGCATGAATGTATCGACACGACGCTGACGGCGGCGCAGATCATCGTGGCGGTCCAGTCGGTCGTCGCGCGCAACATCGACCCGCTGAAGAACGCCGTGATCTCGGTCTGCGTGGTCAGCACGGATTCGACGGCGCACAACGTGATCCCGCAGGTGGTCAAGCTGCGCGGCACCGCCCGCAGCCTGGACGCCGGCGTCCGCGACCAGCTGGAGGAAGGCATCAGGCGCGTCGCCACCAACATCGCCGCGGCGATGGGGGCGAAGGCGGATGTCGATTACCAGCGCGGCTATCCGGTCACCATGAACGACGAACAGGCGACGGACTGGGCGGCGGACGTGGCGCGCCAGATCTCGGGCGACATCAACATGGACATGCAGCCGATGATGGGCGGCGAGGATTTCAGCTATATGCTGAACGAACGTCCGGGCGCCTATATCTGGGTCGGCAACGGCGACACGGCGATGGTCCATCACCCGGCCTACAACTTCAACGACGATGCGATCCCGGCAGGCTCCAGCTGGTATGCCGGCATGGTCGAGGCGCGCCTGCCCGCCGCCTGATGTCGCAGGGGGCGCGCGCCCTGTCGCAAACGCGATTGTCTTCCCCGGACAATCGGACGAAATGGTCGGAAGGCGCGGGGCCGGACTCCCCGCGCCACGACAACAAGGGGACGACCGACGCATGAAGAGCTATACCCTGCGCGTGACCTGCGCATCGACCCGCGGCATCGTCGCGGCGATCTCGGGATTTCTGGCGGACGCGGAATGCAACATCACCGACAGCGCCCAGTTCGACGATGTGGAGACGGGCCGCTTCTTCATGCGCGTCAGCTTCCGGTCGGAAGGTGCGGCGACGCTGGAAAGCCTGCGCGCGGGATTTGACAATATCGCGACGCGGTTCGGCATGGAGGCCGAGATCAGCGACGACAGCGTCAAGAAGAAGGTGCTGATCATGGTCAGCCGCTTCGGGCACTGCCTGAACGACCTGCTCTATCGCTGGCGCATCGGGGCGCTGCCGATCGACATCGTCGGCGTCATCTCGAACCACCACGAATACCAGAAGGTCGTCGTCAACCACGACATCCCCTTCCACATGATCCGCGTGACTGCTGACACAAAGGCCAAGGCCGAGGCGCAGCAGATGGAGATCATCGAGCAGACCGGCGCTGAACTGGTCGTCCTGGCGCGCTACATGCAGGTGCTGTCGGACCGCATGTGCCAAGAGATGTCGGGCCGGATCATCAACATCCACCATTCGTTCCTGCCCAGCTTCAAGGGCGCGAACCCCTACAAGCAGGCATACGAGCGGGGGGTGAAGCTGATCGGTGCGACCAGCCACTATGTCACCGCCGACCTGGACGAAGGCCCGATCATTGAGCAGGACACCGCCCGCGTGACCCATGCCCAGTCGCCCGGCGACTATGTCAGCCTGGGCCGCGACGTCGAGGCGCAGGTGCTGGCCCGCGCGGTCCACGCCCATATTCATGGCCGGGTGTTCCTGAACGGCGCCAAAACGGTGGTGTTCCCCCCGTCCCCCGGCAGCTATGCCAGCGAGCGGATGGGCTGACGACCCCTACTGGGCGGCCGGCGCATGACGCTGGTCGCCCAGGCCCTGCTCGGCCAGGACGCGCGTCGCGAACTCGCCCGCGGTGGGCGCGATTCGTGCATGAACCGGCGTGCGGGCACAGGTTTCCCACCAGAGCCGGTAATGCGCCAGGTCGAACGCCTTGATCGACTGGAATGGGTTCAGCTGCACCTTCTCGGTGCCTGTCGCCTTCAGATGGGCCAGCACCATCTTCTCCTGCCCGGCCGTCAGGCGCAGGTGAAACGGCTTGGCGACCTTGCCCGCGAAGTGGACAACCGCCGGCCGCAGGGCGGTGTCGCGGCGCGTCGCCTCGTGGAAGCGGAAATTGTAGCGGTCATGCGCCTGAACATAGTCGCTGCCATGCGTCAGCGAGAACAGACCCTGGTCGCCGAATGACAGGTCTAGCTTTTCCCGCGCCCAAGTGGCGACCTCGAGGTAGGTCTGGATGGAAAGGCCGTCGCGACGGGCCCGGTCCAGGTTGATGACCATGGCGCCGCTGTTCACGATCCCCTTCGAGATGCGCAGGATCCGGTCGTTTGACGTCCCGCGCCCATGCGCCTGCTGCGCCGGTCCGGCGATCAGCGGCGGGCTGTAGGGCGATTCGCGGCAGGCCGCCACAAGGCGTCCCAGAAGCGGCTGGTTCAGGAAGGGCAGCAGGTCGTCGGTGACAAGGATGTCCAGCGGGTCGAGGAACAGGACGCGCCGCAGATCGCCTGGCAGGTGCTGGTGGGCGATCAGCCACAGGAACCGCGCGCCGAACGGCCTGCCGCCCAGTTCGCTCAGTTGCATAAAGCCCCTGCTGTCCGTGACATGGACCAGGCGCAGCTCCAGGTTGGGCAGGGTGTCGCAGAACTGCGCCAGCTCGGTCAGCTTTTCAGGGCCAAGATGCAGGTGGAACAACCAGAACCGAACATGGTCGCCCGGATGACTGTCCGACAGCGACAGAAGCATCACCTGCAGCACATCGAGGTTGTTGCCGCCGATGGAGGTCATCACGTCCAGCTGCGCCGGTGCGCGGGCGCCGCCATGCCGGCGTTGCTGATAGGCATCAAGCCCCCGTGTCCAGACCCGGGGCATGTGGCGAAAAGCCCGCTTAGCAAGCGGGCGCAGGTGCGGCAGGGGCATCGGGACCGGGGCGAGTGAAGGTGGCTGGGCAGGGCCCGCGCATCATGCGCAGGCCCCGGCCGATCTGCAAGCCGCCTTGCGGCGGAGGGTTCCCGAAAACCGTTACTGCGGGATCTGCGCGTCGATGCCTTCGACGAAGAAGTTCATCGACTGCAGGTCCTGGTCGCTGGCGACCTCTCCCTCGGCCAGCCATTCGGTGCCGTCCGCCTTGTTCAGCGGGCCGGTGAACGGGTGGTATTCACCCGAGCCGATCTTGTCGCGCAACGCTTCGGCCTCGGCCTTGACCTCGGCGGGGACGGCGTCGGTGATTTCTCCGATCACGACCTCGCCGTCGCCGATGCCGGCCCAACTGGAGCCGCTTTCCCAAGTGCCGTCCAGAACCTGACCTACGCGCTTGATATAATAGGGCGACCATTCGTCGATGATCGACGCGACGCGGGGGCTGGGCTTGAAGGCGGCCATGTCGCTGGCTTGGCCAAAGCCGATGGCGCCGGCTTCCTGCGCCTTGGCCAGCGGGGCGGTCGAATCGGTGTGCTGCAGGATCACGTCCACGCCCTCGGCCAGCAGGGCAGATGCGGCCTCGGCCTCTTTTGCCGGATCGAACCAACTATAGGCCCAGACGACCCGCATCTCGACGTCTGGGTTCACCTTGCGGGCGTGGATGAAGGAGGAGTTGATGCCCTGGATCACTTCGGGGATCGGGAAGGACCCGATATAGCCGATCTTGTCGCTTTCGGTCATGTGGCCGGCGATGGTGCCGATGACGGCGCGGCCTTCATAAAAGCGCGCATCATAGGTCGCGACGTTCTCGGCGGTCTTGTAGCCGGTCGCATGTTCGAACTTCACGTCGTGGAACTTGGCCGCGACGTTCATCACCGGGTCCATGAAGCCGAAGCTGGTCGCGAAGATCAGCTTGTTCCCGGCCAGCGCCAGTTGGGTCAGGGCGCGTTCGGCATCGGCGCCTTCCGGCACGCTTTCGATGAAGGTCGTCTCGACCCGGTCGCCGAACTCTTCCTCGACCGCCTGGCGGGCCAGGTCGTGCTGATAGGTCCAGCCGCCGTCGCCCACGGGGCCGACATAGATGAAGCCGACCTTCAGCGGCTCGTCCTGGGCCATGGCCGGGGCGGCCAGCGCCATGATCGCCGCCGAGGCCGTGGCAAGAAGCGTTCTGCGTTGCATGTTCGTCAATCCTTTGTTGGACGTTGCAAACCGGCCGCGTTTCACCGCAGCGCGTGGAAATTGAGCCCGAGCGAGCCGGGCGCAGCACCGCCGGCCCGGCGGCTGAACTTCTGCCGGGCCGAGATCAGGACCAGTACCAGGATGGTCGCCAGATAGGGCGCCATCGATAGAAGCTGCACGGGCACCTGCACCCCGGCCGCCTGCAGGCGCAGTTGCAGCACGGTGACGCCACCGAAAAGCCACGCCCCCGCCAGGACGCCGGGCGCCGTCCAGCGCGAGAAGACCACGATGGCCAATGCGATCCAGCCCGCGCCGGCGGTCATGCCCTCGGTCCATTGCAGCACCGTCGCAATCGAGATGAAGGCGCCGCCCACGCCCGCCATCGCGCCGCCGAAGGCGATAGCCGCCATGCGCGTGGCCCGAACCCCGTATCCCAGGGCATGGGCCGCATCGTGATTTTCGCCGACGCCGCGCAGGATCAGGCCGGGCCGGGACCTGTTCAGAAACCACCAGACGGCCGGTACCATAGCAAGGCCCAGCCACACGATCCAGTTGATGTCCAGCGGCCCGGCGGGCATGGGCGGCGCCTTCACGCCCTCGAAAGGCTTGCCGAACATCGCGGCCAAGCCCAGCCCGAACAGGGTCAGCGCCAAGCCCGAGGCCACCTGGTTCGCCAGAAAGACCTGCGTCAGCACCACGAACAGCAGGGAAATCAGCGCGCCGGCCAGGGCGGCGGCGGCAAAGCCCAGGAACGGGTTGCCGCTGGCATAGGCGGCGGCAAAGCCAGCCAGCGCGCCGGTGATCATCATTCCTTCAACGCCAAGGTTCAGAACGCCTGCGCGTTCGGCGACAAGTTCGCCCAGGGCCGCGAACAGGATCGGGGTCGAGGCCGACAGAAGCAGCAGGAAGACGGACAGCGGATCGATCATGCGCTGACCCTCCGGCGGATCTGGAAGCGGGTCAGCAAATCGAATCCCAGCAGGAAGAACAGCAGCATTCCTTGGAAGACCTGGACCGTGGCGGCGGGCAGCTGCATCGTTAGCTGCGCCAGTTCGCCGCCGATATAGGTCAGCGCCAGCAGCAGCCCCGCCAGCAGGATGCCCACCGGGTGCAGGCGGCCCAGGAAGGCCACGATGATGGCAGTGAAGCCATAACCCACGCCCAGCTTGTCGGTGATCTGCCCGGCCGGGCCCGCGACCTCGAACAACCCTGCCGCGCCTGCCAGCGCACCGGAGAGGCCCAGGCAGAAGGCCACCAGCGTCTGCGGCCGCACGCCTGCAAAGCGGGCGGCGCGGGGCGCGATGCCGGCGGCGCGGATGTGAAATCCGCGGATGTGGCGGCTCATCAGGAACCAGGTGGCAAGGACAGCCAGGGCCGCCGCGACCACGCCCCAATGCGCGCCGGTTCCGGCGATCAGCTCTGGGTTCGCGGCCGAGGGATATTGCTGCAGGTTCCGCGATCCGGGAAAGCCCATGCCTTCGGGGTTCCGCATCGGGCCGAAGGCCATCCAGGCCGCCACGCGCTGGGCGACATAGACGAGCATCAGCGACACCAGGATCTCGGACGCGCCGAACCAGTTTCGCAGCAGCGCGGGGATCATGCCCCAGGCCCAACCTCCGGCCAAACCGGCGGCCACCATGGCCGGGAACAGCCACCACGCCTCCAGCGGATAGAGCGCCAGCGCGACCGCGGCGCCGGTGATGCCGCCGATGATGTATTGCCCCTCGGCCCCGATGTTCCAGATGCCGGCGCGGAAGCCCACCGCCAGGCCCGATGCGATCAGGATCAGCGGCGCGGCCTTCACCAGCAGCTGCGGACGGGAATAGGACGCGGCGGGACCAAAGAGCGGGTCCCAGAAGATCGTGCGGATCGCCGCCACCGGGTCGTATCCCATGATTGCGAACAGCAGACCGCCCATGACCATCGTCGCCAGCACCGCCAGAAGCGGCGTCGCGACCTGCCAGCCGTTCGAGGCGCTCTGCCGGGGGACCAGCCGGATCATGCCCGCGCCTCTTCCATGCCATGAGCGCCGCCCAGCATCAGGCCGATGCGGTCCAGCGTCAGCCCTTCGGTGGGGACGGGGTCGGAGAGCCGCCCCTCGTTCAGTGCGCAGAAGCGGTCGGACAGTTCCAAAAGCTCATCCAGGTCCTGAGAGATGACGATGATGCCCGCCCCCTTGCGGGCCAAGTCCAGAAGCGACTGGCGCACGGCGGCGGCGGCGCCCGCGTCGACGCCCCAGGTCGGCTGGTTCACGACCAGCACGCGGGGGTCCTGCATCACCTCTCGGCCGATGACGAACTTCTGCAGGTTACCGCCGGACAGGGCGCGGGCGGCGGCGCCGGGGCCGGGCGTGCGAACGTCAAAGTCGCGGATGACTGCCTCGGCATAGGCGCGGGCGGCGCCGTGGTCGATCAGGCCGCCTTTGACAAGGCCCTTGCGGGCGCCGGCGGTCAGGAGCGTGTTCTCGGTCAGGCTGAAGTCTGGAACGGCGGCGTGACCCAGGCGATCCTCGGGTGCCGCCAGCAGACCCGCGACACGGCGCGGTTCCGGGCCTTCTGCGGACAGGTCTCGGCCGTCCAGCATGACGGTGCCGGGGGTGCAGCGAACCTCGCCCGACAGGGCCGCCAGCAGTTCTTCCTGTCCGTTGCCGGCGACGCCGCCGATGCCCAGGATCTCTCCGGCCCGCAGGGTCAGTGCGACCTCCTTCAATGCCGTCGCTTCGGCGCTGGGGGCGGGCTGCGACAGCCCCTGCACCTTCAGCAGCACGTCGCCTGCCTGCCGACCGCTGCGGTCGATCGCCCGCATCTCTCCTCCGACCATCATGGCCGCCAGTTCGCGGGCGGAATGGGCGCGCGGATCGCAGCTGTCCACGACGCGGCCATGACGCAGGATTGTCGCGCGGTCGCAGTAGGCGCGGATCTCCTCCAGCTTGTGGCTGATGTAGAGGATTGCGGTGCCCTTCGCGGCCAGCTTGCGCAGGGTGGCGAACAGCAGCTCGGCCTCTTGCGGGGTCAGGACGCTGGTCGGTTCGTCCATGATCAACAGGCGCGGGTTCTGCAGAAGGCAGCGGATGATCTCGACCCGCTGGCGTTCACCCGCCGACAGGGTGACGATGCGGCGGGCCGGGTTCAGCGGCAGCCCGAAGTCGTGGCTGACCTGCGTGATGCGCGCGGCCAGTTCACGCCGGGGGGGTGGGTTCTCCATCCCCAGGGCGATGTTTTCGGCCACGGTCAGCGCGTCGAACAGGCTGAAATGCTGGAACACCATCGCTACGCCCGATGCACGCGCCGCACGCGGATCGGCGGGCGCATGCAAGTCGTCGCCCAGCCACATCCGCCCGTCGTCCGGACGCACGAGGCCATAGATCATCTTGACCAGCGTCGACTTGCCGGCCCCGTTCTCGCCCAGCAGGGCGTGGATCTCTCCGGCCGCGACGGCGAAGGACACGTCGTCGTTGGCGCGCACGCCGGGATAGCTTTTCCCGATCCGCTCGGCGCGGAACACGTTGGCCGTCAATTCCTGTCCCTTCGTTTTTTGTCCGTCCGGTCAAACCAGACCTGCATATCGCCGTTTTGCCGCCGGGGGCAATTGCGCTGTTTGGCCAGCCTGCGATAGTGATCCCATCATGACCGCAAAATCCCCCCGATTCATCCACCTTCGCACACATTCCGAGCATTCTTTGCTGGAAGGTGCCATTCCCGTGGGCAAGTTGCCCGCATTGGCGGCAGGTGCCGGCATGCCCGCCGTGGCGCTCACGGATACGAACAACATGTTCGCGGCGCTGGAATTCAGCGTGAAGGCCAAGGACAAGGGGGTGCAGCCAATCGTTGGCTGCCAGGTGACGCTGGCGGCGGATGCGACAGGGCCGGTGGTGCTGTTGGCGCAGGACCAGGACGGCTGGCTGAACCTGATGTCGCTCTCCACCTGCCTCTATCTGCGCGAGGGCGGTGCGCTGCCGCATGTCACGGTCGAGGAGCTGTGCGAACGCGCCGGCGGTCTGATCTGCCTGACCGGTGGTGCGACGGGTCCGTTGGGGGCGCTGATCGCGCAGGGGCAGGCAGACAAGGCCGCGGCGCTGGCCGACCGGCTGTCGGCCGCCTTTCCGACCCGGCTCTATGTGGAGCTGCAGCGCCACCCCGGCGAGAACGGCCAGCTGATGGCCGCCGAGGCCGCATCCGAGGCCGGGCTGATCGACCTTGCCTATGCCAGGGACCTGCCGCTGGTCGCCACGAACGACGTCTATTTCCCCAAGACCACGATGTACGAGGCGCATGACGCGCTGATCTGTATCGCTGAGAAGGCCTATGTCGACCAGTCCCAGCCTCGCCGCCGCCTGACGCCGCAGCACTATTTCAAGTCCCCCGAGGAGATGGTGGTCCTCTTCGCCGACCTGCCCGAGGCGATCGAGAACACCGTCGAGATCGCCCGCCGCTGCGCCTTTGCGGTCAAGAAGCATGCCCCGATCTTGCCGCGCTTCGCCGATGATGAGGTGTCCGAGCTGCGCCGACAGGCACGCGAGGGGCTGGAGGCGCGGCTGAAGGTCATCCCCCATGCCGTCAGCGTCGAGGAATACCACGCCCGCCTGGACTTCGAGCTGAACATCATCGAGCAGATGGGTTTCCCCGGCTATTTCCTGATCGTCGCGGATTTCATCGGCTGGGCCAAGGCGCAGGGGATTCCCGTGGGGCCGGGCCGGGGGTCGGGCGCGGGGTCACTGGTGGCCTATGCGCTGACCATCACCGATCTTGATCCGCTGCGCTACAGCCTGCTGTTCGAACGCTTCCTGAACCCCGAACGGGTCAGCATGCCGGACTTTGACATCGACTTCTGCATGGACCGCCGCGAAGAGGTGATCCGTTACGTGCAAGGCAAGTATGGTGCCGACAAGGTGGGGCAGATCATCACGTTCGGCGCGCTCTTGTCGAAGGCCGCCGTACGCGACGTGGGACGGGTGCTGCAGCTGCCCTTCGGTCAGGTTGATCGCCTGTCCAAGATGATCCCGGTCGAGGGCGTGAAGCCGGTCAGCATCACCAAGGCCCGCGCGGACGAGCCGCGCCTGCGCGAGGCCGCCCGCGAGGAGGTGGTGAAGCGCCTTCTGGACTATGCCGAACAGCTGGAGGGGCTTTACCGCAACGCCTCGACCCATGCCGCCGGTGTGGTCATCGGTGACCGGCCGCTGGACCGCCTGGTGCCGCTTTATCGCGATCCGGCCTCCGACATGCCGGCCACGCAGTTCAACATGAAGTGGGTCGAACAGGCCGGGCTGGTGAAGTTCGACTTCCTGGGCCTGAAGACGCTGACCGTCATCCAGAACGCGGTGGACCTGATCAACGGCGCTGGCCGCCCGCTGCATGTCTGCGCCGAGGGGCGGACGCTTTACGAGCCGGCGCCGGGGACGGAAAATCAAATTAACCTGATCCCGCTGGACGACAAGGTCAGCTACGACCTGTTCGCCAGCGCCCGCACGGTGGCGGTGTTCCAGGTCGAGAGTTCGGGGATGATGGACGCCCTGCGGCGCATGAAGCCGACCTGCATCGAGGACATCGTGGCGCTGGTGGCGCTCTATCGTCCCGGCCCGATGGAGAACATCCCGACCTATTGCGAGGTCAAGAACGGGCTGCGCGAACTGCAATCGATCCATCCCTCGATCGATCACATCCTGGCGGAAACGCAGGGCATCATCGTCTATCAGGAACAGGTGATGCAGATCGCGCAGGTCATGGCGGGATATTCTCTCGGCGGCGCCGACCTGCTGCGCCGCGCCATGGGCAAGAAGATCGCGGCCGAAATGGCCAAGGAACGGCCGAAGTTCATCAAGGGCAGCATTGCCAATGGCGTGCCCGAGAAGAAGGCGGGCGAGGTCTTCGACCTGCTCGAGAAGTTCGCCAACTACGGCTTCAACAAGTCGCACGCTGCGGCCTATGCGGTCGTCAGCTATCAGACCGCTTGGCTGAAGGCGAACCACCCGGTCGAGTTCATGGCCGCGGTCATGAACTGCGACATCCACCTGACCGACAAGCTGGCGATCTACAAGCGCGAGTGCGACCGGATGGGGATCGAGATCGTGCCGCCCTGCGTGAACCGCTCGGCCCCGACCTTCACGGTCGGGCCGGGCCGGATCTATTATGCCCTCGGCGCGCTGAAGGGCGTGGGTCTGGACGCGATGGGCCTGATCCATCAGGCGCGGGGGGACACGCCCTTCAGCGACATCCACGACTTTGCCCGCCGCGTCGACATGAAACGTGTCGGCAAGCGCCCGCTGGAGATGCTGGCCCGTGCCGGCGCCTTCGACGGGCTGGACGACAACCGGGCGCGGGTGATGAAGTCGCTGGACGCGCTCTGCGCCTGGTCGGCGGCGGTGCAGGAGCAGGCGGCCTCGACGCAGACGTCGCTGTTCGGTGGCGGCGAGGATCTGCCACCGCCGCGTCCACCCCTGACCGGCATCTGGCTGCCGACCGAGAAGCTGGGCGAGGAACACAAGGCCATCGGCTTCTACCTGTCGGGGCATCCTCTGGACGACTATCAGCCGGCCCTGAGGCGCAAGAAGGTCCAGACCCTGGCCGAGATCAGCCAGGACGCGCTGAACGGACCGCTGGTCGCGCAGATCGCGGGAACCGTGGCCGCGCGGATGGAGCGGAAGTCGGCCAAGGGGACCCAATACGCCTTCGTCAGCCTTTCGGATCCAACCGGACTTTACGAGGCGACGGTCTTTTCAGACCTTCTGAACGCCTCGCGCGACAAGCTGGAGCCGGGCGCGAACGTGGTGCTGCAGGTCAAGGTGGAACCGTCCGGCGACCAGGTGAAGATGCTGGCCAATTCTGTGGCGGCGCTTGAGGATTTCGTGGCCGACGCGGGCGCCGGCTGCCTTGCGATCGAGATGCAGGGCGCCGACACAATCCCGCGTCTGGCCGAGGTGCTGACCCGCATCCGCACCGAGATCGTCGCTCCGTCGCGGGCGCGCGGCCCGATCCGCCTGCGCCTGCGCGAGGGCGACGAGGTCATCGAGATCGAGGTTGCCAACGACGCGCCTCTGACGACGCCGGCCCGCCAAGCCCTGCGTGCCGTCCCCGGCGTGCTGGACGTGGTCGAGGAGTAGCGCCTCTGCTTTGACGAAGTACCCTCGGGGGCGCCGGGGGGCGAAGCGCCCTTGGCCTATGCCCTCTATGCAAATGTTCCCGCTTCGTGCTAACGGTTGGAAAAAAGAGGGCAGCATGAAGGTCTTGGGCATCGATCCCGGTCTGCGAAACATGGGTTGGGGCGTGATCGAGGTTGATGGCCCCCGGCTCCACCACATCGCCAACGGCACGATTCATTCGGATGGCGGCCATGACCTTGGGGCACGGTTGTCTGCGCTGTTTCGCGGCCTCTGCGCCGTCATCTCGGCCCATGCACCGGACGAAGCGGCGGTCGAGCAGACCTTCGTGAACAAGGATGCGACCGGCACGCTGAAGTTGGGCCAAGCGCGCGGCGTTGCGCTTCTGGCGCCCGCCGAGGCTGGCATCGCCGTTGGCGAATACGCCCCGAACGCGGTCAAGAAGACCGTCGTCGGTGTGGGCCATGCGGGTAAAGAACAGGTGCAGCACATGGTTCGGGTCCAGCTGCCCGGCGTCCGCTTCGAAAGCCCAGATGCCGCGGATGCGCTGGCAATCGCGATCTGTCATGCCCGGCATCTGCAAGGCCGCACCCTGCGCGTGGCGAGGTCGGCATGATCGGGCGGATCGCCGGAGTGATCATCCACCGGGCGCGGGATCAGGTCCTGATCGACGTGCGCGGCGTAGGCTACATCGTCCATGTCAGCGAACGTACGGCGGCGGGGCTGCCGCCGGTCGGGCAGGTTGCCGCGCTTTATACTGAGCTTCTAGTGCGCGAAGATCTGCTTCAGTTGTTCGGCTTTCCTACCATGCTGGAGAAGGAGTGGCACCGGCTGCTGACCTCGGTCCAGGGGGTGGGGGCGAAGGTGTCGCTTGCCATTTTGGGGACGCTTGGGCCCGAGGGCCTGGGCCGTGCCATCGCATTGGGTGACTGGGCATCGGTGCGCAAGGCCAACGGCGTTGGGCCGAAGCTGGCCCAGAGGATCGTGCTGGAGCTGAAGGACAAGGCGCCCTCGGTCATGGCCTTGGGCGGTGCCCTGACCGTCGACGCCGGGGACGTTGCCGCGGGCGGAGGTGCGGTCGAGCCGGGCCTCGAGCCCGGCCCGTCCGCCGCCTCGTCGCCCGGGTGGATCCCCGGCGACGCGGCGCGGCCCCCCCCGGGGGGGGGGGGCGGCGGGGGCGGGCGGGGCGCGGGG
>JAYZBS010000041.1:0-22727 GCA_036338635.1 Pseudomonadota bacterium | reverse complement strand
CGCCCGGCGAGGCCCTAAAACATTTCGTCTGCCTGCGGCACCGCCATGTTTTGGCAGCGTCCTTTGCCCCGCGTCCGCCGCCCCGGGGGGGCGGGGGGTGGTAACCACCGGGGGCGCGCGCTGTCCCCGGCCGACCGGCCTTAGCCGAACTGCGGGAAGAACCGGTCCGAGGCGGTGAAGATCTCGCATCCATCCGACGTGACGCCGATCGAATGTTCGAACTGCGCCGACAGCGACTTGTCGCGCGTCACGGCCGTCCAGTCGTCCGCCAGGACCTTCGTTTCAGGGCGCCCCAGGTTGATCATCGGCTCGATGGTGAAGAACATCCCTTCCTCCAGCATCGCACCCTTGCCGGGCCTGCCGAAGTGCAGCACGTTCGGCGGCGCGTGGAACACCCGACCGATCCCATGACCGCAGAAATCGCGCACGACCGACATCCGCCGTTCCTCGGCGAAGGTCTGGATCGCCGCGCCGATATCGCCGAAGGTCGCGCCTGGGCGCACCGCCTCGATCCCCTTCATCAACGCATCATGCGTCACCTGCAGCAACCGCTGCGCCTTCAGCGAGGCGCGACCCGCGACATACATGCGGCTGCTGTCGCCGAACCAGCCGTCCAGGATCACCGTCACGTCGATGTTCAGGATGTCGCCTTCCTTCAGAACCTTGTCACCCGGAATCCCGTGGCAGACGACGTGGTTCACGCTGATGCAGCTGGCATGCTGATACCCGCGATAGCCGATGGTGGCCGAGGTCGCGCCAAGTTCGCCCACCCGGCGGGTGATGAAGTCGTCAAGCGCGCCCGTCGTGGTGCCGGGGGCGACCAGGTCGCCGACCTCGTCCAGGATCTGCGCGGCCAGTGCCCCGGCCTTCCGCATGCCGGCGAAATCCTCGGCGGCATGGATACGGATGCCTTCCTTGGTGATACGGCTCTGGTCCATGGCAAATCCTTTCTGTCTGGCGTCTAGATAGACCTGATGGTCCCCTTGTTCCAGCCCTCGGGGCAGGCATAGATAGGCCCAGCAACGTTGAGACAAGGGAAAATGCCATGCAGTCGGACAACCCCACCGCCGCGATCCTGGTCATCGGTGACGAAATCCTGTCCGGCCGCACCCGCGAAGGCAATGCCCACCACCTGGCCCAAGTCTTGACCGCCACCGGCTTCGACCTGCGCGAAATCCGCGTCGT
Source organism: Pseudomonadota bacterium (assembly GCA_036338635.1). Lineage (GTDB taxonomy): Bacteria > Pseudomonadota > Alphaproteobacteria > Rhodobacterales > Rhodobacteraceae > Paracoccus. The sequence goes on along the minus strand of JAYZBS010000041.1, from coordinate 21,542 downwards.
GGCCGACGACCACGACCGCATCGTGGCGGCCATCCGGGCGCTGGACCGGACCCTGGGGGGCGATTACGACCTGCTGTTCACCTCGGGCGGGATCGGCCCCACGCATGACGACATCACCGCCGATGCCGTCGCCGCCGCGCATGGCACCACGGTCGAGATCCACCCCGATGCCCGCGCCCTGCTGCAGGACCGCTGCGACCGCATGGGGATGGAGCTGACCGAGAACCGGTTGCGGATGGCGCGCATTCCGGTGGGCGCGACGCTGATCGACAACGCGGTTTCCGCCGCCCCCGGCTTTTCCATCGGCGGCACGCATGTCATGGCCGGCGTCCCCGAGGTATTCCGCGGCATGGTCGACTGGCTGATCCCGCGCCTGCCCGGCGGTCGGCCGGTCCAGTCGCTGACGGTCGAGGTCCGGCGAGGCGAAAGCGACGTGGCCGAGGATCTGCAGGCCGTGGCCGGCGATTATGCCGATCTTTCGCTCGGGTCCTATCCGTTCCGCGACGACACCGGCTGGGGCACGAACCTTGTCGTGCGGGGCTTGGATGCCGAACGCGTGGGGCAGGCGATGGCCGCGCTGCGCGCCCGCATCGGGCTCTGACCATGAGGCCCGACGACGGCATCGCCGCCGCCTTCGAGGCGACATGGCCTGCCGCCGAGACCGCCCGTCATGGTGGCATTGCGGTCGGCCGGGGCAGGGGCGCCGGCGGGCGCGTCAGCTCGGCCCGCCCGGTCGGCCGCTGGTCCGGCGCCGACCTGGACGCGGCCGAGGCGCAGCACCTGAACTGGGACCAGCCCCCGCTGTTCCGTGCCTGGGACGACGAGGTCGACCTGATCCGCGCCCTGCAGGATCGCGGCTATCGCTTCGACACGCCGACCCTGGTCCTCGCTGCCCCCCTGTCAGTGTTGACCGACCGCACCCTTCCGCCCGTCACCGCTTTCGCCATCTGGCCGCCGCTGGCCATCCAGCGCGAAATCTGGGCTGCTGGAAACATCGGTCCCGCCCGCCAGGCCGTGATGGAGCATGTGCCCCACCCCAAGGCCGCGCTTCTGGGCCGCATCCGCGACCGGGCGGCGGGGGCGGGCTTCGTGGCCTGCCACGGGGATGTCGCCATGGTCCACGGCATCGAGGTCCTGCCGGATTTCCGGCGTCAGGGACTGGCGTCCTGGATGATGCGCCAGGCGGCCTTCTGGGCCGCGGATCAGGGCGCGTCCCGGATCGCGCTGGCTGTCAGCCGGAGAAACGAGGTCGCGCGAGCTGTCTATACAAGCCTCGGCTTCGCCGTCGCCGGCAGCTACGCCTATTACTTACGATAGCGCGGGCTGCACGGGGACGGGATGTTACCCACCTGCCGCTGACGACTTGGAAAGGGCTGCGCCGGTCTTCCTGCCACAGGTGGCACGGACTGGACGCAGGGGACCGGGCCGGGCCGGACCAGCAGCCCGCCACCGTGGCCTTCACTTCAGGCCTGTAACCTCCGCGGCGATGGACCGGGCAATCATCGCGGGAACCTCGGGCGCCAGCCCCACCGGGTCCAGCCGAGGACCCGCGAACCCCGCCTTGTCCAAAGCTTCCGGCAGGTCCTCCAGCACGTGTTCGGCCCTCAGCGCGAACAGCGGCAGGCTGATCGCCCGGTCCAACCCGCGCGCTGCATCGGCGATGAAGGGTTCCTGTTCCACGAAGCCGGTGACGACGCGGGCGAAATGCGGCGACAGGCGCTCGGCCAGCGCGGTGGTGATCTGGAAGCTGGCCTGGCTGCGCTGCGATCCGTGCGCAGACAGAAGCAGCGTGACCTCGTCCAGCGTCCAGCCCTGCGCGTCGGCGGCCTGCCGCACCTTCTCCAGGATCAGGTCCGGCAGGCCCGGGTCCGTGCCGAAGGGCCGCATGATATGCGCGCCCGGTGCGCCGGCCTCGGTCAGGCGGCGGGGCAGCTCGGTGCCGGTGAACCAGCCTTCGGCCATGAACATCGGATAGACCACGCAGTCGCTGCGGCAGGTGCGGGCCAGCGCGCCCGGCATGGCCAGCGTCGCGCCCAGCACCTCCAGCCCCGGATCGTGGCGGGCGACCTCGGCCGCCAGCGCCTCGATGGCGGCCTGCTGGGGTTCGGGATCGCCCGGCTGGCCATGCGACACGATCACGGCGCGCGTCACGGGCCGGCTGTCGTCGGCATCGCGGAAATAGCGGGCGAAGGTGTCGGGCATCGGGAATTCGGCCAGCGCGCGGGCGCGGGCCTCGGCCGACATCTTGCGGGCGGTCTTCTCAATGATCCGCGGCATCTTCTCGTCCGGGATCGCCGTCATGAAGTCGCCCAGATACCAGCGGATGAAGGTGAAGCAGATCACGTCCTCCAGCGCCTGCACCTGCGGGTCGCGCTTGATCCCCTGCTTGGTCAGCATCCGACGGGCGCGGTCTATGTCGTCGGCAGGATAGCCCGCGTCGGCCATGATCCCGGCGATGCGTTCGGCATGACGGCGGCCCTGTTCCTGCCGCCATTGCAGATAGCCGGGGCGGTTCATCGGGAAGTCGCTGCGGGGCAGCGTCCAGCGTTCGATGTGCTGGCCCCGGCAGGCGATGCGCAGCACGTCGTCGGCCTGCGGGAACATCCGCTGCTGCTCCTCGGTCATGCGCTGGCCATAGAGGAGGTTGGCGGGCTGGCCGTTCTCCCAGTTGGGGTCCTGCGTATTGGCGGCGTCAATGGCGGCGAAAGCCTGGTCGAGGCGGGTGGTCATGGGCATCTCCTTTGCGCCACTCTGCCGCCTGCCGGGGGCGCGGCGCAAGACGTCAGGGCAGGGCGAACAGGTCGGGCAGGTCAGCGCGCCCGTCCAGCACCACCTGTGCCGCCAGGTCAGCGACCAGCGGCGCCATGCCGAAGCCGATCTTGAAGCCGCCATTTACGATCAGGTGCCCCGCGCGGCCGGGCCATGGCGCCAGCACCGGCGCACGGCTGCGGGCACGGGGTCGCAGCCCCGCCCAGACATCCAGAACCTGCGCGCCCGACAGGGCCGGGCAGATCGACACCGCCCGCGCCAGCAGGGCATCCGCCTGTTCGTCCGGCCGGTCGTGGTCATAGCTGTTTTCCGAGGTCGAGCCGATGGCGGTCGTCCCGTCGGCATGGGGCACGATGTGCAGCCCGTCGGCAAAGACCTGCGGACTGTCCGGGGCCGCAAAACCCAGCAGCAGCGACTGCCCCTTGACGCCTTGCCCGATCCTGCGGTCCAGCGATGCGTTCAATTCCAGAAGGCCCGGCGTCCCGGTGGCCCAGATCGTCGGCGCGTGGTCGGCGGGGGCGGGCCGGCCCTCGATGATGTCTCCCCCCCTGGCCCGGATCGCGCCCGCCAGCGCCGCCAGCGCCGCGCGCGGATTCAGCCGCGCCGTCAGCACGTCCAGCAGCCACAGGCCCGTGGGGCTGTGGGGGACCAGCGGCCCGCCGGGGCTGTCGGTCAGCGACATCTCCATCCCGGCCGGCCAGTTGCGCTCAGCTGCTGCGATGCGGTCCTGCAGTCGCGCCGCCGCCTCGGCATCCGCCACCGGCTGAAGCCGCCCTGTCCGGCCATAGCCTGAGGGCAGGGCCGACGCGGCCTCGACCGCAGCCCAGAAGTCCGTCGTCGACAGAAGGCTTTCCAGCTGCAGCGCCTTCTTGGGGTTCCAGTTCTCGGGTGCGTGGGGGGCCAAGGCACCGACATGGCCGCCGGATGAGCCCGCGCCGATCCGCCGGGCCTCGAAAACGCGCACCCGCGCGCCCCGCTGCAGCAGCGCCCAGGCGCAGCTGAGGCCGAAGATGCCCGCGCCTGCCACGTGGATCGTCCCGTCACTTGCCAAAGCCGCGCCCTTCCCCGAATGCTGCCGTGCATGAGCGACCTACCCGATCCCCAGCCCGAAGACGAGCCTGCCTTGGACTGGCGCGACGGCGGCGTGCCGGTGTCCAGCCGTTTCGACGACCCCTATTTCAGCCTGGCGGGAGGGTTGGCAGAGACGCGCCACGTCTTCCTAGACGGCAACGATCTGCCCGCGCGGCTGGTACCGGGCTTTCATGTGGCCGAATTGGGCTTCGGCACCGGCCTGAACGCGTTGGCATTGGCGCAGGTCGCGCAGGTGCCTGTCCGGATGACCAGCTTCGAGGCCTATCCCATGTCCACGGCGCAGTTGGCGCAGGCCCATGCGGCCTTCCCCGAACTGGCGGATCTTGCCGCCCAACTGCGTGCAGGGTGGGGCGGAACCCAGATGCAGGTCGGTCATGTCAGCTTGGCGCTCGTGCTGGGCGACGTGCGCCAGATGCTGCCAGCCTGGGGCGGGGAGGCGGACGCCTGGTTCCTCGACGGCTTCTCTCCGGCCAAGAACCCGCAGATGTGGGCGCCGGACGTGATGGCCCAGGTGGGCCGGCACACGGCTGCCGGCGGCAGCTTTGCGACCTATACGGCCGCAGGCCACGTCCGGCGGGCGCTGGCCGATGCCGGTTTCGACGTCGACCGCCGCCCCGGCTTCGGCCGCAAACGTCACATGAGCGTGGGCCACCTGCGGGGGTGATCGGGGCCGTCAGGCCCCGACGGGCGGCGGCCCCCTCAATGGGGGGCGGCGCCCGCGCCCGTTCAGCGGCGGGTGACGCGGGGGATTCGGGTGGCGGAGTAGGCCGCGTCCGGATGCGGCGGGTGGCCCTGGGTTCTTGCCCAGAAAGCCCGCCCACCGCGTTTCAGGAACAGCGGCAGGGCCAACAGGGCGCCCGCGACGAAGCCCCCGGCATGCGCCCAATACGCCACGCCGCCCTCGGCCCCGATGCTGGTGAAGCCCCCGAACAGCTGAAGCGCGAACCACACGCCCAGCATCGCCCAGGCCGGCAGCGTGAAGACCTTGAAGAAGATGATGAAGATCGCCAGCACGTCGACCCTGGCGCGCGGGAACATCAGAAGATACCCGCCCATCACACCCGCGATGGCGCCCGACGCGCCCACCATGGGCACCGGCGACAGCGGATCGGCCAGGACCTGCAGGCCCGCCGCCGCCAGTCCGGCCGCAAGATAGAAGCCCAGGAAGGCCCGCCGGCCCATCTGGTCTTCCAGGTTGTCGCCGAAGATCCACAGGAACAGCATGTTCCCAACCAGGTGCAGCAGCCCCGCATGCAGGAACATGTGGGTCAGAAGGCCCGTCACCAGCTCTCCGTTTACGACCGCCAGTGGATAGAGCGCCAGCCGCGCCCACAGGTATTCTCCGCCCGGCACCAGTGGAAAGGTGGCCACGTACATCGCCACGTTCGCGGCGATCAGCATCCAGGTCACCAGCGGCGTGCGGTGGGACGGGTTGTGGTCGCGGATCGGGAACATGGCCTTAGCGCCCCGCCGCCGGAGACGCGCGTTCCGGCAAGGCCGGGGAAATCATCTGATGCCTCGTTGCATGTCGATCAAAGCTTGCCCTCTGGCTGTGGCCGGTGCAACCCTTCGGCCGGGCGGGATCACGGCTCTGGCATTCGCGTGTTCGGATGCCTATCTGCCAGTCCGGGCGCTGGCGGCCCCCATCACGAAATGACCGGAGGGCGCATGGGCGCGATCATCGAAGTCGATCACCTGTCGAAGCAATATGGCAGCGGCACCAAGGCGCTGGACGACGTCAGCCTGACCATCGACGAGGGCGAGATCATCGCCCTTCTGGGGCCGAACGGCGCTGGCAAGACGACGATGATCTCGATCATCTGCGGGCTGGTGGTACCCACCGGCGGCACGGTCCGCGTGGGCGGCCACGACATCCGCACCGACTGGCGCGCGGCGCGCAAGCTGATCGGACTTGTCCCGCAGGAGATTGCGCTCGAACCCTTCGAGAAGGTCATCAACTGCGTCCGCTTCACGCGCGGCCTTTACGGCATGCCGCCCGACGACGCCTATATCGAACGCATCCTGCGGGCGCTGGCTCTGTGGGACAAGCGCGATGCCGCGACGCGCGAGCTGTCTGGCGGCATGAAGCGCCGGGTGCTGATCGCCAAGGCGCTGTCGCACCAGCCCAAGGTGCTGTTCCTGGACGAACCGACCGCCGGGGTCGACGTCGCGCTGCGCCGCGAGATGTGGCAGGTCGTGGGCGACCTGCGCCGCGAAGGCGTGACCATCATCCTGACCACCCATTACCTGGAAGAAGCCGAGGAGATGGCCGACCGCGTCGGCGTCATCGCCAAGGGCCAGCTGCTGCTGGTCCGCCCCACGGCCGAGCTGATGGGCGAATTCGGCAAGAAGACCCTGAACATCGAACTTGACGCGCCGCTGGATGCGGTGCCGGACGATCTGGCCGACCGCGGCGTGGTGCTGACCGATGGCCGCCACCTGCGCTATGACTATGACACGCGGGCGGAACGCACCGGCATCGCCCGGCTGCTGGGCGACCTGGCGTCGCGCGGGATCACCGTGCGCGACGTCTCGACCCGTCAGTCCAGCCTGGAAGAGGTCTTCCTGTCACTCGTGTCGGAGGACGCGGCATGAACGCGCTGAACTGGCATGGCATCTGGGCCATCTTCCACCACGAGATGACCCGCTTCTTCCGCACCATCTGGCAGTCGCTGGCCTCGCCCGTGCTGTCGACGGTGCTTTACTTCGTGGTCTTCGGCGCGGCCATCGGCGGGCGCATCCAGTCGGTCGAGGGCGTGGAATACGGCGCCTTCATCGTGCCCGGCCTGATGATGCTGACGGTGCTGCAGCAGGCCGTCAGCAACGCCAGCTTCGGGATCTATTTCCCCAAGTTCAGTGGCACGATCTTCGAATATCTCGTGTCCCCCGTGGGCTGGATCGAGGTCACCCTGGGCTTCGTCGGGGCGGCCGCCGTCAAGGCGATCATGATCGCACTGGTGATCCTGCTGACCAGCTTCGCCTTCGTGGGCGTCCACATCCTGCACCCTTTCTGGATGCTGGCCTTCCTGATCCTGTCGTCACTGGGCTTCAGCCTTCTGGGCTTCATCATCGGCCTCTGGGCCAAGTCGTTCGAGCAGCTGCAGATCGTGCCGATGATGGTCATCATGCCGCTGGTTTTCCTGGGCGGCGCCTTCTATTCAGCCAGCATGCTGCCGCCCTTTTGGGAGGGCGTGGCCAAGCTGAACCCGGTCCTTTATCTGATCTCGGGGTTTAGGTGGGCGTTCTTCGGGTTGGCCGACGTGCCGGTGGGAACGTCGCTGTTCGCCGTGGCGCTGATGGTCGTCGTCTGCATGGCGGTCATCCGCTGGATCTTCGCCACCGGATGGCGACTGCGCGAGTGACGCTTACGGCTTGATGCTGTCGCAAATGCGCGCCTGCGGGTCCAACTTGACGTAGTCGCGGGCGCTGACGATCTGCATCTCCAGCGAGCGGTTCCAGCCGCCGAACCAGCGGTCGCGGATGCCCCCGCGATAGAAATTGCCCATGATCTGGTCGACATAGGGCGGGATGATCTGCGTGTTCGGGATGCGCGGTGCATGGAACCCGATCCGGGCATGCGGGCCAAGGCAGGCATTGGGCAGGGTCGTCAGGATGGTGCAGGCCGACCGGCAATAGCCGCGGATCCGGACCTGCCGCCCCGATCGCGCAAGGTCGGCCCGCGTCTGCACCATCTGCAGCACATTGCCGCCCCGGTTGTTCCAGACGTCGATGAAGGGCCCCGCCCGGCGGATGCCTTCCTGCGAGACGGCGGGCGTGGCCGCGGCCAGCGCGGCGATCAGGATCAGGGCAAGGCGGTTCATGTTCATGTCGCCAGACTTTCCGGAAACGGGGCAGAGGTGAAATCACGATCCGGAGACAGGACGCCGCGGCGGGCATGGCTGAACCCGGCAGGCGTCTCCGACGTTGACCGAATCTTCACAAAGGAGAAGGAAGATGTACAGGCTATTCAAGTGGTTCGCGATCTTCAAGTTATTGCGCCGGTTCTTCAGGCGCCGCTGACGGGCCCGCGCTGTTGCATCTTTTCCCGCGCAGGCGAATCGCTTATGTGCGGCGGATGCAGCAGAACCCGCCAGACCTTCGTCCAGACCTTGCCCGCGCGCGCATTCCCGATGACCGTCCCGGTGATCGGCGCGACGGCCAGCCGACCATCGGCATGGTGTCCCTGGGTTGCCCCAAGGCGCTGGTCGACAGCGAACGCATCCTGACTCGCCTGCGGGCCGAGGGTTATGCGATCAGCGCCGACTATCACGGCGCGGACGCGGTGGTGGTCAATACCTGCGGCTTTCTGGACAGCGCCAAGGCCGAAAGCCTCGATGCCATCGGAGAGGCGCTGCGCGAGAACGGCCGCGTGATCGTCACCGGCTGCCTGGGGGCCGAGCCTGACTATATCACCGGCGCGCATCCTAAGGTTCTGGCCGTGACCGGCCCGCATCAATACGAACAGGTGCTGGATGCGGTCCACGGTGCGGTGCCGCCGAAGCCCGACCCCTTCATCGACCTGCTTCCGGCATCCGGCGTCAGCCTGACGCCGCGGCACTACAGCTATCTGAAGATTTCGGAAGGCTGCAACCACAAGTGCAAGTTCTGCATCATCCCCGACATGCGCGGCCGGCTGGTCAGCCGCCCGGCCCATGCCGTCGTGCGAGAGGCCGAGAAGCTGGTCGAGGCTGGCGTGCGCGAGCTGCTGGTCATCAGCCAGGACACCAGTGCCTATGGCCTTGACCGCAGGCACGAGACCGAGCGCGGCCACCGCGCCCATGTCACCGACCTTGCCCGCGACCTTGGATCACTGGGCGCCTGGGTGCGGCTGCATTACGTCTATCCCTATCCGCATGTCCGCGACCTGATCCCGCTGATGGCTGACGGGCTGGTGCTGCCCTATCTGGACATCCCGTTCCAGCACGCCCATCCCGACGTGCTGCGTCGCATGGCCCGCCCCGCGGCGGCTGCGAAGACGCTGGACGAGATCGCCGCCTGGCGCGCGATCTGTCCCGAGATCACCCTGCGGTCGACCTTCATCGTCGGCTATCCGGGGGAAACCGAGGCCGAGTTCCAGACCCTGCTGGACTGGCTGGACGAGGCGCAACTGGACCGCGTCGGGGCCTTCCAGTACGAAAACGTCAAGGGCGCCCGTGCGAACGACCTGCCCGGCCATGTGCCCGCGGACATCAAGCAGGAGCGTTTCGAGCGCTTCATGGAGAAGGCCCAGGCGATCAGCGCCGCCAAGCTGGAGGCCAAGGTCGGCACCCGGCTGGAGGTGATCGTGGATGAGGTCGACGAGGGTGGCGCCACCTGCCGGACCAAGGCCGATGCGCCCGAAATCGACGGCAACCTGTTCATCGACGAGGGGTTTGACGGCCTGAGCCCCGGCGATATCCTGACGGTGACGGTGGACGAGGCGGGTGAGTATGATCTCTGGGGACGACGCGACTGATCAGCTGGCGCGGCTGGTGACCACGCTGGCCATCAGCCCGGCCTTCGACCCCGAGGGCCAGCCGCGAAAACCCGGCGCGCTATGCATCGGGGCGCAGAAGGCGGGGACCAGCTGGCTGGCGCAGATGCTGGGCCAGCACCCGCAGGTCTGGATTCCGCCGTTCAAGGAGGTCCAGTATTTCAACCACCAGCACATCCCCGGCCATCGCCGCTGGATCGCCTGGCACTACCGCAACAAGCCGCAGGAGATCCGCGACCGCCACAAGATGCGGCAGGTGCCGCTGGAGCCTGCGCTGGACGCCTATCTGACCGCCATCACCAGCGGCAAGATGTTTCACAACCAGTGGTACAAGCGCGTCTTCGCGCCGGCGCCGGCCCATGCCATTCCGATGGACTTTACGCCGGAATATTCGGTCCTGCCCGACGAAGGGGTGCAGGCGGTCCGCGACCTGCTGCCCAAGGCGCGCGTCATCTATCTGATCCGCCACCCAGTCGATCGCGCGATATCGCAGCTGCGCATGAATCTGCGCCGGGAAAAGCGCACGCCGCTGACGCTGGACGACTGGCTGGCCGAGGTGGCGAACCCGGTCCTGGACGAACGCGGCGACTATGCCGCCTATCTGCCGCGCTGGCTGGCGCGCTATCCGGACATGCTGGTGATCCCCTTCGGACGCATCGCCGCCGCGCCGCACCGGGTCATGGACGCGGTCGAGGCGCACCTGGGTATCGGGCCGGGGCTTTATGGCAACCTGACGCAGAAGGTCTTCGCCAATGCGCCGGGCCTGATGCCGCCGCCCGAGGCCGTCGCTGCGCTGGAGGCGCGGCTGGCCCCGCAGGTCGAGGCGCTTTGCGACCTGCTTGGCCGCGATTTCGTGGCCGAGATCTGCTGACCTTCCATCGGCCCGCCCGATCGCCTACAAGGCAGCAAATTACAGGAGAGTCCGATGGCGTCCTATCAGTTCGTCTACCACATGGACGGCGTGTCCAAGACCTATCCCGGCGGCAAGAAGGTCTTCGAGAACATCCGTCTGAACTTCCTTCCCGGCGTCAAGATCGGCGTCGTCGGCGTCAATGGCGCTGGTAAATCGACCCTGCTGCGCGTCATGGCGGGCTGGGACAAGGATTTCACCGGCGAGGCCTGGGCCGCCAAGGGCGCGACCGTGGGCTATCTGCCGCAGGAGCCGCAGCTGGACGAATCCCTCGACGTCCGCGGCAACGTGATGCTGGGCGTCGCGGCCAAGCAGGCCAAGCTCGACCGCTATAACGAGCTGGCGATGAACTACTCGGACGAGACGGCCGAGGAGATGGCCGCCTTGCAGGACCAGATCGACGCCGAGAACCTGTGGGATCTGGACAGCCAGATCGACGTCGCGATGGAGGCCCTGCGCTGCCCGCCCGACGATGCGGACGTCACCACGCTTTCGGGCGGTGAACGCCGCCGCGTGGCGCTGTGCAAGCTGCTGCTGGAAGCGCCCGACATGCTGCTGCTGGACGAACCGACCAACCACCTGGATGCGGAAACCATCGCCTGGCTGCAGAAGCACCTGATCGAATATCCGGGCACCATCCTGACCGTCACCCACGACCGCTATTTCCTGGACGACATCACCAGCTGGATCCTGGAACTGGATCGCGGCCGGGGCATCCCCTACGAGGGCAACTATTCCGCTTGGCTAGAGCAGAAGGCCAAGCGGCTGGAGCAGGAAGCGCGCGAGGACAAGTCCAAGCAGAAGGTGCTGGAGCGCGAGCTGGAATGGATCCGTGCCGGCGCCAAGGCGCGGCAGGCAAAGTCCAAGGCCCGGATCAGCGCCTATAACGAACTGGCCAACCAGTCCGAGCGTGAAAAGCTGGCCCGCGCTCAGATCATCATTCCCAACGGCGAACGCCTTGGCGGCAAGGTGATCGAGGTGTCGGGTCTCAAGAAGGCGATGGGCGACAAGCTGCTGATCGAGGGGCTGGACTTTGCCCTGCCGCCCGGCGGCATCGTCGGTGTGATCGGACCGAACGGTGCAGGCAAGTCGACCCTGTTCCGCATGCTGACCGGCAACGAGCAGCCTGACGAGGGCGAGATCACCTGGGGCGATACGGTCCACCTGTCCTATGTCGACCAGTCGCGCGACGCGCTGTCTGACAACAACACCGTCTGGGAAGAAATCAGCGGCGGGGCCGAGCAGATCGTCCTGGGCGATGCCCAGATGAACAGCCGCGCCTATTGCAGCGCCTTCAACTTCAAGGGCGGCGACCAGCAGAAGAAGGTGGGCCAGCTATCGGGCGGTGAACGCAACCGCGTGCACATGGCCAAGCTGCTGAAGTCGGGCGGCAACGTGCTGCTGCTGGACGAGCCGACCAACGACCTCGACGTGGAAACCCTGCAGGCGCTGGAAGCCGCGCTGGAAGATTTCGCGGGCTGCGCGGTCATCATCAGCCACGATCGCTTCTTCCTCGACCGGCTGTGCACGCACATCCTGGCCTTCGAGGGCGACGCCCATGTCGAATGGTTCGAGGGCAACTTCGAGGCCTACGAGGAAGACAAGATACGCCGCCTGGGACCGGACTCGGTCGAGCCCAAGCGTGTGAAGTACAAGAAGTTCACGCGCTGACCATCAGGGGCGTCGCAATTGCGGCGCCCTTTTTCCGTCAGGACATCACGTGCTTGTCGCGACCGCAGGACGTGCGGCGTACGGGCACCGTCTGCTCCAGCGGGGCGGTCTGCGCCTCGTCGGGGGCAGGGGCGGGCGCCGTCTGCGCCATCGCGGCGGGGGCGGTCAGGCAGACCAGGGCGGCGGTCAGGATCGTGCGGGTCATGGCAGGCTCCTTCTGGTTGAGGGACCAGCATGCGCCCGAATCGCCCGATCGCAAAGCGTTCAGCGCACCTTGCCGGTGAATCCCGGCGGGCGTTTGGCAATCCATGCCCAGAACCGCGCCAGGTCCGGTTGCGCACGCAGCGCCTCGACGGTGTTGAAGCTGCGCGCCAGTTCGCCCTCGCGCAGGGTCTTGTGGATCGTCTTGTGGCAGATGTGGTGCAGCAGAACGGTCTCGCCCCCTCTGCCGCCCTTCAGCTTGGGGATCAGGTGATGGCGGCTCTGCGGGACGTCCGGCGGGATCGGCCGAAGGCACAGCGGGCAGACCGGCTCAGCCGGTTCGGCTGACGGCATCGTGACGTCCCTGTCCCGCCGTCGCGGTTTACCCATCGTGCCACCTCGCGTTAGCTGACCATCTGACCCCAGCCGCCGCAAAAGGACAAGCCATGCCGACCCGCCGCCTTCTTCTGGCCTCTGCCGGCGCCTTCGCCGCCCTTCCCGCGCTGGCGCAGGAGCGTTCGAACCCCATGCCCGAGGAACTGCGCGACGCGCTGGAGCGCGACCCGACCGCGCCCGTCCTGGGCAACCCCGACGGCAACATCACCCTGACCGAGTTCTTCGACTATAACTGCGGGTTCTGCCGCAAGATGCTGCCGGTGATGCAGCAGCTGGTCACCGGCGATCCTGACCTGCGCGTCGTCTATCGCGAATGGCCGGTCTTCGGGCCGGGGTCGGAATTCGCCGCCCGCGCCTCGCTGGCCTCGCTGCCGACCGGGAAATACTGGCGTTTTCATGCCGGCATGCTGGGTATGCGCGGCCGGGCCGAGGAGGCCAGCGTCATGCGCATCGCCCGCGACGTCGGCCTGGATGAGGCCGAGCTGCGCGAGCGCATGGAGTCGGATGCGGTGGCCAAGCACATCTCGACCAGCTTCCTTCTGGCCGATCACATGGGGCTGATGGGCACGCCCACCTTCATCTGCGGCGACGAGGCCGTCTTCGGCGAGATGACCCTGCAGGAGATGCGCGACCTGGTCGCCCGCGGCCGCCGCACCCTGGGGGTCTAATCCCGCGTCCCCCAGGCCGCATCCTGCATTTCCCGCAGGCGGCTGGCGGTGCGTTCAAATTCGAAGCTGCCCTCGCCCTCGTTGTAAAGCTGCTCAGGCTCATCCGCGGCGCTGGCGATCAGCCGGACATGCGCCTCATAGAGGGCGTCGATCAGCGTGACGAAGCGCTTGGCCTCGTTGTAGTTCGAGGCCGAGAGGCGCGGCACCCCGTCGATCATCAGCACGTCCAGCGCATCCGCCACCGCCAGGTAATCCGCCGGTCCCAGTGCGCGCCCGCAAAGGTCCCAGAAGCTGGACCGCGCCACGCGGCCCGAACAGGCGGCAAGCTCGACCTGACGGCCCTTGACCTCGATCCGGCAGGGTTCGGGGTCGGCACTGTCTGTAAGGTCCGACCAGGCCGCATCGATGGCGGCCTTGGCATCGGCATTGGCGGGCGTGAACCAGACCTGACCGCCCGCCGCGCGGTTCTGGCGATAGTCGGTCTGGCTGTCCAGGCAAACGACCTCCATCCGCTGGCGGATCAGGCCGATGAAGGGCAGGAACAACTGCCGATTCAGGCCGTGCTTGTAAAGATCCTCGGGCACCCTGTTCGAGGTCGTGACCACGACGACGCCCTGGTCGAACAGCACCTGGAACAGCCGCCCCACGATCATCGCGTCGGCGATGTCCGTGATCTGCATCTCGTCGAAGCACAGCAGCCGGGTCTCGCGGGCGACGGCCTCGGCCACGGGGCGGACGGTGTCCTGTTCGCCACGCTTGCGCGCCGCCTCCAGCCCGGCCTGGATGTCCTGCATGAAGGCATGGAAATGCACGCGCCGGCAGGGGATGTCACCGGCCGCCTCGGCCATCAGGTCCATCAGCATCGACTTGCCGCGGCCGACCCCGCCCCACAGGTAGAGGCCCCGTGCACCCGGCACGGATTGCGGATTGCCCACGCCCAAGAAGGCCCGCCACGCCGACCGCTTGGGCGCAGGCGTCGAAGTCATCTCGTCCAGCACCCGGTCCATCTGCGGCAGCACGGCCTCTTGCGCGGGATCGGGACGCAGCTTTCCCGCCGCCACGCGTTGCCGGTAAAGATCGCTGACCTTGCCCATCGCTGCCCCCGTAATCGACCGTCGACCCCTGCCACAGGCGCGCGCATGGCCGCAAGGGCGCATCGCGCTTGACCGCCCGCGGGACCCATGCCACCCCGTCACAAACCCCGAGGTGACGATGCCCCAGCCCGACCTGATCGCCGGTGTGCCGGTCCTGTTCGTGATGGCCGCAAGGCCGGAATACGGACCCGCCCTGCAGGCGCGCATCGATCCGCTGATCACCGGCATCGGCCCGGTCGAGGGCGCCGTCCGCCTGACCGCCGCCCTGTCGCGCATGGACCCGCTGCCGCGGCTGATCGTGTCGCTGGGGTCGGCCGGGTCGGCGCGGCTGGTCCAGACCGGGATCTACCAGGTGGGCGCGGTCGGCTATCGCGACATGGATGCCTCCCCTTTGGGATTTGCGGTGGGATGCACGCCGCTTCTGGACCTGCCGCGGATGATCGACCTGCCCCTCCGCATCCCCGGCCTGCCGGTGGCCAGCCTCTCCACGGGCGCGAACATCGTCAGCGGCGCGGCCTATCAGCGGATCGAGGAGGATATGGTCGACATGGAGACCTTCGCCCACATGCGCGCCGCTCAGCTGTTCGACGTGCCGCTGATCGGACTTCGGGGTATCTCTGACGGGGTGGCCGAACTGCGGCAGCTGACCGACTGGACGCAGTACCTGCATGTCATCGACGAAAAGCTGGCGCAGGCGGTCGACCTTCTGCGGGGCGCGCTGGCCGACGGGTCCGTTCAGCCATAGGTCCCCCGCGACAGGCCGTGCGCTTGTCCTTGCGCCGCACGAGGCCTAAACCGGGGCCGCAAGAACATCGGACGGGCGGGAATGGCACGCGGCAATCGGATCATCGAAGACAGGCCCACCAGCCGTCGCGTGGGGGCGCTCGGGGCGCTCTGGCCGTTCGTGCGGCCCTATCGGGGGCAGGTGGTGCTGGCGCTGCTGGCGCTGGTCGGCACCTCGGCCATCAGCCTGATCCTGCCGCTGGCGGTGCGCCGCGTGGTCGACAACTTCGACGACGGGGCGGGGCTGCTGAACCGCTATTTCGGGGCCGCGCTGGTCATCGTGGCGCTGCTGGCCCTGGGAACGGCGGCGCGGTACTTCTTCGTCACGCGCCTGGGCGAACGTGTCGTGGCCGACATCCGCAAGGCGGTCTATGCCCGCGTCATCACCCTGTCGCCGGCCTTCTTCGAGCGCGTCATGACCGGAGAGATCCTGTCGCGCATCACCACCGACACGACGCTGATCCAGTCGGTCGTGGGGTCGTCCCTATCGATCGCGCTGCGCAACGTTTTGATCCTGGTGGGCGGCATGGCGCTGCTGGCCTGGACCTCGGTCAAGCTGACGGGACTGGTCCTGCTGATCGTGCCCGCCATCCTGGTGCCGATCATCGTGCTGGGCCGCCGCTTGCGCGGGCTGTCGCGCCAGAACCAGGACTGGATCGCACAATCTTCGGGCACGGCATCGGAGACGCTGCTGGCCGCGCAGACGGTCCAGGCCTATACCGCCGAGGCGCGCAGCATCGACCGCTTCGACGACGTCACGGAACGGTCCTATCGCGTTGCGATGACCCGCATCGGCACGCGGGCGGTGATGACCGCCATCGTGATCTTCCTGATCTTCGCCGGCGTGATCGGCGTCCTGTGGATCGGCGCGCGGGATGTGCGCGAAGGCGCCATGACCGCGGGCCAGCTGGTGCAGTTCGTCATCTATGCGGTGCTGGTCGCGGGCGGTGCGGGCGCCCTGTCCGAGATCTGGGGCGAGCTGCAGCGCGCCGCCGGAGCGACCGAACGCCTGGCAGAGCTGCTGTCGGCCGAGGATGCGCTGACCGATCCGGCCCATCCGCGTGACCTGCCGCAGCCGGTGCGCGGCCAGATCGGGTTCGAGGGCGTCAGCTTTCGCTTCCCCTCGCGGCCGGACAGCCCGGCGCTGCACGGGGTCGACCTCACCATCCGGCCCGGAGAGACGGTGGCCCTTGTCGGCCCGTCCGGGGCGGGCAAGACGACGGTGATCCAGCTGATCCAGCGATTCTGGGACCCGCAGTCGGGGCGCGTGACGCTGGACGGAACCGACCTGCGCGAACTGGCCCGCGTCGACCTGCGCAGCCGGATCGCCTTGGTGCCGCAGGACCCGGTAATCTTTGCGGCCTCGGCCGCCGACAACATCCGCCTCGGCCGCCCCGAGGCCAGCGACGCCGAGGTTCAGGCCGCCGCACGCGCGGCCCATGCGCATGATTTCATCGCTGCGCTGCCGCATGGTTATGACACGGCCCTTGGCGAACGCGGGGTAATGCTGTCTGGCGGGCAGCGCCAGCGCGTGGCCATCGCCCGCGCCATTCTGCGCGACGCCCCGATCCTGCTGCTGGACGAGGCGACAAGCGCGCTGGATGCCGAATCCGAAGGCCTTGTGCAGGCGGCCGTGGGCCGCCTGGCCGAGGGGCGGACGACGATCATCGTTGCACACCGCCTGGCGACGGTGAAGAATGCCGACCGCATCGTCGTGCTGGATCAGGGTCGCATCGTCGCGCAGGGCAGCCACGAGGCGCTGGTGGCGGAAGGCGGGCTCTATGCCCGACTGGCGCGGATGCAGTTCACCGATGGCCCGCAGCAAGTCGCTGAACTGGCCGACTGATCGGTTTAGCGGCGCACCGGCCCCTGTCGCGGCGCCGCGTAGACGGCCGACCAATAGACGGTGCGCCCGTCGGCGCCCACGGCCCGGCCGATACCGAAGTCGCGCACCTGCGGCAGCAAGATGTTTGTCCGGTGTCCCTGGGACGAGTTCCACTCCTGCAGCACGCGGGGCAGAGCATAGGGCCCGGCGGCGATGTTTTCGGCCGTGATCGAAGGCGCATAGCCCGCCGCGCGCACCCGCGCCGCCGGCCCGGTCGTCGTGCTTCCAATATGGGTCATGCGCCCCCGCCGGGCCATGTCGCAGGCATGTGCGGCCGCCACCTTGGCCAGGACCGCCCTCGCCGTCACCGCAGGAAGCCCCGCGCTGCTGCGGGCGCGGTTCGTCGCAGCGGCGCCCGCCGCGTTGTCGGCGGCGCTGGTGGCGGTGCAGGTCGCCTCGCCTGGTTCGGCGATCTGGACGGCATATGGATCGGTGCCCAGGTCCCCGCCCTGCGTGGTGGCGCAGCCGGCCAGGATCAGCCCGCACAGCACAAGCATGCGCATCGGTCGTCCGTGCGGTGTGTCTGCCATCTGCCTTCTTCCATGTCCGTTGAGGTTGCAGTGGTGTTTATAAGAACAACCTTAAGGATTGGTAGGCGACGTTGTCCAGTCTTTCGCATCTGGGCGGGTCACCGCCAACCCCGCATGCCGCCGGATGACGCGGCGTTCTTGCCTGGGTCCAGGGCGCAGGGCCTTGCTCACTGCGCCGCCTTCGGGACATCCTGCCGCGGCAGGGAGGGGCCGTGCCAGCGGCTCGCGAGGGAGGATCGGATGGGCAAGTTCAGCACCTTTGGGGACCGCGACAGGATCGAGAGCGAATGCGACTATCAGGCGCGCGACCTGCCCGTGACCATCTATGACTTTCTGGCACGCACGGCCGAACGCCACCCGCAGCGGCCCGCGATCTCGTTCCAGCTGCTGTCGGGGCCGCGTGCGCCCTCGACCACGCTCAGCTGGCAGGAGCTGCTCGAGCGTGTGACCGAGACCGCCAACCTGTTCCGCAGCTTGGGCGTGGGTCCGACAGACACCGTCGCCTATTTGCTGCCCAATACCGTCGAAACGCCGGTGGTTCTGTTGGCTGGCGCGACCGCCGGCATCGTGAACCCGATCAACCCGCTGCTGGACGCCCAGCAGATCGCCGGCATCCTGCGCGAGACCAGGGCCAAGGTCCTTGTGACGTTGCGGTCCTTCCCCAAGACCGACGTGGCGCAGAAGGCGGCCGAAGCTGTCGCGCAGTCGCCCGACGTGACCCATGTGATCGAGGTCGACCTGAACCGCCACCTGCGCGGTCTCAAGCGCTGGATCGTGCCGTTGATCCGCCCGAAGGTAAAGACGCGCCACCATGCCAAGGTCCTGAACTTCGAGGCCGCCGCCAGCGGCTGCAAGCACACGCGGCTGGATTTCGACGACCCGAAGCAGGATCGCGTGGCGGCCTATTTCCACACCGGCGGCACGACCGGCACACCGAAGGTCGCGCAGCACAAATATTCGGGCATGATCTACAACGGCTGGCTGGGCGGCACCTTGCTGTTCGACGAAACCGACGTGCTGATGTGCCCGCTGCCGATGTTTCATGTCTTCGCCGCCTATCCGGTGCTCATGTCCTGCATCGCATCCGGCGCGCATGTGGTCATGCCCACGCCCGCGGGCTATCGGGGCGAGGGGGTCTTCGACAACTTCTGGAAGCTGATCGAGCGCTGGCAGGCGACCTTCCTGATTACCGTGCCGACGGCCATCGCCGCGCTGATGCAGCGTCCGGTCGACGCCGACGTCAGCAGCCTCAAGACCGCCATTTCGGGATCGGCGCCCCTGCCGGTCGAGCTTTACAACCGCTTCAAGGCCGCCACCGGGGTCGAGATCGCGGAAGGCTATGGCCTGACCGAGGCGACCTGCCTGGTCAGCTGCAATCCGCTGGAGGGGCTGAAGAAGGTCGGCTCGGTCGGGATCCCGCTGCCCTACACGCATGTGCGGATCCTGAACCATTCGGACAGCGGGCAGATCCACGAATGCGGCGTCGACGAGGTCGGAGAGATCTGCGTTGCCAATCCCGGCGTTTTCCCCGGCTCGACCTATACCGAGACCGACAAGAACCACAAGCTGTTCGCCGAGGACCGCTATCTTCGCACCGGGGACCTGGGGCGCATCGATTCTGACGGGTATCTGTGGATCACCGGACGGGCCAAGGACCTGATCATCCGCGGTGGCCACAACATCGACCCGGCCGAGATCGAGGAGGGGCTTCTGTCCCACCCGTCGGTTTCTTTCGTCGGGGCCATCGGCCAGCCGGACGCCTTCGCGGGTGAGCTGCCCTGCGCCTATGTCGAGCTGGTCGAGGGGGCTTCGGTCAAGATCGAGGATCTGATGGCTCATGCCAAGGCCCATATCCACGAACGCGCGGCGGTCCCCAAGCATATCGAGGTTCTGCCGGAACTGCCCAAGACCGCCGTCGGCAAGATATTCAAGCCTGCCTTGCGCAAGCTGGCGATTACCCGGGTTTATGACGAGGCGTTGTCCGGCACCGGTGCCAGCGTGGTGGCCGTCGAGGAGGACAAGAGGCGCGGGCTGGTGGCCCAGATCACGCGCGTGGACGACGAGGCCGAGGTCAGACGGCGGCTGGGCCAGTTCACCTGCGCCTGGGACTGGGCGGCGGACTGACGCGGCTGGCCGATGAGGTGCAGCGTCAAAGCCGGCGAGCGATCTGGATGGCCCTTACGGGGTGATGCGACCCGCTTGGAGGCGACGAGACCGGCTTGCATGGGCCTAGGCGCGGGTCCGTGCGGGTCGTCGGCGGGTGCTGCTGGAGAGACAAACGGCCCGCCGTTTCGTATCCTGCGGCTGACGGCGCCATTGTGGCGAGCCCAAACGTCAGTCGAACCGTCTGGCCCAGGCGGCGCCTGAACTTGGCGCAGGCGTTCAACCCGGTCAGCACCAACATGGGCGTGTTCCGGGCGTGATTGCGGGTCCATCTTGCAGGCGGTTGCGCTTGCGACGAATGCCCCCCGCGTGTCAGCCGTTCTCGCGCAGGATGCGGCCCGCCAGATAGAGTGAGCCGCAGATCAGGATGCGGGCTTCGGGATCGGCGGCGATGATGTCGCGGATCGCCTGGCTCGCGTCGGGTGCGATGCCTGTGCGAATTCCGACTTCGCCCGAGATCCGAGCAGTTTCCGCAGCAGGTAGCGTGTTCTCCTCGCCGGGGATGTCGATCGCGGTCAGGCTGGCCGCATGGGCTGCCAGCGGACGCAGATATCCGGCAATGTCCTTGGTATTCAGCATCCCGCAGATCAGGTAGGTCGGGCGGGGGGGCAGGGCCGACAGCGTGGCTGCCAAGGCCTCTCCGCCGGCCGGGTTGTGACCGCCGTCCAGCCACAGCTCGGCCCGGCCGGCCAGGTCGACCAGCGGTCCACGGCGCAGGCGCTGCATGCGGGCCGGCCATTCGGCTTGGGTGACGGCGGCGCGGGCCTGTGCCTCGGTCGCGCCGAGGGCGCGCAGCGCGGCCAGCGCCGTGCCGGCATTCTGGATCTGATGCGGACCGATCAGGTTCGGCAGCGGCAGGTCCCACAGGCCGTGATCGTCCTGGAATACCATGCCGTCGCGGTCGGGCTGGATCATCCAGTGCTGCCCATGGGCGACGATCGGGGCCGTCAGCCCCTGCGCCCGCGCCTCGATCACGCGCAGGGCCTCGTCCTCTTGCGGGCCGACGATGACGGGAACGCGCGGCTTGACGATACCGGCCTTTTCGCCGGCGATCAGGGGCAGCGTGTCGCCCAGGTACTGGGTGTGATCGATCGACACCGGCGTGATGACCGTCAGCCGCGGATCGTCCACGACATTGGTCGCGTCCAGGCGCCCGCCAAGTCCCACCTCGAGCAGGGTATAGTCCGCAGGCACGCGAGAGAAGGCCAGGAAGGCAGCGGCGGTCGTGATCTCGAAGAAGGTGATCGGCTGGCCGTCATTCGCGGCCTCGCACTCCTCCAACGTGGCGGCGAGGGTGTCTTCGCCGATCAGATCGCCCGCCAGGCGGATGCGTTCGTGGAAATGCGCCAGGTGCGGCGAAGTATAGGCATGGACCCGCGACCCACCGGCCTGCAGTCCGGCACGGATCATCGCCTGCGTGCTGCCCTTGCCGTTGGTGCCGGCGATATGGATCACCGGCGGGATCGCACGTTCGGGATGGCCGAGCGCGGCCAGGATGCGGTGCATCCTGTCCAGCGACAGGTCGATGACCTTGGGGTGCAGCGCCATCAGGCGCGCCAGGATCTGGTCGGATTGGCTCATGGATACCGCCGGGGGCCAGCCCCCGGGCACCCGGGGTGTTGTGACAAGGAAGAAGGTTATTCCGCCGGTGCCGCCGCCTGCGGGGGCGGCGCGATGTCGGGCGTGGCGGGGGCCGGAAGGTCGGCGCGGGTCGGTGCGGGCAGGCCGCCCAGCATGCGCAGGATCGAGATCAGGTCGTCGCGCAGCTGCTTGCGGTGGGTGACGCGGTCCAGCATGCCGTGTTCCAGCAGGTATTCGGCGCGTTGGAAGCCCTCGGGCAGCTTCTCGCGGATGGTCTGTTCGATGACGCGGGGACCGGCGAAGCAGATCAGCGCGTTCGGTTCGGC
>JAYZBS010000040.1:0-5592 GCA_036338635.1 Pseudomonadota bacterium | reverse complement strand
CGCACGCAACCTGCATGGTCACCCCGCTTGATAGCGATGAACGGCAGGACGAAGTGCAGCGCAAGCGCGATCACACCGCTGCCGACATTCAGAAGCTTGGCGATGATCGCGACCACGAAGCCGATCTAGGTATGGATCGTTTCCAGATCCACCTCTGACACGATCCTTGTGGCCCGCAAGCGCATGGCGCGGCCTTGGACCTGCATCCGCGGCGATGGTCGATCAGGCTGGCGGCCGGCCCCAGCTTGCCGCCACGGTCATGCTCGTTACGTGCAAAGCAACAGGATCACCGTTCTGCCGGCCAGCGCGGCGGTTCGATGAAATCGACGGGGCCGAGGTTGACGGGACCCGGTCGCGCTGCCCACCGGTCTGGACGGCAAAACGTCCTGCAGCGCCGGCGATGTCGCATCGCCCATCTGCCCCGCCCGCGTCGCAGGCGTAGAGTTATCGGGCCCCCCACTGCATCGGCCGGACCGCAAGTCCTGGGTCGGGATCCAAGAGCGCAGTGTCCAAAGTCTGCGTCGTCATCAAGGTAAGGATCATGTGTGCAGAAGTCAAAGAAGCCGGTTCTTTTCGACCTGCAATCAGCCAGAGGCCGTGTGGCGGAAGATGGGCGAAAAGGGCACCTCGGTGCCCACGTCGCGAGCGTGTATTCGTACCGGTGTCGCACCGATATGAGACATCGTGACCAGCCAGCGGAACGCCATGGCAAGGCGCCGCCGCTCAGTAATGTCCTGGGGCATAGTGCCGGGTTTCCCGGTAGGATCGGATTGCTGCTCAAACCTGCACCGAGGAATGTGCAAGGAACACGACAGGCGTGTGGATGCATTCGTTACGCGGTCGATCAGGGCGAATGGCGGTTCGCCTAGGGGCTTGCACCGGTGGAGCCTTGAGGGCTCATTCCAGAGCGATGCCATCTATCTCAAGGCGCGCCAGGGCGGGCAGACCGTGTCGGTTGAGGTCACGTTCGCAAGGGGCGTGAATGCCGATAGCAGGCGCGAGGCCCTTGGCTTGGTGATCGGTGCCTCCGGGGCCTGCGCAGCGGAACACAGTCCCTCGGACCGTTCCCTGATCCTGCTTACCCGTTTGAACCGAATTCCTGTGTGATCTCGTCCGCCGCGGCCTCTACGGTGTGAAGCTCATGTTCAGCGATGCGTATGAGGGAATAAGGGCTGGAATCGCCCGTGTCCGTGACCCGGCGGCGCTGCCGCGTCCACCTTCAGCGCAATGCGCTCACCCTGCAGGCAAGAACAGTGACCGCGTGGTCGGGTCCTTCATAGCCACGACCTTCGCCCAGCCCGATCATGCGGCGGCGAAGGCCCAGTGGCGGCGTGTGGCGACACGTGGCGGCGCAGATGCGCGGCAAACCCCGAAGCTGTCCATGCTCGGGGAGCCATCGTGGCGCCATCGGTTCAAGCCCAATGGCGAATGCCGAGAAGGACGTGCCAGTCTGCACGACATCCCGGGCCGGCATCGCACCAAGCTGCACGGCACACAGGCTGTCCAGCTTAAAGGGGGAAATCACGCGGCGCACCGCCGTGAAAAGCTTTCTCAACGAAGGTTATTGAGGGAGCGTTTCACGCTTGGCGTCAACGCGCATGCAGATCGACTTTGTTTCTTTGGTGGCGCATGGCCAATGTTCTTCCCATCCGCCCGCTGACGAATGTTCGCGCCGGTAGGAATGGCGCTTCTTGCAGGGCGGGAAACAGATCGAGGATCTCGCGCAGGGCTGCGGGTGCAATGCCTTTCATCGTTTCCTGGCCAACGAACAGGCTTTCCGTGACGGCACCCTCGGAGAACACCAGTTGGTGTCGGTCGAACATCAGGTGCCAGTATTCAACCGGTGCGTCCGTCTCGAGCGGAGTGATGGCGCCAGTACCGACAAGGTGCTTCGCAGCTACAAGCACCTCATCTTCTCCGAACATGCGTCTGGCGATGCGGGACCGGATAAGGATGCGATGCTGGGGCGACACGACCAGATAGTCCTTGGGATAGCCGCCGCCCAGGGCGCCTGCCGGGATCCTGATCGGGCGCAGATTGGGACGGGCATGAAGATCATCGGCCGAGAGGCTGCGGTGCCCGATCCACCGGATCGGCTGCGGGCCTGCATCGACGGTGATGACCATATCGCCCGTCGAAAGATCCTGCACAGCGATTTCTCCGGACGGTGTCAGGATCCGCGTGTCGCGGCAGAAGCACGTGACATTGGTGTTCTCGACCGTCAGATCGGTTGGCGCAACGCCCGTCAGCCTAATGCCCCCCTGCCCATTGACGAGAAGCGAGTCCTTGTCAGCATAGGACATGGAGCGGCCATGCAAGTCGGTGGCATTCGACTGGTTCAGGATGCCGTCATCTGCAAGGTCCGCGCGCAGCTCGGACAGATTATGATAATACCGGCTCAGGTCGATGAAGTCGTTGTTCGTGGAATCCCCGTCGTCGAGCG
Organism: Pseudomonadota bacterium; assembly: GCA_036338635.1. Classification (GTDB taxonomy): domain Bacteria; phylum Pseudomonadota; class Alphaproteobacteria; order Rhodobacterales; family Rhodobacteraceae; genus Paracoccus. Next base: position 3,149 of record JAYZBS010000040.1, on the reverse strand, counting down.
CGCCGGTGTTCCCGGCATTGAAGTCGGCTATCGTGTCGATGTTTCCGTCGGCCGTGTAGATGAAGACGTCGTTCCCCGCGCCGCCGACAAGGGTGTCCGCGCCGGCACCGCCAATCAGCGTGTCATCCCCCGTGCCGCCAAGGATCTTGTCGTTACCGGAGCCGCCGTCGATGACGTCGTTATCGGCACCCCCATCGACGAAATCCGCGCCGGCCCCGGTCGAGATCGTATCGTTGCCGGCGTCGCCATAGACGCTGTCGTTGCCGTCGGCCGAGGCGAAGTCGCCATAGGCACCGGAATCGATGAAATCGCTGCCGTCTCCGCCGTGGATCGTGTCGTTGCCCAGCCAGCCGAGGATCTTGTCGTTGCCGGCACCCCCCAGCAGCAGATCGTTCCCCTCGCCCCCGTCAACAGTGTCGTCGCCCTCGCCTCCGTCGAGAGTGTCGTTGCCCAGCCAGCCGATGAGGCTATCGTTGCCGATGTCGCCCCGGATGCTGTCATCGCCGACATCGCCGTCCAGCGTGTCATTGCCATCGCCGCCGATGATAGTGTCGTTGCCCGCGCCGCCAAGGGCATAGTCCGCGCCTGTTCCGGCATCGATGCTGTCTGCGCCGTCGCCACCAAGCAGCCGGTCATTGCCCGAACCGCCGATCAGCGTGTCGTTTCCGGTGCCACCGCTGAGGCTGTCGTTACCAGCCTCTCCGGTGATGCTGTCGTTGCCGCCACCGCCGCTGAGGGTGTCGTCGCCGCTGCCGCCAGACAGCGTGTCCCCGGTCTCGCTCGTGACCCGGTTGTTGCCGTCCAGCCTGATCTGGACATCATTGCCACCTGGATCGAAATCCAGTGTCCTCGTCTGCAACGATCTGATGTTGATGTCGCCGACCCGGTCGTCCAGCACGGCGAAATAGCGCGTCGGTCCCACGCCCGACAGCGGCACGGCGCGAATGAAGGCGATGTTCGACGTCCCGTCCGTCCCGATGATGTTCGTTACCGTGCCGTTTCCACTTGTCAACGTGACTGGCTGGCCGGTCCCGTCAGGGGTCACGACAAAGATCTTGTAGTCGACGCCACCGACCGACAGGATGCCGCCATCGCTGTCGGTGTTGTTCAGCTCGACGATGGTGGTGTCGGTATTGTCGTCGTCACCATTGTAGGTTGCGCCATCGACGACCCCCAGGATCGTCCCGTTCGCGGTGCTGTATGTCGTGTTGCTGGCAATGCCAGAAAGCTCGATCAGGTCGTTCAGATAGGGCATTAGAGTTCGCCATCATCAGAGGGAAGCTTTCTGATGGTGTTAGCGAAGAGGCCTTAACTGGCAGGAAACATGCCAGATCTTATTGCTGAGACTTTTAAGCGTGTTAATTTCCGCCTAGAAGTGTCCCAGTTTTTCCATCTAGGACTGACACACCTTCGACGATGGTTTCCCGGTCATTTAGTGATCAAGGTGTGACTGCTATGCTTTTTTCTGGCGCACTGCGGCGGTTGAACTGGCTTTGAAGCGGAAGCTGTCGTTTCCGGTCTTCGGGATGTGGCAGGAGTGGCTAAGTCGGTCGAGCAGCGCGGTGGTCATATCCGCGTTGCCGAAGACTCTGGCCCATTCGCTGAAGCTGAGGTTCCTGGTGCTGACGACGCTGGTGCGCTCATAGAGTCTGCTGAGCAGATGAAAGAGCAGCGCCCCGCTTGAGCCGCTGCACGGCAGGTATCCAGTTCATCAAGAGTTACGAGACCGGAGCCCGTCAGGCTGTCGACCATCTGCCCGGCCTTTCCCTTGGCCTTCTTCTGTTCCAGGGCATTGACCAGCTCGGTGATGGAAAAGAAGCGGACCCCGCTGCGTTGATGCTCAGCGAACTGGATGCCTGCGGCAGTCGCGACATGGGTCTTACCGATCCCCGGACCGCCGATCAGGACGACGTTCTAGGCCACGCCGATGAACTCGCAACGATGAAGCTGGCGCACTGCGGCTTCCTTGATCTCGCTGGCGGAGAAGTCGACACCCGAGAGGTCCTTGTAGGCCAGGAAGCGTGCGGCCTTCATGTGATAGGCGATGGAGCAGACCTCACGCTCGGCCAGTTCGGCTTTGAGCAGTTGGGACAGGATCGGCACGGCCGACTCGAAAGCCGGCACAGCCTGTTCAATCAGGTCTGTCACAGCCTGCGCCGTGCCGTGCATCTTGGGGTTGCGCAGCATGATGACGATGGCGCCGTTGGCGCGATCATGACGCATGATGGCCTCCGGTGGTGCCAGCCCGCAGGCCGTCGCAGCGTTCGACTTTGGCTTTGGGTTCACGGCCAGGGCCTGCGGGGTATCGAGCGGCGGCCCGCCAATAACCTTGCCGTCCACCAGCGGCTGCAGGAGGTTCAGACCATAGGGCTTGGTTGCCACACCCTCGGCCAAGGCCGTTTCTGCCGCAGTCAGCGCGGCCTGTTCGTCATGCTGGAGAACCAGGGCGAGTGTCTCGACCATCTTTTGGCCCCCACCGGGCTTGCGTAGCATCTGGTCCCGCAGTGGCCGGAAGGCAGCCGAGAGCTCGGTAATGGGCGCGCCATTTCGCAAAGGTTCCTGCTTGCGCTGAAGAACGGCTAGATAGTGCCGCAAGTCATGGACCGTCCGCGATGGCAGCGTGTGGCTGCGTACAATGATGCGGGAATGTGCGCACAGGATTGTGTCCTCGGCCGCCACCAGAGGTTGGTCCGGATAGATGCGCAGTCTGACGGGGCGATCGGCAAAGGACGCTGGAACCGTATAGCGATTGCGCTCGAAGCTGATCAGCCAGGTGGGCAAGACGCGCTTGCTCAAGTCGATGAAGCCGTCAAAGGCCGGCGGCAACGGCATGAGCACGGCGCGCTTCGCAGTCCAGACATTGCTGATCCTGCCTGGCAATGTGCCATGTTGGGTCATGGCGGCTTCATGGTCCTGGGGGGCGTGGGTTGTCCCTGCCGGCGGAACCGGCAGGGCGGTGATCAGAAGCGGAAGGCGGGGTCGGTCAGTCCCGGCGCAGCGGCGAAGATGCGATCCAGGCGGATCAGCACGACAAGGTCGGACCCGCGGCGCGTCAGCCCCTTCAGGCTGCTGCTGTCCCAGTGGCCGGCGCCGATCCCGGGGCAGGGCTCGATCTCGTCCCCGGGGATCTGGTCGACGTTGCGCACCCG
>JAYZBS010000039.1:0-4030 GCA_036338635.1 Pseudomonadota bacterium | reverse complement strand
ACGTGTCCGTCCGCTCCTTGAACCAATGGCGGACCATGGCTCGCTCCGCTGATGGATCATCGTCGGATGCACGCCATGTTCGGCGGCCAGCTCAGACATCGTGCGCTCGCCCTTCAAAGCTTCCAGCGCAACACGGGCCTTGAATCCCGCGTCATGGTTCCTGCGTTTCTTCATCTCCTGATCTCCTCGCTCTTGAAGACCAGCAGAAGTCAGATCGGAGCTTCCGTCACTGTCCCATTTTCGGGGAGTAGCTCAGTTATAAGCGCCTCTGGAAACCGAAAACATGGCCGCGTAACTCATCGAAATCTGCCTTCGGAAACCCGGAGCGGTTAAGATCGCCCGTCTCAAGCGCCTCAGGTCAGTGGCGCGGATTGTCATGGCAGGTGGCGTTGACCATCACTTGATCAATGGCGACTTTAGCTTGTTAGATCATCGTCGCGGGCTTGCCGCATGGGGCAGCCAGTTCGGGTGCGGCTTTTAGGGCTTAGGGCCCCTATGTTCAGGCAAGGCCTGCATCTTGCAGTCCAGCCTTTGCATTCTGGGTCCGGCCCAAGGCCGCAGAACATATCAGTCATGGGGGCGGATGGAATCCAGCAGTTCCAGATACCGCCTGGCACTACGTTCTGGGCTCAGGGCTTCCGCTACGTATTCCCGAGGCGTGAAGTGGGGCAGGGCGTCCCAAAAGAGGTCGAAGCGCTGTTCGATGTCCGCTTCGGCAAAGCATGTGCCGCAGCGCCCGTCGAAATAAGGAACTGACGTCACCTTCAGGTCCGGCGGCGCGATGCGTCGCTCGGACGGATCGACCAGATTGCCTTCATCCCAAGCAAAGACCGGGATGCCAGATGCCAGCGCCTCCTGATAGGCGATGCCTTGGGTTTCGTGCTCGCACAGGAAGGCGAGGGCGCGTCCTCGCTTCAACGCGTCACGAAAATCGCTCAGATGATGGTCGCCATAGCGAAGGACGACATAGGTCAGGCCCCGCGCGTCAAGATGCGCCTCGAGGCGATCCAGGATCCGCGGCGCCATCTGCGGCCGGTGCCACCTGATCTTGTCATAGATGACGACATCGTGCTGCTTGGGCGCGGCCGAGACGTCCGGCCAATCGTCGAGTATGATCGGGACGAACATCGGCCTGATCCTGTCGCCAAGCGTCGGGCGCCAGATACTGCAGTACCATTCGCAGGGTTGCGTGAACATCCTGATGTTGCAGTTCGCGGTCTCTGCCTCGACATCCGGCGGCCTCGGAACGAATCCGGGGCCGAAGACGGCAGGATTCGGCAGGCTCACGCGGTCGTAGACCTCGGGGAACCCTGCGATGCCGACCGGCTCCTCCGGGTGCCTGCGGGCATGGGCGAAGTCGTTGACGTGAACGTCCGCGCCCAGAAGCTCTAAGCCCCGCTTGAGATTGCGAAACGCGGTGTAGAACCCTGTGTAGATCTGTTTGCGACGGGCGCCCCGGTAGGCCGTGCGCGCGGCAAGATATAGATGCGACTGGACGCGACCCAGAGGCCGGTCCCAGGCCTTCACCTCGTAGCCGTGATAGAACAGGTCGACCCTTCGACTGATCTTCATCGCAACACGCCCCGTTAACTATTTACACGATGTGCATGACACGCGAGGTCGCATTGTGCAAAGCTATTCGTCGCGGCAGCTTCCTCATCGATGCTGCCGGGTGCCTAGATGCTAGGTTAGGCATCACCTCGATGATCCTGGTGGCCTTTTCTGATCCGGCAGAGAGCTTCTTTCGCAACTCCGGCTTTGGTACGCGGGAGACGATGCAGAGAATTGAAATATTCTCAATCCGCCTAGATGGACACAGGCCCTTGATGTTCGGGAGCCGCTTTCCGATCAGGCTTTTTTGGGGATATCCGCGCCGGAAGCGGCCAATCGTTGGATCAGCGGGCCGATTTCGACCAGATCGACCTGCCTCTCGACGGCACCGGCCTTGAAGGCTTCGGCTGGCATGCCATAGACGACGCAGCTGGCCTCGTTCTGCCCGATCGTGTGAGCGCCGGCGTCGCGCATCTCTTTCAGGCCGCGGGCGCCATCGTCGCCCATGCCCGTCATGATGACGCCCAACGCGTTGGCACCGGCGGCCTGCGCGGTCGATCTGAAGAGGACGTCGACCGACGGGCGGTGCCGGTTCACCAGCGGGCCGTCCCTGACATCGACGCGATAGTTGGCGCCGCTGCGCGTCAGGATCATGTGGCGCCCGCCCGGCGCAATCAGCGCCTGCCCCGGCAGGACGCTGTCGCCCGACTGTGCCTCCCTCACCGAGATCTGGCACAGCTCGTCCAGTCGCTTGGCAAAGCCGCTGGTGAAGGCTTCGGGCATGTGCTGGACGATGACGATTGGCGGGGCGTCCTGGCGCAGTGACTGCAAGACCGTGCGAAGAGCCTCAGTCCCGCCAGTCGAGGCGCCAATCGCCACGACCTTGTGCGTGGTCTGGGCCATGGCGGTGCGGGCGCCGGGGGCCAGCACGGCATCCGCCGTGAGCTTTGCGGTCGGTGTGGCGGGTCCGCGGCGCATGCGGGCGTGGGCCGCCGCGAGAACGGCATCCTGAATGCGGACGGTGGATTCCTCGAGGAACCTGCGCGTCGAGAGGTTCGGCTTCTGGATCAGGTCGACCGCCCCGGCCTCCAGCGCCGCAAGGTGGGTCCTGCTGCCTTCGCCCACCAAGGTCGAGCAGATGACCACTGGCACGGGCCGCTGCGCCATCAGCCGACGCAGGAAGGTGATGCCGTCCATGCGCGGCATCTCGACGTCGAGGACGATCACGTCGGGCCATTCTTTGCGCAGGCGCTCGGCGGCCTGGAACGGATCATTGGCGGTTCCCATCACCTCCAGCTGCGGATGCGCAGACAGGATCTCGCTGATCGTCTGGCGGACGACCGCGCTGTCGTCGACGATCAGAACGCGCTTCTTCGAGTGGGGGTTCATGCGGCAACCTTGCGATAGATTGAGGGGTGGACGAGCTCCAGCCCGTCGCGCCGTGCATGCGAAGCCTCGGTATGGCCGGTCATCAGGAAGCCGCCCGGACGGAGGCGGCGGCAGATGTTGTCCAGGACGCGGGTCCTGATCTCGCCGTCGAAATAGATCAGGACGTTGCGCAGGAAGATCACGTCGGCGGCGATTCCGTCCAGCCCCTCGCCGGTTGCTAGGTTCGCGGTCCGCCAGCTGGCCTGCTCGCGCAGCTGTGGCACGATGCGATAGAGGCCTTGGGTCTTTCGTGACGACAGAAGGAAGCGCGGCCGCAGGGTTTGCGGGATGCCCTCGGTCTCGGCTCTGCTATAGACCGCCTGCATCGCGCGGCGGACGACCAGTCGGGAGATGTCGGTGCCGATCAGGCTGGGAACGACGCCCTGCATCCCGGCGTCGCGGGCCTGCTGGGCGGTAATCAGCGCCGAATATCCCTCCTGCCCGGTCGAGCAGGCCGCGCTCCAGATGACCAGGGAGCGTCCGCGCAGCTGGCCGGCCTCGTGCAGTTCGGGCAGGCCCCGCGTCAAAAGCCAGTCGTATTGCGGCTTTTCACGGAAGAAGCTGGTCGTGTGCGTGGTCAGCGCCTCGCCGAAGGCAATGCGCTCTTGCGCGTCCACCTTCAGAAGGCGGCAATAGTCGGCATAGCTGGAGGCGCCGGTTGCCACCAGGCGGCGGTTCAGGCGGCCGGTCAGGAAGTCCGTCCTGCTCTCGCTGAGCGTGATGCCGGTCATTTTGCGGGCGAGGGCCGCGATCTCTCGGGCTTCGGCAGGGTGCAGCGGCGGAGGGGTGGCCGGGGTCATGGCGGTTTGATGGTCCTGGGGGGCGTGAGTTGTCCCTGCCGGCGGAACCGGCAGGGCGGTGATCAGAAGCGGAAGGCGGGGTCGGTCAATCCCGGCGCAGCGGCGAAGACGCGATCCAGGCGGATCAGCACGACAAGGTCGGACCCGCGGCGCGTCAGCCCCTTCAGGCTGCTGCTGTCCCAGTGGCCGGCGCCGATCCCGGGGCAGGGCTCGATCTCGTCCCCGGGGATCTGGTCGACGTTGCGCACCCG
>JAYZBS010000038.1:0-12124 GCA_036338635.1 Pseudomonadota bacterium | reverse complement strand
CCGCCCTTCACCACGGCCATGGGGGCATTGGTCAACCACATCACCGGCGGCGCCGAGGCCAAGACCTTCCAGCCGATGAACGTGAACTTCGGCCTCTTCCCGCCGCTGGAGGACGCGCGCAGCGGCCGCCGCGGGCGCAAGGACCGCTATCCGGCCTATACACAGCGCGCCAAGGACGACTTCACCGCATGGCTTGCTGCGCAGTAACGCGCTTTGCGCCATCGCCGACAGGACTTCTGCACCTGGGCCACGCCTTTTCGGCGCTGACGGCGGCGGGGGTTGGCCGGTTCCACTTGCGTATCGAGGATATCGACCGCGATCGCTGCAAGCCGGAATTCGAGGTTGCCATCTATGATGACCTTCGTTGGCTGGGGCTGGATTGGCCGCAGCCGGTGATGAGGCAGTCGGATCGTCTGCCCGCCTATCAGTCGGCGCTGGCACGGCTGAGGCCGCTGACCTATCCCTGCCGATGTCGTCGCGGCGACATCCGCGCGGCGTTGTCCGCCCCGCAAGAAGGGGCGCTGCCCGCAGGACCCGACGGCCTGATCTATCCCGGCACCTGCCGCGGCCGTGACCTGCGCGACGCGGGGCCGGACGACGTGATCCGGCTTGACGCCGGCCGCGCCTTCGACGCACTGGCCATCGACCGGATCGCATTCAGGGACCAGGCGATCATGCCCGGTCACGATCACGCGCTGACGCGGGACGAGTTCCTGGACGGCATCGGTGACGTCATCCTGTCGAGGCGCGGCATGGGGACATCGTATCATCTGGCGGTCGTCGTGGACGACGCGGCGCAGGGAATCACGCTGGTCACGCGGGGAAAGGACCTTTTTGATTCGACCTATATCCATGTCCTGCTGCAGCGCCTTCTGGACCTGCCGACGCCGGACTACCTGCACCACCGGCTGATCCGCGACGACGCCGGCAGGCGTCTGGCCAAGCGCGACGACGCCCGCGCAATCCGTCATTACCGCGAGGCAGGCGCCACGCCCGCCGACATCCGCCGCATGATCGGCCTCTGACAGGCTCCACTGACAGGCGCAGCTCTAGGCCGTCGGCTCCATGATGACCATCTCTGCCCCGTCGCGGACGGCGGTATAGAAGCAGCTGCGCCGGTTCGTGTGGCAGGCGGGACCTTCCTGATCGACCAGCATCAGAAGGCAGTCGCGGTCGCAATCGACCCGCAGTTCGACCAGCTTCTGAACGTGCCCCGAGCTTTCGCCCTTGACCCAGAACGACTGGCGAGAGCGTGACCAGTAGGTGACGCGCCCGCTCTCCAACGTTCGGGCTACGGAGTCAGCATTCATCCACGCCATCATCAACACTTCGCCCGTGCCGGCATCCTGGGCGATGGCCGGGATCAGGCCGGAGGCGTCGTATTTCAGGCTGAGGGGGTCGAACATCGGGTTTCCTTTCGCGCGGCGCGTCCCTATCTAGCGCTGATGGCAGCGGTGCAAAAGCCCGGGCGGAGGATTGATGGCCGACAGCGATCTCATGCAGCTCTATTCGCGCCGGATCCTGGCGCTGACGACGGCCATCCCGCACCAGGGCCGGCTGGAGGAACCGCAGGCCAGCGTGCAGCGCAGGTCACCTCAATGCGGGTCGTCCGTCACCGTGCACCTGTCGGTGCATGACGGCCGGATCAGCGACTTCGCGCAAGAGGTTCGGGCCTGCGCACTCGGCCAGGCTTCGGCGTCCGTGCTGGGACAAGCCGTTGTCGGCATGGACCGGGCGGGGCTTTCCGCCGCGCGCGACCAGCTGCGCGCGATGCTCAAGGAAGACGCTCCGGCGCCCGGCGCACCCTTTGCCGATCTCGAGGCGCTGACGCCCGCGCGCGGATACCCGAACCGCCATGCCTCGATCATGCTGGCCTGGGATGCCACGATCGAGGCGATGGACCAGGCGCTGGCCTGATTTTCTTCGACTTTTCATGAAAAGGACCGGCCCCTGCCAGGGCCGGTCAGTTGCGCGTGCTTGGGGGCGGACGGCGCACAGGCGGGGCGCCGGCCTTGCAACGCGGGGCAGCTCAGATGTGCAGGATCGCGGGCAACCAGAGGACCGCCACGGTGATGAGGGCGACCGAGGCGACTCCGGCAATGTCACAGACAAGATCACGTGTCATGGGCAGCAACTCCTCTTTGTTGCTGCTTTGTTCTCATGTTCCCGCGATTCGGTAAAGAACTTTTTAAGAACATTCCGTTTGGTCAGCCGACCTGGATCATCCGAATCGCCTGGTCCTGCTGCATCAGCCACATCAACTGCCGGATGGCCTGCCCTCGCGGTCCATCCAGCGCCGGCTCGCGTTCCAGGAGGGCGCGGGCATCCTGTCGGGCCACGGCCATCAGCCCGGACTGATGTTCCAGGTCCGCGATGCGAAATCGCGGCAGACCCGACTGGGCGGTGCCAATCACGTCGCCCGCGCCCCTCATCTCCAGATCGACCTCGGCAATGCGAAAACCGTCCTCGGTGTCGCGCAGCGTGGTCAGCCGACGGGCGCCCGCCTCATTCAGCGGAGCGTGATACATCAAGAGGCAGGTCGAGGCGCCCGTCCCGCGACCGACCCGACCCCGCAACTGGTGCAACTGCGCCAAGCCAAAGCTTTCAGCCCGCTCGATCACCATGATCGTGGCCTGTGGAACGTCGACCCCCACCTCGATGACCGTGGTGGCGACCAGAAGCTGCGCCCGACCTTGTGCGAAATCGGCCATCGCAGCATCCCGCTGGTCCGGTGGCATCTGGCCGTGCACCATGCGCACCGCATCGCCGAACAGCGCCCGAAGATGGGTGAACCGCGCCTCGGCCGCGGTCAGGTCGGTGACTTCGCTCTCGTCCACCAGGGGGCAGACCCAATAGGCCCTCGCCCCCTGCGCCATGGCGACACGCAGCCGCTCGGTCACCTGGTCCAGGCGGCTGTCGGCGATCATGACCGTAGTGATCGGCTGTCGGCCCGGTGGCTTTTCGTCCAGCACAGACAGGTCCAGATCGCCGTATTGCGACAGGGCCAGCGACCGGGGGATCGGCGTCGCCGTCATGATCAGCATGTCGGGCGGCACCTGCCCCTTGGCCGACAGCTCCAGCCGCTGAGCAACGCCGAACCGGTGCTGTTCGTCGATGATCGCCAGGCGCAGGTCGTGGAACTTGACATCCTTCTGAAAGACGGCATGGGTGCCGACAAGGATGTCGATGCGCCCTTCGGACAGGTCGGTCAGGATCTGGGCGCGCAGATCCCGTTTGTCGCGGCCGGTCAGCGCCGCCAGCCGGATGCCTGCAGCACGCGCAAGGGGCTCCAGCGCCCTTGCATGCTGACGGGCCAGGATTTCCGTGGGCGCCATCAATACCGCTTGTCCCCCGGCCTCGACCGCAACAAGGGCGGACAACAGCGCGACCAGGGTCTTGCCCGCCCCCACATCGCCCTGCAGCAGCCGGTTCATGCGGCGGTCGCTGGCCATGTCCGCCGCGATCTCGGCAACTGCACGGGTCTGGGCGCCGGTTGGCCGCCAGGGCAGGCTGTCCAGGACGCGGCTACGCAGCCGGCCGTCGCCGGCGCTGGCGCGGCCCTTCAGCCGGCGCTTGTCGCGGCGGACCAGCGCCAGCGTCATCTGGTGGGCCAGAAACTCGTCATAGGCCAGCCGTGCCCGCGCCGGACTGTCCGGCGACAGCGCGGCATGAGAGGTCGGGGCGTGCGCCAGCCGCAGCGCCTCGGCAAAGCCGGGCCAGCCGCGCGTGGCGATCAGCTGTGGATCGATCCATTCAGGCAGTTCGGGCAGGCGCGTCATCGCGGCATCGACCGCCTTGGCCATCGCCTTCTGCGTCAGACCCGTCGACAGCGGATAGACAGGCTCGAACTCGGGTGGGGGCTCCTGATCCTCTCTCAGGATATGGTCCGGGTGGACCATCTGCGCGGCGCCGTCGAACAGTTCCAGCTTGCCGCTGACGACCCGGCGGCTTCCGACCGGCAACTGGCTTTCGATCCAGGATTCGCGCGGGCGGAAAAAGACGATGGTCAAGTCGTCGGTGCCGTCGCTGCAATGGACGCGCCACGGCCGGCCGCGCACCTGCGGGGCGTGGTGGCGGACGACCGTGACGGCGACCGTCACGGTTTCTGGGGCCCGGGCCTCGGCCAGTCGCTGGATCCGCCTTCGGGTGATGCCGCTGGCGGGCAGCGTCAGGATCAGGTCACGGGGCTTGTCGATGCCCATCTGCTCCAGCGCGGCACGGCCCTTGGGGCCGATTCCCGGCAGCGTGTCGATGCCCGCGAACAGCGGGAACAGCGCGGGCGGCCGACCCTTCGGCTGGCTCATCCTGTCCCCGCGATGCGCAGCCATTCATCCTCGTCGATGACGGCGACACCCAGTTCGGTGGCCTTGGCCGCCTTGGATCCGGCACCCGGCCCGGCAATCAGCAGGTCGGTCTTGGCACTAACCGAACCCGCCACCTTGGCACCCATTGCCTCGGCGCGGGCCTTTGCCTCGGCGCGCGTCATCCGCTCCAGCGTACCGGTGAAGACCAGTGTCTTGCCGGTGATCTCGGTCTGCAGGTCGCGCAGATCCTCGGCCGGCAGCACCTCGAGCTGGGCGACCAGGCGGTCGATGCCCTGGCGCTCGGCCTCTTGCGAGAAGGTGGTGACCAGCGAATTCACCAGTACGACGCCGATGCCGTCAATGCCGGTCAGTTCGGACCAGTTCGGGCTGGCGGCCAGTGCAGCGCGGCGCGCCTTGTCGTCGGGGGCCTTGAACGCAGGCTCTTGCGCGGCACCGTCGACGGAGGCGACCAACGCCTTCCAGCTGCCGAAGTGCCGGGCGAGCGTTGCGGCAGCCACCTCACCGACGTGGCGGATCCCGAGGGCAAAGATCAGGCGGGCCAGCGGTATGCGGCGCCGTTCCTCGATCGCGGCAAACAGCTTCTCGGTCGAGCGGGCGCCGAAGCCCTCCCGGTTCTTCAGCTTGCCGAAGTTCCTGGCGTCCCGCGCCGCCAGCGTGAAGATGTCGGCGGGCTCGCGGATCGGCAGGTCCTTGTCGGCGAAGAACATCTCGATCTGCTTGGCGCCAAGGCCGTCGATGTCGAAGGCGGCGCGGCCGACGAAGTGCTTCAGCTTCTCGACCGCCTGCGCGGGACAGATCAGGCCGCCGGTGCAGCGGCGCACGCTGTCGCCCGGTTCGCGGATCGCCTCGGACCCACATTCGGGGCAGAGCGACGGGAACTGGAAGGGACGGCTGTCATCCGGCCGGCGCGACAGGTCGACATCGGCGATCTTCGGGATCACGTCGCCCGCGCGATAGATCTGGACCCAGTCGCCTTCGCGGATGTCGCGCCCCTCGCGGATGGGGGCGCCGGCGTTGTCGCGCCCGGCGATGTAGTCCTCGTTGTGCAGGGTCGCATTCGAGACCACCACGCCGCCGACCGTCACCGGCTCCAGCCGGGCGACAGGGGACAGCGCGCCGGTGCGGCCGACCTGAATCTCGATCCGATCAAGGCGGGTCCAGGCCAGCTCGGCCGGGAACTTGTGGGCCAGCGCCCATCTGGGCGTTGTCGAGCGGAACCCCAGCCGCGCCTGCAGCGCAAGGTCGTTCACCTTGTAGACCACGCCGTCGATGTCATAGCCGAGCGTCGATCGCTGCTGCTCGATCCGGCTCCAGGCGTCGATCATCTCGGCCACGCTTTTGCAGAGACTGGTCAGCGGGTTCGTCTTGAAGCCCAAGCCGCGCAGGCGATCGACCGCTTCCATCTGCGTCGGGGCCAGCGGCTCGGACAGCTCTCCCCAGCTGTAGGCAAAGAACTTCAGCGGCCGACGCGCGGTGACGGAAGGGTCGATCTGGCGCAGCGATCCCGCGGCGGCGTTGCGGGGATTCGCGAACACCCGCCCCGCGTCCGAGGCGTTCAGAGCCTCGAAATCCGCATGGCTCATGTAGACCTCGCCCCGAACCTCGAGGATCTTCGGCACGCCGTCGGCCAGGCGCTGCGGGATGTCGGCGATAGTGCCGGCGTTGGCGGTGACGTTTTCACCCACGGTGCCGTCGCCGCGCGTGGCCGCCTGCACCAGTTCCCCGTCCTCGTAGCGCAGCGACAGCGACAGGCCGTCGATCTTCGGCTCGGCCGTCATCTGCAGCGGGGCATCTGCAGACAGGCCAAGGAAGCTGCGCACCCGGGCCGCGAACTCCTCGACCTCGGCGTCCGAGAAAGCGTTGCCAAGCGACATCATCCGCTGCGCATGCTTCACCTTGCCGAAGCCCTCGACGGGTGCGGCGCCGACCTGGCGCGTCGGACTGTTGGGGCCGGCAAGCTGGGGGAAGGCCTCCTCCAGCGCGATCAGGCGCGCCTTCAGCGTATCGTAATCGGCATCCGAGATCAGCGGGGCGTCGCGGCGGTGATAGGCCTCGTTCGCCTCGGTTACCTGCGCCGACAGATCGGCGATTTCAGCCGCGGCCTGTTCACGATCCAGATCGCCGACCGCCGGCCGGTCAGAGATGCTCTGCGCCATCCTCGCCCCCAAAGCCACATCGTTGCGGCCAGTCCGCCCGGCCGTCCTTCAGCTGCGGGTATCGCCCAAGGCAGCGCGCTCGTCCAGCGGGCGAAGCGGGTTCAGGCGCCGACAGCCAGACGTTCGGCCGCGCCGGGGCCGGGATCGCGCAGGACGTATCCGCGTCCCCAGACGGTCTCGATATGGCTGTCGCCGCCCAAAGCCTCCGACAGCTTCTTTCGCAGCTTGCAGATGAAGACGTCGATGATCTTCAGTTCAGGCTCGTCCATGCCGCCATAGAGGTGGTTCAGGAACATCTCTTTCGTCAGGGTCGTTCCCTTGCGCAGGCTGAGCAGCTCCAGGATCTGGTATTCCTTGCCGGTCAGGTTCACTGGCTTGCCCTTGACCTGGACCGAGCGGGCATCGAGGTTCACCACGATCTCTCCGGTCTTGATCAGAGCCTGGCTGTGGCCCTTCGAGCGCCGGATGATCGCCTGAATGCGGGCCTGCAGTTCTTCGCGGTTGAAGGGCTTGGTCATGTAGTCGTCGGCGCCGAAGCCGAAGCCGCGCAGCTTGCTTTCGGTGTCATCCGATCCGGTCAGGATCAGGATGGGCGTGTCGATGCGCGCCAGCCGCAGGTGGCGCAGCACCTCCATCCCGTGCATGTCGGGCAGGTCAAGGTCCAGAAGGATCAGGTCGTAGTCGTAAAGCTTCGCAAGGTCGATTCCCTCCTCTCCCATGTCGGTGAGGAACACATTGTAGCTGGCTGCAGTCAGCATCAATTCGATCGCACGTGCCGTGCTGGGATCGTCTTCCACCAAAAGAATACGCATGGCCTGGTTCATTCCCCGATTCGTCAAAAGGTCCTGTCACGACAATCGCGTGAAGACGTTAATATGTCGTTACCGTAGAATTAACTCTGCCCCACTCAACCTATGCTTGTCTATATTTCTGCAGCGCCGTCACCTTCAGCGCCGCCTTGCCGTGGCGCGTCACGGCCGTGCACCAAGCGTCGAACTCTTCGTCCGACAGGCCATAGCGGCGCAGCGCGTCGTCGCGGCTGATCAGCCCGTGCGAGACTGCCAGAACGACCACCTGCTTGCGGCTGGCAACCCACCGCGTATCCGCCAGGGGCAGGTCCGCCACGCTGAGGATGCTGCCGTCTTCCAGCGTCACAATCCGGGGACCAGAGGTTTTTTTCACGAACATGGCAGCGCTCCTTCGATCAGGTCCTGCCATCCATCCGCCATTCCACTTAATCCCCGGTTAGGCGCGGCGGCTTTTCCGGCCTCGGCGGGGTTGAGAATGTCCCGTATTTGCATATATTTTGACGCGTTCCGGCCCCGACCTGCGGCGAAAGATCACCCATGACCCTGCTTGCCCCCACCCGCGCCACCGCGGGCACGTCCGAATTGAACAGCCTCGGCTTCGCCAAGGCGCCCGAGCAGACCCGCGTCGTGGTGGCGATGTCCGGCGGCGTCGACAGCTCGGTCGTGGCGGCGCAGCTCAAGTCCGAGGGCTACGACGTCATCGGCGTCACGCTGCAGCTTTACGACCACGGCGCGGCACTGGCCAAGAAGGGCGCCTGCTGCGCGGGGCAGGACATCCACGACGCCCGCCGCGTGGCCGAGCGGATGGGGTTCCCTCATTACGTCCTCGATTACGAAAACAAGTTCCGCGAATCGGTGATCGACGAATTTGCCGATGCTTATCTGGCCGGCGCGACGCCCGTCCCCTGCATCCGCTGCAATGAGCGCGTGAAGTTTCGCGACCTTCTGGAAACCGCCCGCGACCTTGACGCCGATTGCATGGCGACGGGGCACTACATCCAGCGAAAGGCCGGCCCCCACCAGGCCGAGCTGCACATGGCCGCTGACCCGAACCGCGACCAGAGCTATTTCCTGTTCTCGACGACGCAGGAACAGCTGGACTTCCTGCGCTTCCCGCTCGGCCACCTGGCCAGCAAGGCCGAAACTCGGGCGCTGGCGGCCGAATACGACTTGGCTGTCGCCGATAAGCCCGACAGCCAGGACATCTGCTTCGTGCCGAACGGCGACTACGCCAGCGTGATCGAGAAGCTGCGCCCCGGCGCCGCCGATCCCGGAGAGATCGTCGACCAGCAGGGCAACATACTGGGCACGCATCGCGGCGTGATCCATTACACGATCGGACAGCGGCGTGGACTGGGCATCGGGGGCGGACTGCCGCTCTATGTGCTGCGGCTGGAGCCCGAGACGCGCCGCGTCGTCGTCGGCCCGCGAGAGGCGCTGGCCACCAGCATCGTCAACGTGACCGAGGTGAACTGGCTGGGCGACGAACCGTTCGAGGCCGAGATTCAGTGCCTCGTCCGCATCCGTTCAACCCGCCCGCCGCGCCCGGCGATCCTGCGCCCTCTGCCCGGCCGTCGGGCCGAGGTCGAGCTGCTGGACCCCGAAGACGGCGTCAGCCCCGGCCAGGCCTGCGTGTTCTATGCCTCTGACAGCACTCGCGTGTTGGGCGGCGGCTGGATCAGCCTGCGGCGGCGGCCAGCTGCCTGATCCGCTGGACCATCGCGCGGACTCCGTTGGAACGCTGCGCCGACAGGTGATCGTCAAGCCCAAGCCGGGCCAGCTCGGCCTGGGCATCCACACCCTCGACCTCGCCCAACGGAAGCCCGGAGTAAAGCGCGTGAAGTACCGCGATCAGTCCGCGAACGATCATCGCGTCGCTCTCTCCCTGAAAGTCGAAGCGGCCGTCCTCGATCCGCGGCAAGATCCAGACCTGGCTTGCGCAGCCGTCGACCTTGGTTGCCGGCACCTGGAAGGCGGGGTCCAGCGGCGGCATTGCCTTTCCCAGCTCGATGACGTGGCGGTAACGCTCCTCCCAGTCGTCCAGGAAGTCGAAGGTCTCGGCGATTTCTTCGAAGGCGGCGGTGGCCATGCGTCTCTCCTCGGATTGGGCTACAGGCCTATCCTGCACGGCGGCCGAGGTCAAAGAGGCTTTTCCGCGCCCCGCGTTTCGCCTATCACCGGGCAGGATTGCCAAGAGGGATTGCAATGAACAGACTGACCCTGTCGCTGCTGATCGGCACCACGATCCTTGCGGGATGCGGTCGTCTTGGGGACAGCGGCTGGAACCCGCTGCGCTGGTCCGGCGGCAGGTCGGCCCCTGCGGATTTGGCGCCCGAGGGCGGCTATGTCCAGGCCACCGACCCGCGCCCCGGCGTCCCGCAGATCCTGGCCGCGGACTGGCAGCCGCTGGCCGAGGGGCGGCTTCTGGTCGTGCGCGGCTTCGCCCCGACCAAGGGATATCACTCGGCCGAGCTGGTCACAAAGCTTCCGCAGCCCGGCGACCGCCTGAGCCCCGATCCTGACGGCGTCCTGCGCCTGCGCTTCGTCGCGGCGCCCCCCGCGCCTCAAAGCCCAGCCGCAAGACTTGTGGCAGACCCGGTGACCGATCCCATCATCGTCGCACTGCCGCTGAGCTTCACGCAGCTGGCCTCCATCTCCGCCATCGAGATCAGCGGCGCCACCGGCACCATCGTCCTGCGCCGCTGAGCCCGTGGGGTCTTGCCACAGGCCACTGTGCGTCCTGCCCGTCGCTGACAAGACAGGCGCCGAGACCGCGACCACTTGAGCGCGCCGAACGTCGAAGCGCCGACCAAGCCAATCTTCCACGGCATGCTTCAGCCTCGCCCTTGGTTCGACCAATCAGGCGCCCGCATCCCCTTTATTACTCCGCAGGCTCAAGGCCGGGCGGTGCGACTTCAGGTACTTGCGCAGGCTCACTTGAACGCATGGGGTTCGCCTGCTCACATCGATCATAATGCTGGACGGCGCCACCGCATCGGCGGCCAGTCCCTCGAATATTCGGGCGCCCCCCCATTTCGCTCCAGCGCTTCCGGCGGTTGTAGAGTGTCTTGGGTGGGCCGTATTCCTTCGGTGCATTGCGCCAGCGCAACCCATCGCGGTTGATGAAGATTATCCCGCTTAGAACACGACGATCATCGACCCGTGGACGGCCATGGCTCTTCGGAAAGAACGGCTCGAGCCGTGCCATCTGCTCGTCGCTCAGCCAGAAAAGAGTGCTCTCCGCACCCTCCTGTAGTTGGAGAGCATGGATCACGCCACCAGCGGCGCCGCAAGCCGATGAGTGGGTCCTGATCCTAACGGTAGCGCCAGGCCTCGGAGCAACCCCTCAGGCACCGGACGGCACCGTCATGTCTACGCAGAACATGAGGACCACCTTCTTGCGACTGAACTGGCGGCTTCAGCCAGTTTCAGGCCACAGCATCCCTGCTATCGGGCGTCGAAGCGCCACGCTGCATTACCGGCCTAGGCGTAGGAGCAAACCCTTTGCTCCGAGCGCATGCCGTTGAAACAGGCTGCTCCACCGGCTTTCGATGCGGCTTGGAACAGTACCAGATGATCCAACGATGGACGGCGACCCTGCAAAACGGCCGCAAGCCTGCCAGCCCAGCCTAGAACTGCCTTTGCAGGGATCTGCCTCCGGTTGGTGAGGTTCAGCGGATGGCGCGGGCGGTCAGCCGTTGAAGAGGAAATGCAGGACGTCGCCGTCCTTGACCTCGTAGGTCTTGCCCTCGACGCGCAGCTTGCCGGCCTCTCGGGCGCCGGCCTCGCCCTTGCCGGCGACATAGTCGTCATAGGCGATGGTTTCGCTGCGGATGAAGCCCTTTTCGAAATCGCCATGGATGACGCCGGCGGCCTGCGGGGCCAGGGTCCCCTTGGTGATCGTCCAGGCGCGCGCCTCCTTGGGGCCGACGGTGAAGTAGGTCTGCAGCCCCAGCAGGTCGTAGCCCGCGCGGATCAGGCGGTCGAGGCCGGCCTCGTCAAGCCCCATCTCGCCCAGGAACATCTGCGCCTCCTCGGCGTCAAGCTGGCTGATCTCTTCCTCGATCCGGGCCGAGATCACGACATGGCCCGCGCCCTGCGCCCGCGCCATCTCCTCGACCTTGGCGGACAGCGCGTTGCCGTTCGCAGCCTCGCCCTCGGCCACGTTGCAGACATAGAGCACGGGCTTCGCGGTCAGCAGTTGCAGCATGTTCCAGGCCTTCAGGTCGTCCTCGGCCACTTCGACGGTGCGCGCCGGCTGTCCGGCCTCCAGCACGGCCAGCGCCTGCTTCAGCAGGCGTTCCTGGGCCACGGCCTCCTTGTCGCCGCCCTTCAGCTTGCGGGCGATATTGGCCAGGCGGCGCTCGATCGACTCCATGTCGGCGATCATCAGCTCGGTCTCGATGATCTCGGCATCGGCGACCGGATCGACGCGATCCTCGACATGGGTGACGTCGCCGTCCTCGAAGCACCGCAGAACATGGGCGATGGCGTCGACCTCGCGGATGTTGGCCAGGAACTGGTTGCCCAGACCCTCGCCCTTGCTGGCGCCCTTCACGAGGCCCGCGATGTCGACGAAGGTGATCCGCGTCGGGATGATCTGCTTGCTGCCGGCGATCTGCGCCAGCGTGTCCAGCCGGCGGTCCGGGACCGCGACCTCGCCCACGTTGGGTTCGATGGTGCAGAAGGGAAAGTTCGCGGCCTGCGCGGCGGCGGTCTTCGTCAGCGCGTTGAACAGCGTGGACTTGCCGACATTCGGCAGCCCGACGATCCCCATGCGAAAGCCCATGACAGCACCCTTTCCCGTCAGAAACACGCGCGTCTGTTACGCGCC
>JAYZBS010000037.1:0-15102 GCA_036338635.1 Pseudomonadota bacterium | reverse complement strand
TACGTTCATCCCGGCCATCAGCGGGCCTTCGATGACATGCAGCGGGCGTTCTGCGGCTTGGCGCGCTTCCTCGGTATCGGCCTCGATATACTCGGTGATGCCATTGACCAGCGCATGCTCCAGCCGCTTGTCCAGCGGCCACTCCCGCCAGGAGAGGTCCTTTTCGCGCTTGGCCCCACCGCCGTCGCCCCGGAAGCGCTCGGCGATTTCAAGCAGACGCTCGGTCGCGTCCGGGCGGCGGTTGAGGACCACGTCCCCGCATGCCTCGCGCAGCTCGGGGTCGATCTGGTCATAGACCGCCAACTGCCCCGCGTTGACGATGCCCATGTCCATCCCTGCCTGGATGGCGTGGTAAAGAAACACCGCGTGCATCGCCTCGCGCACAGGTTCGTTGCCGCGGAAGCTGAAGCTGAGGTTCGACACGCCGCCCGAGACATGGGCATGCGGCAAATTCTGGCGAATCCAGCGTGTTGCCTCGATGAAATCGACGCCGTAGTTGTTGTGCTCCTCGATGCCCGTCGCCACGGCGAAGATATTCGGGTCGAAGATGATGTCCTCGGGTGGGAAGCCCACCTCGTCCACCAGGATGCGATAGGCGCGCTGGCAGATCTCGATCTTCCGGGCGGCGGTGTCTGCCTGGCCCAGCTCGTCGAAGGCCATGACCACGACCGCGGCGCCATAGGCGAGGCAGAGGCGGGCCTGGTGGCGGAACTGGTCTTCACCCTCCTTCATGGAGATCGAGTTCACCACCGGTTTGCCCTGCACGCATTGCAGACCGGCCTCGATCACCTCCCATTTGGAGCTGTCGATCATGACCGGCACGCGGGCGATGTCGGGTTCGGCCGCCACCAGGTTCAGGAACTCGACCATGGCGGCCCGGCTGTCGATCAGCCCCTCATCCATGTTGATGTCGATGATCTGTGCGCCGTTCTCCACCTGATCGCGGGCGACATCCAGCGCGGCGGCGTAGTCGCGGTTCTTGATCAGCTTGCGAAAACGCGCGCTGCCGGTGACGTTCGTGCGTTCCCCCACGTTCACGAAGGGGATGTCCGGCGTCAGAATGAAAGGTTCGAGGCCTGAAAGGCGTAGGGTACGGTCAGGCATAAGCGGGCACCTTTCTGGGGGCGAAACCGGCAACGGCATCGGCGATGGCGCGGATGTGGTCGGGGGTCGTGCCGCAGCAGCCACCCACGACGTTGACCAGACCTTCACGCGCAAATTCGGCCACCTGCGGGGCGGTGTCGTTCGGCCCTTCGTCATATTGCCCGAAGGCATTGGGCAGGCCGGCATTGGGATAAGCGCAGATCAGCGTGTCGGCCACTGCCGACAGCTCCGCCAGGTGCGGTCGCATTGCGGCCGCCCCAAGCGCGCAGTTCAGTCCGATGGACCAGGGGTTCGCGTGGCGCACCGAGTGCCAGAAGGCGGTCGGCGTCTGCCCCGACAACGTCCGCCCCGAGGCGTCCGTGATCGTGCCCGAGATCATGACCGGCAGGCGCTGGCCGTATTCCTCCATCGCCTGGATGCAGGCAAAGATGGCGGCCTTGGCGTTCAGGGTGTCGAAGATCGTCTCGATCAGAAGGATGTCGGCGCCGCCCTCGATCAACCCGCGGGCCTGCTGGTGATAGGCAATGCGCAGATCCTCGAAGGTCACCGCGCGATAGCCGGGGTCGTTGACGTCGGGGCTCATCGACGCGGTGCGGTTCGTCGGCCCCAGTGCGCCTGCGACAAAACGGGGCCGGCCATCCTCGGCCGTGGCGCGATCCAAGGCCCGACGCACGACCCGCGCCCCTTCGACGTTCAGGTCATGGACCGCCGCCTGCATCCCGTAATCGGCCTGGGCGATGGTCGTCGCCGAGAAGGTGTTCGTCTCGACGATGTCGGCGCCGGCGATGGCATAGTTGTAGTGGATCTGCTCGACCGCCTCGGGCTGGGTCAGGATCAGCAGGTCATTGTTGCCGGTCTGCGGATGATCCGAGTGGTGGCGGCAGGCGTGGCCCGACCCGTGCCCGGTATAGTCATCCTCGCCCAGGGCCAAGGCTTGGATCTGCGTTCCCATGGCCCCGTCCAGGATCAAGATGCGTTCGGCGGCGGCTTTGTTCAGCGCCGCAAAGGCGGCAGACGGGGGCAGGGGCATGGGCAGGGCCTTTCGCTTGAAGCCCGTGATATAGTCCGCCCTGCGCCCGTCAGCAAATTCATAATTCTGGACAAGATCATGAGCCGCGCGCAAGTCAGAGCGGCACCCCCCGTTCGTCCTTCAGCGTTTTCAGCACGATCTCGGACCTTACCTGCGCGACTTGGGGGTGGGGCAGAAGGTGGCGGTGGACAAAATCGGCAAAGCCGTCCAGATCGCGCGCCCTGATGTCCAGGACATAGTCGGCGTCGCCCGAAACCGAGAAGGCGGACCGGATCATCGGCTGGCTGGCCACAAAGCGGGCGAACTCTTCCTCTCGACCCTGGCCATGGCCGCGCAGGTTGACGCGGATGATCGCGCGAAAGCCGTGGCCAAGTTTGGCAGCCGACAGACGGGCAGAATAGCCTTCGATGATGCCCGCTTCCTCCAGCGCCGCGCGGCGACGAGAGATCTGCGACGCGGACAGGCCGACGACCTCGGCCAGGGCAGCATTGGTCAGCGCTCCGTCGCGCTGCAGCGCAGCCAAGATAGCGTCGTCAAATCGATCCAAGCACACCTCATGCACTAATCGCACCAAAGGCGCGCCATTCATGCGTTTATCTTGTTGAACCGACATCAATTGCAAGCCCCGTGCATGATCATGGTCGTATGATCCCAACAAGCTCACAGGAGGAGAAACCATGGGACCGTTTCCGCACGACGCCCCCAAGGCGACCATCAGCCAGACCAACCCCGCCGGCACCGACGGCTTCGAGTTCGTCGAATACGCCCATACCGATCCGACCGTGCTTGATCGGATCTTCCGCCAGATGGGCTTCATCCCGGTCGCCAGGCACAAGACCAAGAACATTACGCTCTATCGTCAGGGCGACATCAACTACCTGCTGAACGCCGAGCCTGACAGCCACGCGGCCGGTTTCGTGGCCGAGCACGGTCCCTGCGCCCCTGCGATGGCCTGGCGGGTCGTCGACGCCCAGGTGGCGCTGAAGCGGGCGCTGGACTTGGGCGCGACCGAATATACCGGGTCCGGCAAGTCGATCGATGCACCGGCCGTGCTGGGTATCGGCGGATCGCTGCTCTATTTCATTGACCGTTATGGCGCCGACGGCAGTGCCTATGAGGCCAATTTCGACTGGCTGGGCGAGGCCGACCCGCGTCCCGACGGGTTCGGCTTCTTTTATCTGGATCACCTGACCCACAACGTGATCCGGGGCAACATGGACACGTGGTACAAGTTCTACCACGACACGTTCAACTTCCGCGAGATCAAGTATTTCGACATCAAGGGCAAGCAAACGGGCCTGGTCAGCCGCGCCCTGACCTCGCCAGACGGCAAGATCCGCATCCCGATCAACGAGAGCACTGACGAGCACAGCCAGATCGAGGAGTACCTGCGCGAATACAAGGGCGAGGGCATCCAGCACATCGCCATCGCGTCGAACGACATCTACGCCGGCACCGACAAGATCGCCGAGGCCGGGATGGAGTTTATGCCCGGGCCGCCCGACACCTACTACGAGATGTCGCACCGCCGTGTGAAGGGCCATGAAGAGCCGATCGACCGCATGAAGGCGCGTGGTATCCTGATCGACGGCGAGGGCGTCGTCGGAGGCGGAGAGACCCGTATCCTGCTGCAGATCTTCTCGAAAACGGTGATCGGACCGATCTTCTTCGAGTTCATCCAGAGGAAGGGCGACGACGGCTTCGGCGAGGGCAATTTCCGCGCCCTGTTCGAATCGATCGAGGAAGACCAGATCCGGCGCGGCGTCCTGACCGCCGCCCCGGCCGAGTAGGGAGGAGCGGCGCGGCAGCGAGGAGGCTGCCGCGCCCACAGGTCATGGCCTGGACCGATTACAGCAGCAGCCCACCGCACGGCACGCGCATCTGCCCGGCGGCCGAGATTACCGCCGTGCATCCCCTGACCGTGACGACCGAGCGCGGAGATTTTCCGCTGATCCTGCTGCGCGACGGCGACAGGATCCGCGCCTTCGTCAACGCTTGTCCGCACCAATATCTGCCGCTGGATTATCGCGGCACGAACCTGCTGTCTGCGGACGGTACCAGACTGCTTTGCACGGCTCATGGCGCCAGCTTCGACAAGTCGACCGGAGAGGTTGTTCAAGGCGCCGATTGCGGCCTCGATCCGGTCCCGATCGCCGTATCAGGCGCCGACATCATCATCTCGGCGGAGTTGTCGGATTGAAAACGTCCGGGGACGCAACGGCCCCCGGACGCTGTCAGATCAGAATCCAGCCTTGATTTTCTCGAACTCCGCCAGTTGGCGCTGTCGTTGCTCGGGGTCATTCGGGGTCTGGGCCAGTACAGGCACGTCGATCTCGGACAGGCCCTCGGCCACGGCGGGTTCATCGGCGATCGTCGCCATTGCCTCGGTCGAGGTGTGGCCATAGCCGATCGTGTCCAGCAGCGCCTTGCCGGCCGACGGCTCTAGCCAGGCGTTGATGAAGTCATAAACCTTGTCTTCGCTGCCCGGCCCGTCCTTCACGTTCACATAACCGCAGAAGAAGGTCGACGATCCCTCCTCGGCCTCGCGCTGAAAGCCCACAGGGTAGTTGTCCGCCTGCAGATAGACCACGCCGTCGTTCCACGACCATGCCACGTCCACCGCGCCCGAGGCCATCAGTTGCGCCTGTTCGGAGGGGTCCGCCCAATAGGCGGCGACATTCTGGTGCGCCTGGCGCAGCCAGTCGGCGGCGGCCTGGAACTGTTCGTCGGTCACGTCCGTCCAGTCTGTCGTTCCGGTCGCCAGATAGGCCAGCGCCCAGACATCGTCAGAGCTGTCCGGCAGTGACGTGCGGCCCTGGTATTTCGGGTTAACGAACACGTCGAGGCTGGCCACGTCCTCCTCGGGCACCGTCTCGGTGTTGTAGGCGATGGCCGTCGCGCCCCAATCGGTCGGGATGAACCACACGCCCTGGTCGTCGCGGAAGACCTCGCTGTCCAGGAAGCGCTCGTCGATCTTGTCGAAGTTCGGGATGCGCGACGTGTCCCACGGCTCGATCAGACCGGCGTCGCGGTACTTACCGACCATCTGGCTGCAGGGATGGATGACGTCAGCGCGAAAACCGGACGCGACCTTCTGGAACGCCTCGTCGTCGTCGCCATAGAAGGCATAGGTCGGGCTGTCGCCGTGCTTGTCCATATAGCCCTGATAGATCGACGGCTCCTCGAACCCGGCCCAATCGAAGACGGTCAATTCCGGATCGGCAGCATAGGCGGGCAGGGCTGCCGCCGCCAGAATGGTGGTTGTCAGCAAACGCATGAAATCAGACCTCTCTGCAGGCGTGTTTCCTGCAACGCTAAGGGCGGTCAGACGACCGCGCAAGGGCTTCGCGCAGCCGTGAAAGCGGGCCTTATCGCATCCGCAGGGCACCATCGATGCGGATCGTCTCTCCGTTCAGATAGTCGTTCTCGACGATGAAGGCCGCCAGGCGCGCATATTCATCAGGATCGCCGAGCCGCTTGGGGAAGGTCACCTCGGCTGCCAGGCTGTCCTGCACCTCGGACGGCAGGCCCTTGAGCATCGGCGTCGCGAAGATTCCTGGCGCGATGGCGCAGACGCGGATGCCTTGGCTGCTGAAGTCGCGCGACAACGGCAATGTCATTCCCGCGATGCCCGCCTTGGAGGCCGCATAGGCTGCCTGGCCCTTCTGCCCGTCGAATGCGGCGATGGAGGCCGTGTTGACGATCACCCCGTTCATGTCGCGTTCGTTCCGGGCCATCTGCTGGGCCGCCAGTCGCAAGACGTTGAAGCTGCCAATCAGGTTGATCTCGATGGTGCGGCGAAAGCTGTCCAGCCGGTGCGGCCCGTCGCGGCCAAGCGTCCTTTCGCCGGTCGCGATGCCCGCACAATTTACGCAGACGTCGATGCCGCCCATGGTTTCGACGGCTTGGGCGATGGCCGCCTGGACGCTGGCTTCGTCCGTGACGTCGGTTCGGGCAAAGCCCGCGCCAATGGCCGCGGCGGCGTCAGCGCCGGCCTCGTCACGGTCCAGCACCACGACCTGGGCGCCGCGGTTGCGAAAATGCGCGGCGGTCGCCGCCCCAAGGCCGGATGCGCCCCCCGTCACGATGGCGCGGCAATTCGACAGATCCATGTTCCCCTCCCTGATCTTTCCGGAAGGTTCTGGCATGGCGGCGCCGTCGCGCCAAGGCGCCATCAGCTGCGGAGCAGCTCGGGGCCGCCGGCGATCTGGGTATCGATCACTCCGATGACGCTGTCGTCCCGGCCGGCGAAGCCGACGGACTTCAGGATCGTCTGGATGGCGGCGATCCTGGCGCGGCGCTTGTCGTCCGATCTGATGACCGTCCAGGGCGCTATGGGGGAATGGGACAGGTTCAGCGTCTCGTGGATGGCGCGGCTGTAGTCGTCCCACCGTGCCAGCCCCTCGACGTCGATCGGACTCAGCTTCCACTGCTTCAGCGGGTCCTTCTCCCGGTCCAGGAAGCGGCGCAGCTGCTCGGCCCGGCCGACATTCAGCCACAGCTTGATCAGAATGACGCCGTCATCGACTAGGGTCTGCTCGAACCCCGGAAGCTGCCGGAAGAAGGCGTTGCGCTGTGGCTCGGTCACGAAGTCGAAGACCCGTTCGACGACGCCGCGATTGTACCAGCTGCGGTCGAACAGCGCGATCTCTCCGGCGGCCGGCAGCCAGTCGACATAGCGCTGGAAGTACCACTGGCCCGCCTCGCGTTCGTTGGGCTTGGGCAGCGCGACGACATAGGCGGACCGAGGGTTCAGGTTCTCTCGCACGCGCCCGATCGTGCCGCCCTTGCCGGCGGCGTCACGGCCTTCGAACAGGACAACCAGCCGCTTACCCGTCGCAAGGACGTCGTGCATCAGGCGGACCAGCTGCAGCTGAAGGTCGGCCATCTGCGCCTCGTAGTCGCCCTTGTCCATCTCGTCGGAGTACGGGAAGTCCGCGTCCAGCACGTCCTTGCGGCCGCCCTTGGCGATGGCCTTGCGGATCTCGGGCGGCGCGCCCTCGTTCAGATAGTCGGTGATCTGCCCGACCAGCGGCAGGTCCGGCATGGGCTGAGGATCGGCCATCTCTCATCCTTCTCCGATGCGCGACATGTCATACCATGTCGTCTGATATATCTCGTTGATCCAGTTACCGTAGAGCAGGTGGGCATGGCTGCGCCAGCGGTTCAGGGGCGCCTGCGAGGTGTCATCGTCGGGATAATAGTTCGCGGGGATGTTGACCGGCTTGCCCGCCGCCATGTCGCGATCGTGTTCCTCTTTCAGCGTCGTGCTGTCGTATTCGAAGTGGTTGAAGACATAAATTGCGCGGTGTGCCGGGTCGGCCAGCAGGCAGGGTCCGACCTCGGGGCTGGCCAGAAGCGTCGTCAGGGCAGGGCGGGTATCGACATCCTCTTGCCGGATCTCGGTCCAGCGGCTGACGGGAACCAGCACGTCGTCGGAAAACCCGCGCAGATAGGGCGAGGCCGGGGCCAGGTTGCGGTGCCTGAAGCAGCCGAAGGCCTTGGCAGGCAGGATGTGCTTGGGCAGGCCATGGAAATGCCAAGCCATCGCCATACCGCCCCAGCAGACGCCGAAGGTCGAATGGACATGGGTTTGGGTCCAGGCGAAGACACGGGTCAGTTCGTTCCAATAGGTGACCTGCTCGAAAGGCAGGTGCTCGATCGGGGCGCCGGTGATGATCAGGCCGTCGAATTTCTCTCCGGTCGCCTCGACCTCGCGGAAGGGGCGGTAGAAGCTTTCAAGGTGGTCCGCGGCGGTGTTGCGGCTTTCGTGATCCGACATGCGGATCAGTTGAAAGTCGATCTGCAGAGGGGTTGCACCGATGACCCGGGCGAACTGGTTCTCGGTCTGGATCTTCTTGGGCATCAGGTTCAGCAGGCCGATCCGCAGCGGGCGGATGTCCTGGGTCGCGGCGCGACCGGGGGACATCACCATGACGCCTTCCTCGGAGAGGATGCGATAGGCAGGCAGGTTCTCGTTCAGGGTGATCGGCATGTCAGCTGTCCTTGCGCGCGATGGCCCGGGCGATCAGGTCGTTGAAGTCCTGGGGGTTGCGTACCTCGGCCACTTCCTCGGCGAGGATGGTCACCCCGCGTCGAGCCATGGCCTGATAGCGCGGCTGGCGATGGGCGAGGGCGCGGGCATAAGTCCAGCGGATGAAGTCGTCGGGGTTGACCTGCGCTTCCTCGAGGCCCTTCTCGACGCGGTAGGCGATCCAGGCCTGCTCCAGGAACTGCGGCTGGTAATACATCGGCTTCGGCGCCTTGTCGAAGCGACGGACCAGTTCCGCGGTATGTGCGTCGCTGCCCTTGATCCAGACCATCAGCAGGTCACGCGCAAGCGCGGTCAGCACGGGATCGTCGGGATCGTCGGGGTTCACGACTTCGCAGATGGACCCGCCGCTGTCGCAGACGAAGTGCGGCAGGGCATAGATGTCGCGGGAACGGTCCATGAAGTGGCGCGTGTCCAGAAGCGACGCGATCTCGGCGCGGCGATGCTGGTCTTGTCGCTGGCAATAGTCGCCGAAGGGCAGTCCACCGCGACTGGGGCTGCCGGGCTTGCCAAGGTAGGTAGAGAGCGGGGCCAAGTTGTCGAAGGTGATGTTGCTGGCAATGTAGACGCTGTCCGACATCAGCAGATCGCGCAGGAAGGGAACCTTCATCGCCTCGCGCTTGAAGTTGTCGGCGATGTATTCACCCATGTAGCGCGTGCCGATGCGGTAATCGACCGAGTAGTGGAACCAGTCGCCGGTTCCGCGCAGCATCGAGGCGAGATAGGTCTTACCAAGGCCGGACATGCCGAAAAGTACGATCCGTCTGGAAGGAGCGCTCTGCCACTCTGCTGCATTGCGATAGATCATCCGCGGTTTCCCTTGCCAAATCGCCCCTAGCTAATCGCAGCAGCCGGGCAAGGGAAGGGTTCGAAGCGCAATCTAGGTTGCGTCTCGCGACCGCCGAAGGATCGTCCCCGCTCGGAATGTGCGGCCATCAAGCATGTCGATGGTCCATCCAAGAGAGGGCCATGCAGCGTTTCGCATTGGCAGCTGCGTCGATCTGCGGGCGGACATGAACGCCCCGCAAAAGCGGGGCCGTCCAGGATCGTGCGGCAGATCAGAAGCGGTAGCCGATCCTGACACCGACGCCCCAAGCGTCGCCGTCTTCCGTACTGGCGCGCTGGACGTCCGGCGTCCCGGTTTCGGGGCTCGCGTCGCCGAGCCTGGTATAGTTAATGCCCGTCGTGACCTTGATCGGGCCCTGGTTGTAGATCGCGGCGAGGGTGATTCCCTTGCGCCCGTTGGTGGGGGCCAGCGGAGAAACGAGGTCGTCGCCTTCTTTCTCGAAGGTGAAGGATGCAGAGCCGGACCAGGCGTCCGTGAAGGCGCGGCCGACGCCGAGCGTGTAGGTGGTCGTGTTTTCGAGTTCGACAAGCCCGGCGCCCGTGACGGCAACAAGCTGCTGCGGATCGACGCGGAACGCGCTCCACTCGACCCACCGGATCGAACCGAAGACGAGCGTGTCGGCGGCGACGCCTGTCTGGAAGTCGAGGTTCCAACTTTCGGGGGTCGAAACGGTCGTTGAGGAACTGGCGTCGAGCAGCGGAAGCGCGGGCGCGGGGCCCGGCCCATCGGGATCAATGAGGGGACCGCTTTCCGTGGTGTCGAAGTCGTGCTCGATTTCGGAGTTGTAGGTTAGCGAGACACGGGCGGCGATGTCAGGCCGCTCCCACGCAACGCCGGCGACATAGCCAATTCCGGTGTCTGCATCTAGGTCGACGGCGTAGCCCGACAGCGGCCCGTAGGCCAGTCCGTTCAGCCGCACCTCACCGTCGGCGCGCGAACCGCGAAAGCCGCCATGCATCGAGAAGTTGTTCTGGAACTTGTATCGCGCCAGTGCCGTGAAAGTGGTCGAATCGACACGGGCCAGAGTGTCGCCGAGCAGCAGCGAACCGCCGTCGGCGAAGGAGGGATAGCGGATATCAGCGCCGAATGGCTGCTCGAAGATGATTGCGCCCGAGAGGTTGGGCGTGAACTGGTGCTTGTAGGCGAGCCCCGCGAACCCATAGCCTTGCGCGACATCGCCCAGCGGGAAGCCTGCGACATCGGTGCCCTCTACGGTAGGATCCACTCCGCCAAAACTCAGCTCGGCGTAGTTCCCGTCCTCGAACAGCGGGACAAGCGACTGAGGCGCGCGTTCGATTCCCCCAGCCATGAGCGGCGCGGCCCCCAGCATCAGCGCGGCCATGCCGGACAATGCGATCTTCATGTTCGTCCTCCCGAATTGGGCATATGTGCCCTCTTTTCGTCACCGTATCGCACAACCGTTACGGGTCAATCAGCGCAGACTTTTGACGTCACGTTCGGGTGGGCTTGGCCGAGGATCGTGGCCGCCGTGCAACGTGTTTCCTCGGGCTGGACAAATCGGCCTTGGCGTGAAAGGGGAAACTGCCAAACGATCTTGCCGCAAGGACACCCCCATGCAGATTCGTGAGGCTCTCACTTTCGACGACGTTCTTCTGGTTCCGGCCGCCTCGACGGTGCTGCCGTCGACCGCCGACGTGACCACCCACGTCACCCGCGCCATCCGGATGAACATCCCGCTTCTGTCGTCGGCGATGGATACGGTCACGGAAAGCCGGATGGCCATCGCCCTGGCGCAGGCGGGGGGTATGGGCGTGATCCACCGCAACCTGACGACCGAACAGCAGGCCGCCGAAGTGCGTCGGGTCAAGCGGTTCGAATCGGGCATCGTCTATAGCCCGATCACCCTGACGCCAGAGCAGACCCTGGCCGATGCCAAGGCGCTGCAGGACCGCTACAACGTCACGGGGTTCCCGGTCGTCGATGACGCGGGCCGGGTGGTCGGCATCGTGACAAACCGCGACATGCGTTTTGCCAGCGACGACAAGACGCCGGTGCGTGCGATGATGACGGCCGACAACCTGGCCATCCTGCGCGAACCCGCAGACCGCGCGGAAGCGATCAGCTTGATGAAGGCGCGCCGGATCGAGAAGCTGCTGGTCACCGACGGCAACGGTAAGCTGACCGGTCTGCTGACGCTGAAGGATACCGAGAAGGCTGTTCTGAACCCGTTGGCCTGTAAGGATGACTTGGGGCGGCTGCGCGTGGCCGCCGCCTCGACCGTGGGGGAAGAGGGTTTCGAGCGTAGCCAGGCCCTGATCGATGCCGGCGTCGACATGGTTGTGATCGATACGGCCCACGGCCATTCCGCCGGCGTCGCGCGGGCGGTCGAGCGGGTGAAGGCGCTGTCGAACGACGTGCAGGTCGTTGCCGGCAACGTCGCCACCGCCGAAGGAACGAAAGCCCTGATCGACGCCGGCGCGGATGCGGTGAAGGTCGGGATCGGTCCCGGCTCGATCTGCACGACACGCATCGTGGCCGGAGTGGGCGTGCCGCAGTTGACGGCGATCATGGATGCGGCGTCGGCGGCCGGGGATGTGCCGATCATCGCTGACGGGGGCATCAAGTTTTCGGGCGACTTCGCCAAGGCCATTGCCGCAGGCGCCAGCTGCGCGATGGTGGGCAGCGCGATCGCCGGCACTGACGAAAGCCCCGGCGACATGATCCTATACCAGGGCCGCAGCTTCAAATCCTATCGCGGCATGGGCTCCTTGGGCGCGATGGCGCGTGGTTCGGCCGACCGCTATTTCCAGAAGGATGCCGCAAGCGACAAGCTGGTCCCCGAGGGAATCGAAGGGCAGGTGCCCTACAAGGGCCCCGCAGGAACGGTCATCCACCAGCTCGTTGGAGGTCTCCGCGCAGCCATGGGCTACACCGGCTGCGCCACTGTGCCCGAGATGCGCAAGAACTGCCAATTCGTGCGTATTACCGGTGCCGGTCTCAAGGAAAGCCATGTCCACGACGTGCAGATCACGCGAGAGTCGCCGAACTATCGGATCGGTTGAGCGGCGCCCGAACAGCTGCCTTGGGAACGACCGCAGCCTTTGATAGTGACGGTGGCCAACTTGCCGCGGTCGGACCTGAGCGTCATATCCCTGCTGGATCTCCTGCCACTTCAAGCGGTAGGGGACCTCGACCCACCTCCGCAGGGTCATTTCGCACTCTGCGGCGTGGGAGGTGGCATCACGCATCTTTGAGCCTTCCACCGCCTGCCACGGGCGCGGTTTATTCCTTCTGAAATCAGAACGATGTGACAGGAAACAACTGCGCTGTGCTCTGCATGGTCGCTCAAGACCTGATCCTAGATGACAGCCCGTCAGTCCGCCACTAGCGTCTTAATTGTCTTCGTCTTGCGATCCACAGGTGGTCAAAGATCGACCGGAACCACTAAAAAATGTCGAGTAGCGTTAATGGCGCAAGGCGTTCAAATTCTGCCGTCGATTGTCGCCTGTATGATAGGCTTTGCGCGTATTGGCGATTTCCTGCGGCTGATTGCCATTCAAGGCCATGTATTCACAGTTTGGCTAACATGACAGGGCGGACACCGCGCCTTCCGGAGCTATGTGGTGCGGGTGGAGGGACTTGAACCCCCACGCCTTGCGGCGCCAGAACCTAAATCTGGTGCGTCTGCCAATTTCGCCACACCCGCACGAGCCTGCATTCTTCAGGAATAGCAGCACTTTGGTTCGCTTACCACGCGCCGAGGTCGATCGCCAGAGCGAAAGCGTCTGACAGAATTCCGTACAATAACGATTCTTCTTCGGTCGCTCCGCTATGAGCTGGGCACGCCATGACGCATGCTCGTGTTTGGCACGCGCCTGGTGTCCTTTGAGCAATTGCAAGCGTCCGCGGCCCTGTTACCGACTAGATCTTGGACCAAGGCAGCCGGCCC
Organism: Pseudomonadota bacterium; assembly: GCA_036338635.1. GTDB lineage: Bacteria > Pseudomonadota > Alphaproteobacteria > Rhodobacterales > Rhodobacteraceae > Paracoccus. The sequence continues at coordinate 2,159 of JAYZBS010000037.1, read as the reverse complement.
CCCCGGAGGCCTCAAAACTGCGCTGCAGCCCCGTGAATGACGAGATGATGCGAAACTTCAATGCCTTCCCTGATCGTGCCCACAGCCTTCTGCACCTGCCTTATCTAATCGGGCATGTGGAGCAAGCTCATTCTGTCGTCCATTCACATGGGACCGGTGTCACTCATCCGGCTCACGCTTCTCTCCGCAGTCTGATCTGACCCATGATAGTTGAGGGTCGCTGCATGCATGTGTCGGATTGGCTGTGGAGCGCCCTGCTTAGTCTCGCGGGCGCTCTTCAGTCGCAGCAGCCATATTCAGCGTCATCCAAGGACCTCGTCCGGTGAGGACGATCCCGTCGTGGTCGTTGAGGGCGTCAGGTCATGCGGTGCCGCTCCGACGGCTCACGGCGGAACTCGGTGCCGTCGACCTACATACGATGCATCAAACGACAATTTTCTAGCGACAGCGATGACGGCCCGGCGTCGTTCTTTTGACGCATCGGGCGCAGGCCCCAGCTTTTGATCCCGGATTTCGCGACAGCCTTCATCATCATGGCATTGGCCACGGAATTGAGCGCTGATCGGACATCGGCATCCCCTGCCTTCGAGATCCGTCGAGGATTGTCCATCCTGCCCGACTGATATCGTCGCGGCGTCAGGCCGAAATGGGCGGCCACGATGCGGGACCTGGCGAACCGAGACGGATCATCGACAGCCGCCCGGAAGGTGAGAGCGGCCACTGGCCCCACGACCGGGATAGCCATGAATCGCAGACAGATCTCATCGCGGCCGGCGGCCACTTCCACGCGCCTGTCCAGCTCACGGTAGGTTTTGTAGAGCACCGCGCGCATCGAGCAGCGACAGAAGCGGGCGACAGATCTGGATCGGCCTTAATGATGCTCCCAATCCGCGCGTACAAAAAGCCCTGATCAACCCGAGGCGGCAGGCGCAGTCGGAAAACCCGGAGGAGCCCTCGGATCTCGTTCCCAAGATTAATGCATTTGCGCTGGATCGCTTAGCGGGATGTCAGCAGCGCCCGGATCGCATGCGCCTCGCGGCTTTTCATATGGACCGGGCTGAACCAGCCAGATCTTAGTATCTGTACGATGCCGCGCGCGTCCGCTCGGTCTGTCTTGTTGCGCACTGCTGAAAGCGCGGCGTCGACCTGCCGGGCTTCCATGCACACTACCTCGAAGCCTCCTTCTTTGAGGCCGGAGAACAGATGCTGGCTAATCGCCTCGACCTCGAACCCAACCTGTCTTTGCGAGTGAGGCCAGCCACGGAGGCATGCCTCAATATCCGCGATCTCGAACGGAACGCTCCGCTCCAAGCCCGCCCTGCCTTTCTCGTCCACCTTGCAGATCGCAACCGTCCGCAGCGACACATCCACACCGGCATAGAACTTCACGGTGCTCTCATGAACTGCAGAAACAACTGCATTCTATCCAGACCTTGCCTCCGTTGCGCGGGCCGCCCGGTTACGTATGCTCAGTTACGGATGGAAACATGCCGGCCCGCATTTCGCACGGTGGCGAGAAAGCGGCAGAGGCGGGCAGGGCAGCCGTTTCAGGCTTTTTTCCCGGCCTCCACCGGCACAACCAACATAAATGCGCCGTCGAACTTGTCTCAGCGCATTTCGCAGCAGACCTAGACGGGCTGGACGGCATCGGGGTGCCTCAAATCAGTTCGGCGCTTGGTTATAATGGTCCCGCGGCGGTCGGTGAACTGCAAACTCGTCAAGGCCCTGCCGGACGTCGATCCGGACTTGGTCGAGCCGATTGGCAATGACGTGGTTCGGCTATCGGAGGGCCACTCCCTGTTGGGCTTCAGCATTGACGCCCCGAACGCCACTGAACTGTACCGAATTTGCCGGAGGTTCCGACATGTGAGCAGGGTGGAGCATCATGAGCAAGGCGACGAACAGGTTCCCCCTCGAAGTGCGCGAGCGTGCGGTGCGTCTGCCCGCCACCGTCGCCAAGCTGAAGGGCATGGGCATCCAAAACCTTCGCCGTCAGGCTCGAACCAATGGCACCTCGATGGCTCGGTCCGGGGCAAGTCGCACAAGACGACGATCCCCGACAGGAAGGCCCATGCCCGCTGGACAAGGTGAACCGGCCGTTCCGCGTTCCGGCACCGAACATGCCGTGGGGTCGTCCTTCGTGGCGCTATCGGGCCGAG
>JAYZBS010000036.1:0-22243 GCA_036338635.1 Pseudomonadota bacterium | reverse complement strand
CCCCGCGACCGCGATGAGGCCGCCTTCGCCCGCGCGCTGCGCGCCGTCGGAGAGCCGATCTTCGGCGCCGACGCCAGCCGCATCAGCATGGCCAACCTGCTGTCCTACCTGTTCGAGGTGACCGAGCGTTTCGGCATGCCGACCCGGACCGAGCTGATTCTGCTGCAGCGTACCATGGTCGTGGTCGAGGGCGTGGCCCGGTCGCTGGACCCGCAGCTGAACATCTGGGAAGCCGCCAAGCCCGTCGTCTCGGACTATATCAAGGCGGGCATCGGTCCCAAGGCCGCGCTTCGCGATCTGTCGCAGGTGGCGCAGACGGTCGGGCGCTATGGCCCGTTGCTGCCCGCGATCGTCGAGCAGGTGTTATGGGAACGCGCCCACCCCGAGGAAGCGCACCTGACCCTGGTCCAGCCGCGCCCCGCCCTGCCGCTGTGGCTTGTTACCGTTCTGGCGCTGGCGGCAGGCGCGGGGATCGGGCTGGCGCTGGCCTGATTAGAAGCAGAGGATTTCGGCCTCGGCCTCGGCCCGGCGCAGGGTGGCGACGGTTTCCGTCAGCGCAGCCATGCCCCGGAACATGCCCGAACGCTCGCCGGTCGTCTGGCGCATCCGCAGCACGGTCTCGGCGCTGACGTAATCGTCATAGGGCAAAACCTCGGCGATACGGTCGATCGCGCAGGAACAGCGGTCCAGCATGTCGCGCGTCTGGCCGTTCGCCGCCCTGCAGGCGAAGACGTATTCCGCGCGCGCATTCGTCGGATAATCGTTGACGGCCTGCGCATGGACCGGCGCCGCCAGCAGCAAAAGCGCCGCCAGCGGGGCCGCCCGCAGCGGGCGGGTCACTCCAGCACCAGTTCGTTGCGATAGCCCGGCGTGTCCCCGGTGACGGCACGCAACTCTCGGATAGGGTCCGTGGGATCGCCCATCACGAAGGTCAGGGTCAGAGACTGAAAGCCGTTCATGCGCTCGGCGTTCGGGTCTTCCTCGAACGGATGGAAAGTGGCGGTGGTGACGCCGTCGTCGCGCGCGATCTCTCCGCCGCGAAACAGCGCGTCCTTCATGCGGTTGCGGATATAGTGCGGACTGCCGCCGGTCAGCGTCGCCATGTCCCGCGCGGTCTGTTCCAGGAAGAAGGTCAGCACCGGATCGCCGCCCGAGATCGGGAACGGCCCGATCTTGCGGTCGCGGTTCTCAGTGGTCTGGGTCAGTTCCAGAACCGGCTGCCCGTCGCTGGGGTCGACCCCTTCGACCAGGCTCAGGGCACCATCGGCGGTGGGGCTGAAGCCTTCGGCAGCCGGACCCTCGACGGTCATGCGATAGTCCAGCCGCTCGTCGCCCAGATCCCAGGGGCCGCGTTCAGCGAAGACGGCGTCGCCGGCCTCGGCCGCCAGGCCGGGCAGCGGCGACAGGGCGACAAGTCCCAGGCAGCAGGCTGCAATGGCGCGTTTCATCTCAAGTCCTCCCAAACTCTGTGCGTTCATGATGCGAGGTGCTGCCCCCGGCGCAAGCCCCGCCAAGGGGCGCGTCCTCCCTTGGTCTTAGGGCATCAGGCGGCCCAGCATGTCGGCCAGCTCGGTCGGCCGGACTGGCTTTTCCAGCAGGTGCACGTCCATCGCGGCGCAGACGCGGGCGATGGCCGGATCGCGATGCGCGGTGACCATCACCGCCGGCACCGGCCGGTCAGAGGCCGCCCGCAGCGCCTCGACGGCGGCAAAGCCGGTCTCTCCGTTCTCGAGGTGATAGTCCGCCAGGATCACGTCCGGCGGCTCCTCGCCCATGGTGGCCAGCGCCTCGGCCGTATCGCCGGCGATGCGGGGGACCATACCAAGTCGGTCGCGCAGGATCACCTCGTATCCGCGACGCATGTCGGGGTCGTTCTCGACCACCAAGGCAACACGCCCGCGCAGTGCCAGCATCGCCGTGTCGACCGGCCGAAGCGCCGGATCTGGACCGCCGTCGAGCAGCGGCAGGCCGACACGGAACGCGGTGCCGCGCATTGCCTCGGAGTTCAGGCTGAGCGGATGTCCAAGCTTGGCGCAGGCGCGGCGCACGATCGACAGCCCCAGTCCCATGCCGGGCGTGGCCGCATCGCTGGACAGGCGCTGGAACTCATCGAAGATGCGGTTGCGGTCAACGGCGGGAATGCCCACCCCGGTGTCATAGACGCACAGCCAGCACATCCCGCCCCGGCGCCGCGCGCCCACCGCGACGCCGCCGCGCTGCGTGTACTTGATGGCGTTCGACACCAGGTTCTGCGCGATGCGGCGCAGGAAGATCGGGTCGCTTTCCACGACGTTGCCGGTCGGCATGAAGGTCAGTCGCAGGCCCTTCGCCTCGGCCAGGGGGGCGAATTCGGCGGCCAGACGGCGAAAGAGGTCGTCCAGCGCGACGGGCTGGCGGTTGAACTCGATCCGTTGGCTGTCGAGCCGAGAGATGTCCAGAACAGCATGCATCAGTTGTTCGACCGATTCGAAGGCGCTGCCAAGCCGGTCCGTCAGTTCGGCCTGGTGTTCGTCCATTTGCGTATCGGCGAGCGCCGACAGAAACAGCCGTGCGGCCGACAGGGGCTGCAGAAGATCGTGGCTGGCCGCGCGTAGGAAGCGGGTCTTCGAACGGTTCGCCTCTTCGGCGGCAGCGCGGGCCACGGCCAGTTCGCGGTTCCTCTGCGACAGGTCGGCCATGGCGCGTTCCAGGTCGCGGGTGCGGGCCAAGACCTCCTGCTCAAGCGCGACGGCAGCCTGAAACATCGACCAAGCCGAGCCACGCGATTCCTCCAGCCGGTCGATGCGGTCGATCAGCACCTGGTTGATCCGGGTCAGCTTCTCGATCTGCCGGGCCGGCGGATCATCGTCACGCAGCATCGCCAGCCCCATCCGGAACCATGAAGGCCAGGCCGACGAAGGTCTGGTTCACATGCATGCCGCTGTGCTGTTCGCCATAGGTGTTGAACCCCGCGACGCGGTGGCGGCGATAGATGTCAGACATGCAGCCGATCAGGCCCGCCCGCTCCAGCGCCAGGCGGCGCAGGATGCAGTCGAAGGCAAGGACCATCAGCGGCGGCCGGGGCAGCGCCTCCAGCGCCTCGGCGAAGCCGCGTGTCATGTCCTCGGCCCGCCCCAGTGTCAGGACGGTGCCGGTGTCGATCGCCGACATCAACGACAGCCCGCCGTCGTCGGTGATCGCGCTGATGGCGCGCACGTGGTGGCGCCGACCCATGCGCAGCAGCAACGGATGGCGCGCGAACTCGGTCGGGGTCAGCGATGCGCGGGGCAGGCCGGTCAGGCGGGCATATTCATCAGCCGCCGGTTCAGCGTTCAGCTCAAGAATTCGGCGCTTTTCGGGGATGGCGGAGGTGACGACCGCGCGTGTGGGCGTGGGGCTGAAATGCGCGAAGGTGACCTCGGTGATGTCGAGATCGGTCTCGACCAAGACGAAGACCGCGATGTCCGACCGGACCTGACCATCGGCCAGAAGCGAGGTGTGGCGGAAGTCCAGACCGTCGCCCGCAGATCCGCCGATGACCGGAACCGAGGGAAGCGCCGCATCCAGCGTCGCAACCAGCGCGTCCTCCTGGCCCGCCAGCCCGTCGACCAGCAGCAGGCCGAACAGCCGGCGCGCGGGATCGGCGCCGAAGTCCCGGTGCATCGCCCGCAGGCGCGACATCCAGTCCGACACCGGCAGCGACGCCAGATCGGGCAGGGTCAGCGTCCTGGCGCGGAAATGGCGCACTGGAAAGCCGATCGCCACCACGCTGTCGGTGGAATAGCCGCCGGGCCCTATTTCGCCGGCCGAGGAGCAACCCACGATGATGCAATCGCCCGGAAGCCCGGCCGCCAGTGCGTCGTGCAGCGCGGCCAGACCCTCGTCCTTGGCGCCGAACAGCAGCACGAGTGCGGGATTTGTGCCGCGCAGGCCGTCCAGCAAGGTCGGGACCAGATCGGACCCACCGCGGTCGGCCTGCACAGCAACCGGCCCGGATGCGCCCTCCTTCGCCGCCGGGCCGGTGTTCATCAACCGGCCTCGAACAGCCGGACCGAATTCGCCAGAAGCACCGCCTGCGTGCGGCGGCGCGCGTTGATCTTGGACATGATCGCCGTGATGTGGGTCTTGACCGTGGCCTCGGCGATGGACAGTTCGTAGCTGATTTCCTTGTTGGCCTTGCCTTGGCAGATCAGCCGCAGGATCTTCATCTGCTGTGGCGTCAGCGTGGCGAAGCGGCGGGCCAGCTCGGCCTTGGCCTCGTCGCCGGCATCGTCTTGGGTGGGGTCATAGCAGTCGGGAGTGACATGTTCGCCGTCCCACATGCGGCGCAGGCTGTCGACCAGCGCCTCTCGCGACAGCGACTTGCTGATGTACCCCTGCGCCCCCGCCGCCATCGCGGCAGAGATCATCGTGCCCTCCAGGTCGGCCGAAATCATGGTGATCGGCACGCCGGGCAGCTGCCGGCGCAGCGTCACGATGCCTTCGGCGCCACGGGCATCGGGAAGGTTCAGGTCCAGGATCACCGCATCGGGTGCGCCCTGCATGCGGATCTGGTCCACCGCCGCGGCCAGGCTGCGGGCCGTGCGAACGTTCTTCAGGCCGAAGCTGATCTTCAGCGTCAGCGCCAGCGCGTCGCACATCAGCGGATGGTCGTCCACGATCAGGATCTCGCGGACCTGGTCTGCGGTGGGTCGCGGTGACGACACAGGACGCGCCTGCATGGCGACTGCGGTCATGGCATTCCTCCCTCTCTCGGCGGCCACCCCTCCTCCAAGATGCGGCCACATGTGACAGTTTAGGGACGGTTGCCGGTAAAGCAAGCGTATTGCTGCGACGAAGGTCGGATAGGGACGACTTGTCGCTTGAGCGTCATCCGCTGACGGCAGTGAAGGTCTGGTCCCAGACGTTGCCCTCGGTATCCTCGACATGGACATGGACGGGCTGTCCGTTCGGGTGATAGGCAAAGCGGAAGACCGGATCCTCGCTGACCGATATTCCCGCCGCCATGGTGAACAGCAGATCGTCGCCTTGGCGCACCTCCAGCCGGTCGATGAAATGGGCGGGGATGTTGAGCAGCGTGACCTGATCGCGCTGCAGACCGGAAAAGTTCGGGTGCCGGATCATCAACGTGCCGATGGTGCGGTCGCCGTCCTGCGCCGTGCGCCAGCGCATCTGGCCCATGGTGCTTTCGACCGCAGCCATGTCCTTCCCGGCAGGGGCCGAACATCCGCCCGCCGCCTTGACGAAGCGCCCGGCCATCACCATGCCGCCGTCGGCCTGCGTGGCGATGGCGCGCACGTCGGAATAACTGTCGACGCGGACGCGAACCTCGAAGTCCAGCGGCATCAGCGACTCGCCGAAGGTGTATTCGGCGGCGACGGGGGCCGGGTTTTCGTCGATGACCAGGGTCAGCGCCTCGACCGCGGGGGCGTCGGCGGGTTGGGTCAGATGAATGGGCACGATCGCCGCCTCATGCGCCCGCATGGGCGCATCAAGGTCCAGCACGCCGGGGTCCACCGGCGGCTCGTCGTCCAGCCCGATGACCGACACGCGCAAGTCGTCCCATGTCGGCGACGGCTGCAGGGGGTTGTCCTGCGCCAGGGCCGGCGCGGCCAGCAGGACCGCGCCAAGGGTCAGCCAGAGTCTCATCCTCTTATCCTCCCTTTTTCATCCTCCGATAGATGAAGTCTGCCGTCGTGGCGGCCGCGTCCTCTTCGGCCCGCGCCACGACCTGATCACGCAGCGGCGACTTCGAGCAGACGGGATCGGTCGCCCGCGCATCGCCCGCCAGCGCCATCGCCTGGCAGCGGCAGCCGCCGAAATCGACGGTCTTGCGTTCGCAGCTGGCACAGGGTTCTGGCATCCAGGCAGTGCCGCGGAAGGCGTTGAAGCTGTCAGACAGGTGCCAGATGTCTGACAGGCTGCGCTCCTGCACGTTCTCGAACTTCATCCACTTGATCGACTGCGCCGCGTGGCAGGGCAGCACCGTGCCGTCAGGTCCGACATTCAGGCCCGTGCTGCCCCAGCCGCCCATGCAGGCCTTAGGATAGATGGCATGGTGGTCGGCGGGAACGAAATCGATCACCATCCGCCCGCGCAGGCGGAGGCGCGCATCGTTCACCACCTGCCGCGCAAAGGCTGCCTGTTCGCGCGTCGGCATCAGCGCGGCGCGGTTCAGATCGGCCCATCCGTGGAACTGGACGGTCGCCACCTCGATCCGCCGCGCGCCGAGCCGTTCGGCCAGCGCGATCATGTCGGGGAGTCGCTCCATGTTCTGGCGGTGGACGACGGCGTTGATGGTCAGGGGAAAGCCGATCTCCGTCACCCAGTCGGCGAATCCCATCTTCTTGTCCCAGGACCCCGGATGGCCGCTGATCCGGTCGGCCATGTCGGGGCGAATGCCCTGCAGGGACAGCTGCACATGGTCGACGCCGGCGCGGTCCAGCTCCTCCAGCCGGGGCCTGGTGATCCCGATCCCCGAGGTGATCAGGTTCACGTAAAGCCCGGCGTCCCGCGCATGGCCCACGATCTGCGCCAGATCCCGCCGTGCGCCCGGTTCGCCGCCCGAGATGTGGACCTGCAGCACGCCCAGGTCGGCGGCCTGCCGGAACACGCGCCCCCAGACATCGGCGCCGATTTCCGACTGCGCACGCACCAGTTCGACGGGGTTCGAGCAATAGGGGCAGGCCAGCGGACAGCGGTGCGTCACCTCGGCCAGCATTGCCATGGGCAGGCCGGGGGTGACGGGGTTGCCGTCCAGGTCGCGGGGCTGCTGTGCCAGATCCTTCATGTCGTGTCCTTCACGAAGACCATCCGGCGCTCGATCAGGCCGGACAGGAAGTCGCGCACGTCGCCGGCGATCTGGTCGGCCGGCGCCTGATAGCGTGCGGCCAGATCCGTCACGATCGCTTCCATGCTGCGGCGGCCGTCCAGTTCCGACAGGATCGCCTCTCCGATCTGGTCCAGCTGCATGGCGCGTTCGGGGGCCTGCAGGACGCGGATGCCGCGCACGCGGTCGGCCTGCAGCCTGACGCCGCGTGGCAGGTAGGGGACGTCCTGGGCCTCGATCAACGCGGTCATGCGCGCATCCCCTCTCCGGGGCTCCAGGCGCCGGGCGGGATGTGGCCTTCGACATAGCCGTGCCACAGCGCATCAAGCTGCGCCCAAAGAACGTCCGTCTTGAACGTCAGCGCCGCCGCCGCCGCATCCTGCTTTTCCAGCGTGTCGGCGTGGTTCAGCACGTAATCGAGGCCGAACTTCACGTCCTCGGGCGCCTCGGTCAGGCGCTTCTTGAAATAGGACAGGCTGCTGTCATCGGCGAAATCGTAATGCGCCAGAAGCCCCTCGATCCGCTGCGCGTGGATCTTGGGCGCGAACAGTTCGGTCAGGCTGGCGGCGACCGCGTCCAGCAGCGGCATGTCGCGAACGAAGCGGACATAGGCCTCCACGGCGAAGCGCGTCGCCGGCATGATGCCCACGCCGCTGGCGACATAGTCCGGGTCCAGCCCCACGGCCTCGGCCAGGGCCAGCCAGCGGCGGATGCCGCCGCCCTCGGTCGTGCCACCGTCGTGGTCCTCGATCCGCTTGCGCCAGGCGCGGCGCAGGGCGGGATCCTCGACCCGGCTCATGAAGGCCGCATCCTTCATGGGAATGCGCGACTGGTACATCCAGCGATTGATGACCCAGGCCCGAACCTCGTCGGGGGTGCACTGGCCGCCATGCAGCCGGGCGTGGAAAGGGTGGCGGTCGTGATACCGCTCGGCCCCGATGGCGCGCAGCCTGGCCTCGAAATCCTCGCGCGATTGGGCGGTTCTCTGGATGTCCTTCACAGCGTGATCTCCATTCCGTCGCGGGCGACCTGCCACCCCTGGCGGGCCGCGTCGACGGCCTGTGGGCTGGAGGGGTCGGTCAGCGGGTTCGAATTGTTCATGTGGACGAAGATGCGCTGACCGACCGTCGCACTGGCCAGCGCGGGCATCGTGTCGGTCACCGGCATGTGTCCCATCCGGCGGCCGGTCTTGCGGCCCAGGCCCATGCGGATCATCTCGTCGTCATCCCAGAGCGTGCCGTCGAACATCAGCGCGTCGGCGCCCTCGATCCGGTCAAGCAGCCAGTCAGGCAGATCTGCGCAGCCGGGAATATAAAGCGCCCGGCGGCCATTGGCGCGCAACTCCACCCCGACGGTATTTTCACCCAGAAGGCCCGTCTCGACCACCTCGCCCTCTTGGTAGAGCGGCACCTTGCCGGGCACGGCAAACAGGGTGGCGGTCAGGCCGGGAACCAGTTCGACCGTCTGGTCCAGAGACACCGTGCGACGAGGCACGAAGTTCGGGTTCACCGCCCCCATCATCGGGTTCGCCGCCAGCGCGTCGTGAATGGCCGCGGTGGCCAGCAGGTCGAAGGGATGGCTTTCGCGTAGGGTCAGAAGCCCCGCCACGTGGTCGATGTCCCCGTTCGTGACCAGGACCGCCCGCAGCGGAACGTCGCGCGGCCCCGTCGGATGCAGGGCCGGGGTCGCCGCCAGCTGCGCCCGGATGTCGGGCGAAGCGTTAAGGACCGCCCAGTTCGTCCCGTCGGGACTGACGGCGATCGAGCTTTGGGTCAGCGACGGGATACGGCCGGCGCGCGCGGCATTGCAGTTGCCGCAGCCACAGTTCCACTGCGGCAGGCCGCCGCCCGCCGCCGCCCCGAGGATGATGATCCGCATCGGTTCTTCCTGACGAAAAAAGCCCCGCCCGATCAGATCGGACGGAGCCGTTGCCTTATCTGTCCGACAAGGCTCAGAACAGGACGGGCTCGTCCTCGGCAGGGGCGTACATGTTGATTTCCATGCCGCAGGCGATCTCGGTCAGGGTCGGTTTGGTCCAGGCCATGTGTTCTCCTCCTACATGCCGTTTGCGCCAGGATAAGAAGGCGACTGGATTTGAATTTAGTTCAGGGGCAGGATGAATCAACCCGACAAAGGTCGCAACTGCGTGATCGAGCACATCGAAAAGAGGCAATTTCGCGATGTTTCACCTGATCCTGGCGGTCTGCCTTGCCTCGGCGCCAGATGACTGCGGGGGCGTCTTGCTGCCGCAGGGCGATGCCGCGACGCAGCAGGCGTGCCTGGAGAAGGCAGGGCGAATCGCCGGCGATTGGCTGGGGGCGCATCCCGACCTGACGGGCGGGACGCCTGCGTGCCGGGAAAACGCGGACCTGCCGGCATCAGAACTGCAGGCGGTCGCTCCGGGCGTCTTTGTCAGCCTGGGCGAAAGCCTGCAGATGGAGGACAGCGCCGACGGGCGCATCGCCAACCTGGGCGTCGTCATTGGCCGCGACAGCGTGGCGGTGATCGATGCCGGCGTCTCTCGGGCTGAGGGGCAGGCGCTTTACACCGCTATCCGGCGGATCACCGACAAGCCGATCAGCCACCTGATCATCACGCACATGCACCCCGACCACAGCTTCGGCGCGGCCGTTTTTGCCGAGGCTGGGGCCCGGATCCTGGGCCACCACGCGCTGCCGCAGGCGCTTGAGGGGCGCGGCGGCGCATACCTAGCCAATCTTGCGGACCTCTATCCTTCGGCCGAATGGGTGGGGACCCGCGTCGTGCTGCCGGATGGGATCGTGGACGGCCAGATGCAGATCGACCTGGGCGACAGGGTGCTGGATCTGAGGGCCTGGCCCACTGCCCATACCGACAACGATCTGACCGTCTTCGACCGGCAGACGGCGACCTTCTTCGCGGGCGACCTTCTGTTTCGGGAACTGACCCCGGTCGTCGACGGATCGCTGAGGGGGTGGCTGGAATGGCTGGACAGCGACCCCGCCGCCGGGGCACGCTTGATCGTGCCGGGCCATGGCGCGGTGGCCGGTTCCTGGGCCGAGGCGTCCGGATCGCAGCGGATGTTCCTTGATGCCCTGACGGCCGAGACGCGCAAGGCCATCGATACTGGGCAGCCAATGTCCTTGGCCGTGCCTGCGATCGTCAAGGCATTGGAACCGTTGAAGAAGGATTGGACTTCCTTTGAGGCGACGGTGGCACGGGACGCGACGGTCGCCTTCCAGGAACTGGAATGGGAATGACTTGATCTGACGCGCCCGCCCGTCATGCGGGCGCAAGCAACGGGGCCTGAAGTCCCGGACCATCGAGGGAGGAAGACTTGAAAACGACATTGTTCACGACCGCCGCGGTCCTTGCCCTGACCACCGGCATCGCGCAGGCGCAGCTGGTGATCGAGCCGGGCAGCGACGACCGCATCAATTGGGCCAGCCTGGACGAATTCGCTGCCGCCCATCCCGACCTGGAAGGGCAGAGCTTCAACATTCTCGGGCCGTGGCTGGGCGGCGACCAGGAACTGTTCTCCTCGGTGTTGGCCTATTTCAACGAGGTGACCGGCGCCGAGGCGCAGTATTCCGGTTCCGACAGCTTCGAACAGCAGATCGTCATCGACAGCGAGGCTGGCTCGCCCCCGGACGTCGCGGTCTTTCCGCAGCCGGGGCTGGCTGCCGACCTGGCCGCGAAGGGCTTCCTGCGCCCGCTTGGCGACGACACGGCGCAGTGGCTGCGCGAGAACTATGCCGCCGGCGAAAGCTGGGCCGAGCTTGGTACCTACGAGGGCCCGGAGGGGGAGGAGCATCTCTACGCCTTCCCCTACAAGGCGGACGTGAAGTCGCTGGTCTGGTATGTCCCCGAGAACTTCGAGGATGCCGGATACGAGATCCCCGAAACCTATGAAGAGCTGAAGGCCCTGACCGAGCAGATCGCCGAGGAGGGCGAGACGCCCTGGTGCATCGGCCTGGGATCTGGCGGCGCGACCGGCTGGCCCGCGACCGACTGGGTCGAGGACCTGATGCTGCGCACGGCCACGCCGGAACAGTACGACCAGTGGGTCACGAACGAGATGCCGTTCAACGATCCTGTCGTGGTGAACGCGATCGAGGAATTCGGCTGGTTCGCCAAGAACCCTGACTTCGTGGCCGGCGGCACCGGCGCCGTCACCTCGACCGATTTCCGCGAAAGCCCGGCAGGCCTCTTCGAGTTCCCGCCGTCCTGCTACATGCACCGTCAGGCCAGCTTCATTCCCACCTTCTTCCCCGAAGGAACCGAGGTCGGGCAGGACGCTGACTTCTTCTATCTGCCGGCGCCTGAATCGGGCGATCTCGGCCAGCCGGTCCTGGGCGGCGGGACGATGTTCGCGGTGCTCTCGGACAATCCGGCGGCGATGGCGTTCATCGACTTCCTGCAGACGCCCGCCGCACACGAGATCTGGATGGCGCAGCAGGGTTTCCTGACGCCGCATACCGGCGCCAACCCCGAAGCCTATGGTGACGAGACCGTGCGCCGCATGGGCCAAATCCTTCTGGATGCGACCGTGTTCCGCTTCGACGCGTCCGACCTGATGCCGGGGGCCATCGGCGCCGGGGCGTTCTGGACCGGGATGATCGACTTTGTCGGCGGGTCGTCCGCGCAGGAGGTGGCCGACCAGATCCAGGACACCTGGGCATCGCTGAACTGATGGCGCATCGGCGCGGCGTCGGCGCCGCGCTGTTATTCGACAAGGGAGGGGGAAGGGATGGAGCTGTTCTGGCTGGCCATCAGCACGATCGCCATCGGCGTCTTCGGCTGCGTGGCGTGGTTCTGGGGATCGAACTGGATCCTCGACAAGATCTACCCGCCCAGGGGCGACCGGGCGGGCGACAACATCCGTCGCGCCAACCAGATCAGGCCCTGGCTGTTTCTGGGGCCGGCGATCGTGTTCCTGACGATGTACCTGGTCTATCCGGTGCTGGACAGCCTGTGGCGGTCCCTGTTCAACTCGAACGGGGCGCAGTTCGTCGGTGCCGACAACTATCTTTGGTTGCTGGGCGACGACAAGTTCCAGGAATCGATGCTGAACAACATGTTATGGCTGCTGGTCGTGCCGGCGCTGTCGACGCTGTTCGGCCTGCTGGCGGCGCAGCTGACCGATCGCATCAAGTGGGGCAATATCGGCAAGTCGCTGATCTTCATGCCGATGGCCATCAGCTTTGTCGGTGCAGGCGTCATCTGGAAGTTCATCTATGAATACCGCGCCGCCGGAGAGACCCAGATCGGCCTGCTGAACTGGATCGTCACCCAGTTCGGAGGAGAGCCGCACATCTGGCTGACCCTGCCCGGCTGGAACAACTTCTTCCTGATGATCGTGCTGGTCTGGATCCAGACGGGCTTTGCGATGGTGATCCTGTCGGCCGCCCTGCGCGGCATCCCCGAGGAAACCATCGAGGCTGCGATCCTGGACGGGGCGTCCCCCCTGCAGGTCTTCTTCAAGATCAAGGTGCCGCAGATCATGGGCACCATCGCGGTCGTCTGGACCACCATCACCATCGTCGTGCTGAAGGTCTTCGACATCGTCTTCGTCATGACCAACGGGCAGTGGGGCACGCAGGTGCTGGCCAACCTGATGTATGACTGGATGTTCCGCGGCACGCCCGACTATGGGCGCGGCTCGGCGATCGCGATCGTCCTGATGGTTCTGGTCACGCCGATCATGGTCTGGAACATCTGGAACGCCCGCAAGGAGGTGCGCTGATGGAAGGCATGGCGGGACAGAAATCTTCGCTGGCATGGGCGGTCAACCTGGCGGCCTTCGTGCTGGTGCTGCTGTGGACGATCCCGACGCTGGGGCTGTTCGTGTCGTCGTTCCGCGACCGTGACCAGATCTCGACCTCGGGGTGGTGGCAGTCGTTTTCCGGCTCCGAACAGACCGGCTTCATCCGGTCGGGAACGGCCGATGACCAGGTCCAGCAGGATGGCGTCTATGTGATCGAGGGCAGCGTGGTCGAAGGCTCGCAAGAGCTGTCCGCCTGGGGCACCGGCGCGCGTCAGCCGGCCGAATTCCAGCCCGGCGACACGACAGAGATCGACGATGGGATCGAGTTGACTGTGAGCGAGGACGGCACCTACCGCATGACCTCGGCCGAGCCGTTCGAGCTGTCGCGGGGCGAGCGGATCTTCACGACCACCATCTCTCCGCCCGAGTTCACGACCGAGAACTATGGCCGGGTGCTGACGGCGGGAGGGCTGGGGCGCGCCTTCATGAACACGATGACAGTGACGATCCCGGCGACCGTCATCCCCATCCTGATCGCAGCCTTCGCGGCCTATGCGCTGGCCTGGATGCAGTTTCCGGGCCGCGCCCTTCTGACCGCGGCGGTCGTCGGTCTGCTGGTCGTGCCGCTGCAGGTGGCGCTGATCCCGCTGCTGCGGATGCACAATGAACTGGGCATCGGCAAAGGCTATCTGGGCATCTGGTTGGCCCATACCGGCTTCGGCCTGCCGCTGGCCGTCTATCTTCTGCGCAACTACATGGTGGGCCTGCCGCGAGAGATCATCGAATCCGCCCGCGTGGACGGCGCGACCGACTTCCAGATCTTCCGCCGCATCATCCTGCCGCTGTCATTCCCGGCGCTGGCCAGCTTTGCGATCTTCCAGTTCCTATGGGTCTGGAACGACCTGCTGGTGGCCACGGTCTTCCTGGGCAACACCCGCGAACAGCTTGTCATGACAGGCCTTCTTCGCGAACTGATGGGATCGCGTGGAGGTGAATGGGAGATCCTTGCAACTTCCGCCTTTATCTCGATAGCCGTTCCCCTGCTCGTGTTCTTCGCGATGCAGAAATACCTGGTCCGCGGATTGCTGGCCGGGTCGGTGAAAGGTGGATGAATTGACGGCAACGACGACGGATTGGTGGAGGGGCGGGATCATTTACCAGATCTATCCGCGCAGTTTCCAGGACACGACGGGCAACGGGATCGGCGACCTCGCCGGGATCGCGCAAAGGCTGCCCTATGTCGCGTCATTGGGCGTGGATGCGGTCTGGGTGTCGCCCTTCTTCACCTCTCCGATGAGGGACTTTGGCTACGACGTCAGCGATTATCGTGGGATCGATCCGCTGTTCGGGACGATGGACGATTTTGACTGGCTGGTGACCAGCGCCCACGACCTGGGGCTGAAGGTGATGATCGACCTGGTGATGTCGCACACCTCTGACCAGCATCCCTGGTTCAAGGAAAGCCGGGCGTCCAGGGACAACCCCAAGGCCGACTGGTATGTCTGGGCCGATCCCAAGCCCGACGGGACGCCCCCGAACAACTGGCTGTCGATCTTCGGTGGCAGTGCCTGGCACTGGGACGCGCGTCGCGAGCAGTACTATCTGCACAACTTCCTGACCCAGCAGCCTGACTTGAACTTCCACAACCCGGCGGTCCAGGACGCCCTGCTGGAGATGGCGCGCTTCTGGCTGGAAAAAGGTGTGGACGGCTTCCGGCTGGACACGATCAACTTCTATTTCCACGACGACCAGCTGCGCGACAACCCGCCTCTGGCGCCTGAATTGCGCCGTGCGGATACCGCGCCCCGCGTGAACCCCTACAATCATCAGAGCCACCGGTTCTCGAAGTCGCAGCCCCAGAACATCGCCTTCCTTGAACGTTTCTACGAGGCGATCGCGCCCTATGGCGCTGCCGTCGTGGGCGAGATCGGCGACAGCGAGCGCGCGCTGGAACTGCTTGAGGAATATACCGGGGTGCCGGGTCGCGTGCAGATGTCCTATGTCTTCGACTTCCTGTCGGGCGACGACCTTCAAGCCGCACGCATCGCCGAGGTGTTCGACCAGCTGCACGGGACGGCGCCGAACGCCTGCCCGTGCTGGGCCATGTCGAACCATGACGTCGTCCGTCACATCACCCGCTGGAACCTATCGGATCATGCCGCCAAGGCCTATGCCACGGTGCTGATGTGCCTGCGCGGCGCCGTCTGCCTCTATCAGGGTGAGGAATTGGGTCTGCCAGAGGCGGATCTGGCCTTCGACGACCTGCGCGACCCTTATGGGATCGAGTTCTGGCCCGAGTTCAAGGGCCGCGACGGTTGCCGGACGCCGATGGTCTGGGACATGGGTGTGAACGGCGGCTTTTCGACCAGCCAGCCCTGGCTGCCGGTGCCGCATGTCCACCTGCAGCGCACGGTCGTCGCGCAAGAGGCCGACGCCCAGTCGATGTTGCACCACTATCGGTGGGCCATCGGCCTGCGGCGCAAGCACAGCGCGCTGCGCGAAGGCGACATGACCGACATCACGGCAGAGGGGCCGGTGCTGTCCTTCAGGCGCACCGACGACCGCCAGAGCCTGCTGATCCGGGCCAACCTGTCCGACGAAGACGCGGGCGGGCTGGCACCCTGGCAGGTGCAGATCATCGAAGGGTAGGGGAGGAAACCGCGAATGGCCGATCTGAGACTGACGGATGTCGCCAAGTCCTATGGCGACGTGAACGTGTTGCGAGACATCGATCTGACCATCCGGTCCGGCGAATTCATCGTCTTTGTCGGCCCTTCCGGCTGCGGAAAATCCACCCTCCTGCGGATGATCGCAGGGCTGGAACAGATCAGCGGCGGCACGCTGGAGATCGACGGGCAGGTGATGAACGACATCCCGCCCAGCCAGCGCGGCATCGCGATGGTGTTCCAGTCCTACGCGCTCTATCCCCACATGACGGTGCGCGACAACATGGCGTTCGCGCTGAAGATCGCGGGTCAATCCAAGGACCAGATCCGCGAGGCGACCGACCGCGCCGGCCGGATGTTGCAGCTGACGCCCTATCTGGACCGCCTGCCCAAGGCCCTGTCGGGCGGCCAGCGCCAGCGGGTAGCCATCGGGCGCGCCATCGTGCGCGACCCGAAGGTCTATCTTTTCGACGAACCGCTGTCGAACCTGGACGCCGCGCTGCGGGTGGCAACCCGGATCGAGATCGCGCAGCTGAAGGCCTCGATGCCCGACCGCACGATGATCTATGTGACACATGACCAGACCGAGGCGATGACCTTGGCCGACCGGATCGTCGTGCTGGCTGGCGGTGGCATCGCCCAGGTCGGTGCGCCGCTGGAGCTGTACCAGCGCCCGGTGAACGAGTTCGTGGCGCAGTTCATCGGCAGCCCCGCCATGAACCTGCTGCCGGGCCGTGTCTCCGCCACGGGAGAGACGACCACTGTTGCGCTGGACGGCGGCCTTGAGGCGCGGGTGGCGGTTCCCACCCGTGCGGGGGACGAGGGGATGCAGGTCAATCTGGGTGTCCGCCCCGAGGACATGCGTGAAACCGACGACGCAGCGGTCTTCGAGGGCACGGTCGATCTGACCGAGGCCCTGGGAGAGGTGACGCTGCTCTATTTCGGGACCAACGCCGAGACGGTGCCGATCATCGCCAAGCTGCCGGGCATCCATCCGGGGCTGAACGGCCGCCGCGTCAGGCTGACGGCCGATCCCGAGACGATGCATCTCTTCCACGACGGTCAGTCGCTGCTTTACCGCGATGGCACGCCACCGCCCTTCGAGGTTCGCGCCGCGGCGCCGTCAGGCAGCCTCGGCAGCACGCCTGCCGCTCCGCATGACGACCAGGGCCGGATCGAGGACGGGCTGATCAAGCCCGAGGGCCCGGTGCGCTGACAGCCGGATGCTGCGACGAAATTCGCAGCTTGTCCGCCGCCGATATCTGCTATGGTCGGGTCAGCCCTGGGGAGGGGGAACTATGACGCAACGCAGCCACGCCGACCTGGTGGCGGAACAGTCGCGGTCGCCGCGCGCGACCTCGGCTTTGGCGGCCTCCTGGCGCCGCTCGATGCTGAAACACGGGCTCGACCCGGCCGACCGTCGCCGGCCCGACAGGCTGACCGCCGCTGAACTGGCCGAGCGGCATCAGGCGATGGCGGCCTTCCTGCATGTAGCGGGGCCACAGATCGACCAGCTTTACAATCTGGTCGGGCTGTCGGGCTGCAACGTGCTGCTGACGGACGCGCAGGGTGTGGTGCTGGACCAGCGGGTGTCCGACGGCGATGCGGCGCAGTTCCGCGACTGGGGCCTGTGGCGTGGCGCCGACTGGTCCGAGGCTGCGCAGGGCACGAACGGCATCGGCACCTGCCTGGTCGAGGGGCGGCAGGTCACCATCCACCGCGACGAACATTTCCACACCCGCAACACCGCCATGTCCTGCATGGATGCGCCGATCTGGGGGCCTGACGGACGGCTCTTGGCGGCGCTGGACGTCAGCAGCGCGCGCGCCGACCAGACCGAACGCTATAACCGCCTGATCGGGGCGCAGGTGGCGCAGACCGCCCGCGCCATCGAGGCGCTGTTCTTCCGGTCCAGCTTTCCGCAGGCGCGGATCGTGGTCGCGTCCGACGATCACGCCGATCAGGCGGTGCTGCTGGCGGTGGACAAGGACGACCTGGCCATCGGCGCCACCCGCGCCGCCCGCCGCGTCCTGGGGCTGGAGCGCGAAGGCAGCCTGCGCCCGCGTCCGGCGGCGGACCTGCTGGGCCGCCAAGACGACCTGCACGGCTTCGATCGCGGCGAACGCGCCGCCGTCGTCAGAGCGCTGGCCCGCGCCGACGGCAACGTGTCGGCCGCCGCGCGTGCGTTGGGGATCGGGCGCGCGACCATGTATCGGCGCATGGCGCGGCTGGGGATCAGCGAAAATCACGGCTGACTGTCTCACGCATGAGACAGCTTCTGCGGCGCGGCGTGGAACGGCTGTTGCCTCGAATCAGGCGCTGACCGACATCTGTGGCAACCCGGACAGGGGAGCGTCCGGGACATCGAGAGGAGGACCAGATGCCGAACGACCAGACGCACGAATTCAAGGGCGTGGGCGTGATGCCCTTTGCCGCCCGCTATGACAACTTCATCGGCGGCCAGTGGGTTGCACCCAAGTCCGGACGCTATTTCACCAACACGACACCCATCACCGGCGGCGACATCGGCGAGATCGCCCGATCGAATGCCGACGACATTGAGGCGGCGCTGGATGCAGCCCATGCCGCCAAGGAAGCCTGGGGCCGGACCTCGGTGGCCGAACGGTCGAATGCGCTGATCAGGATCGCTGACCGGATGGAGCAGAACCTGCAGCTTCTGGCCACCGCCGAGACCTGGGACAACGGCAAGCCCATCCGCGAGACGATGGCCGCCGACCTGCCGCTGGCCATCGACCATTTCCGCTATTTCGCCGGCGCCATCCGTGCGCAGGAAGGCGGCATCAGCGAGATCGACCACGACACCGTCGCCTATCACTTCCACGAGCCCCTGGGCGTCGTCGGCCAGATCATCCCATGGAACTTCCCGCTGCTGATGGCCTGCTGGAAGCTGGCCCCGGCGCTGGCCGCCGGCAACTGCGTGGTGCTGAAACCGGCCGAGCAGACCCCCGCGACCATCATGGTCTTCGCCGAACTGATCGCCGACATCCTGCCGCCGGGCGTCCTGAACATCGTGAACGGCTTCGGCCTGGAGGCCGGCAAGCCGCTGGCGTCGAACCCGCGGATTTCCAAGATCGCCTTCACCGGGGAAACCACCACCGGCCGGCTGATCATGCAATACGCGTCCGAGAACCTGATCCCGGTCACGCTGGAACTGGGCGGCAAGTCCCCCAACATCTTCTTCGAGGACGTGACACGCGAGGACGACGACTATTTCGACAAGGCGATCGAAGGATTCGTCATGTTCGCGCTGAACCAGGGCGAGGTCTGCACCTGCCCCTCGCGCGCCCTGATCCACGAGAAGATCTATGACCGCTTCATGGAACGTGCGCTGAAGCGCGTCGAGGCGATCGTGCAGGGCGACCCGCGCGACAGCGCCACGATGATCGGCGCGCAGGCGTCGTCCGAGCAGAAGGAGAAGATCCTTTCCTACTTCGACATCGGCCGCAAGGAAGGCGCCGAGGTGCTGACCGGGGGCGAGGCCGCCGATCACGGGGGCGAACTGTCGGGCGGCTTCTACATCAAGCCGACGGTCTTCAAGGGCACCAACAAGATGCGGGTCTTCCAGGAGGAGATCTTCGGCCCCGTCGTGTCGGTGACGACCTTCAAGGACAGTGACGAAGCGCTGTCGATCGCCAACGACACCCTCTATGGCCTGGGCGCTGGCGTGTGGTCGCGCGATGCGAATACCTGCTATCGATTCGGCCGGGCGATCCAGGCGGGCCGCGTGTGGACCAACTGCTATCACGCCTATCCGGCTCATGCGGCCTTCGGTGGCTACAAGCAGTCGGGCATCGGTCGGGAAAACCACCGCATGATGCTGGATCACTATCAGCAGACCAAGAACATGCTGGTCAGCTACAGCCCCAAGAAGCTGGGCTTCTTCTGATCCTGCGACGGCTCCCCGCAACCTGCGGGGGGCCAGCCGCGTTGGGGCGGATCGAGCTATGGCCGGAACCGCTCCATGCCCAAGGACAGCATCATCGACCCCGAAGACGCCGCCGAAAGTGCGGGCCTTGTCTACGTCAACGACGATATGCCGGGGATCACTCGGGTTCGCGCCGGCAAGGGGTTCAGCTATCGCGACGCCGAAGGCCGCACGATCCGCGACAAGGCCGAACGCAAGCGGCTGGCGGCGCTGGCCATTCCGCCGGCCTACACCGACGTCTGGATCTGTCCCGATCCGAACGGCCATATCCAGGCCACCGGTCGCGACGACCGGGGGCGCAAGCAGTACCGCTATCATGCCGCCTTCCGCGAGGTCCGCGACGGTGCCAAGTACGAGCGCATGTTCGATTTTGCCAAGGCGCTGCCCGGCCTGCGCGCAAGGGTGCGCAAGGACATGTCGTTGCGCGGCCTGCCTGCGGACAAGGTGCTGGCGACCATCGTTTATCTGCTGGAAAACACCATGATCCGCGTCGGCAACGCCGATTACGCCAGGCAGAACAAGTCGCACGGCCTGACCACCCTGCGCGACCGCCATGTCACCTTCGACGGCAACGAGGTGCGCTTTCGCTTCAAGGGCAAGGGCGGCAAGGAATGGGACTTGGGCCTGCGCGACCGGCGCGTGGCGCGCATCGTCAAGGCGGCGCAGGACATTCCCGGCCAGCACCTGTTCCAGTACCTGGACGAGGACGGGGAACACCACCAGATCACCTCGACCGACGTGAATGCCTATCTGCGCCGGATCAGCGGTCGGCGAATCACCGCCAAGGACTTTCGCACCTGGACGGGCACCGTGCTGGCCGCACTGGCCTTGGCCGAATATGAACGCGCCGACAGCGACGCCGCCGCCAAGCGCAACGTCCGAGATGCGATCGAGGCTGTCGCCGCCCGCCTTGGCAACACCCCGACCATCTGCCGCAAATGCTACGTCCACCCGCAGGTGATCGAGGCCTATCTGGCCAGCGACCTGAAGCTGGACCTGCAGGGCAAGATCAAGGAAAGCCTGGACGACGACCTGCACCCCGAGGAAAAGCAGGTCCTCAAGTTCCTCAGGAGGAGATTGAAGGCATGAGCACCGTGACCGCCACCCCCGAGGCGCTGGACCTTCTGGCCGAGATCGTGGCCGATCACGGCCCGGTCCTGTTCCACCAGTCGGGCGGCTGCTGCGACGGATCGTCGCCCATGTGCTATCCACAGGGCCATTTCCGGGTGGGCGACCGCGACGTCAAGCTGGGAGAGATCGGCGGCGCCCCCTTCTACATCTCGGCCAGCCAGTACGAAGCGTGGAAGCACACAGACCTGATCATCGACGTCGTCCCCGGACGCGGCGGCATGTTCAGCCTCGACAATGGCCGGGAACGACGCTTCCTGACCCGGTCCGAGATCTGCAGCATCTGAAGCGCCGTTGTGAGGTCGCTTGCGATCGGCTAGACATGCCGCGACCCATCAAGCGAGGTATGTCATGACCCACAGCGTCTTCATCGACGGCGAGGCCGGAACCACCGGACTTCAGATCCGCGAACGCCTGCTGGGACGCGATGACATCCGACTGGTCCAGGTCGATCCCGCCCGCCGCAAGGAGGCGTCGGCGCGCGCCGAAGCCTTCGCCGAAGCTGACGTGGCGATCCTGTGCTTGCCCGACGACGCCGCGCGGGAGGCGGTGGCCATGACGGCCGATATGGACGTGCGCCTGATCGACGCCTCGACCGCACACCGGATCGACCCGAACTGGGTCTTTGGCTTTCCCGAACTGGCCGCCGAGATGCGCGAGATGATCGCCGCGGCTCGCCTTGTCAGCAACCCCGGCTGCTATTCAACCGGCGCCATCGGCATCGTCGCACCCCTCGTCGCCGCCGGCCTCATCGACGAGGGCGAGGCCCTGTCGATCCACGCCGTCAGCGGCTATACGGGCGGCGGCAAGGCACTGATCGGCGAGTACGAGGCAAGCACGGCGCCCGCCCATTTCGTCTATGGCCTGAATCAGCGCCACAAGCACATCCCCGAGATCATGACCCATGGCGGCCTGCTGGTGCAGCCGGTCTTCGCGCCTTCGGTCGGCAATTTCGCCCAAGGCATGGCTGTGCAGCTGCCGCTGCACATGGATGACGACCGCAGCGCGGTGGCGCTGCACCAAGCGCTGTCAGACCACTACGCCGGACAGCAGTTCGTAGAGGTGGCGACCGCCGAGGAGATCGGCGCGCGCATCGATCCGACCGCGCTCAACGGCTCGAACCGGTTGCGGATCAGCGTCCATGGCGACGATGACACCGGCTGCGCGTTGGTCGTCGCGGTGCTGGACAACCTTGGTAAGGGCGCGTCTGGCGCAGCTGTTCAGAACCTGAACATCATGCTCGGATCGCCCGAAAACATGGGCCTTTGATTTGCCTTTCCCTTGAAGCAGGACGATCAAATGACGTCCGCGGCCAATCCATCGCCGCGGACGTCATGCTTCAGGTGTCGAGCGGCTGTCGTTGAGTGCAAAACGGGCCTTTCTCCGAGTTTCAGTGACCTGGGACGCCCTCCAGGTGTTGATCACTGGTTGCAGGGGTAACAAGGCAAGGCGCTGACTTGCCCGCGGGCTTCCGAATAAGGTGAAGTCCCTTGTCGCCGTTGTCGGCAAGGAGCATCTGAAATGACCGAGATGAAATCTCGGCTGACGTTGATGGTCGTCCATGTGGTTCTTGCATAAGGCGGGGGCCATCCACACGAAGCGGGCGCCCTGCTTCAGCACATAGTTTACCGCCAGCGGGTTCAGCCCGCCCGAAGGGTTCTCCAACACCGTCAGTCCGATGATGGGCGCCTGCAAGCCGCGCTCGAACGCTGTGACATGACGCATCCCTATGATCTGCAGCACCTCCTCGACGAAGGGCTGGTCCAGGGACCGCTGTTCATCCAGACCGTCTTCGGGCTGATGGGCGGTATCGGAGCGCATTACGACGACGTAATGCACATGGAGCGTACCGCCGACCGGCTGTTCGGGGACCGGTATCAATGGTCCGTCTTGGGTGCCGGCAAGAACCAGCTTCCCATCTCGGCCTCGCTCGGCGGGTATGTCAGGGT
>JAYZBS010000035.1:0-24352 GCA_036338635.1 Pseudomonadota bacterium | reverse complement strand
TGCAATCCGAGCCCGAAACCGAGGCCTATGCCGCAGCCAAGGGTGCGCTGGTGGCGTTGACGCATGCCTTGGCGGTCAGCCTCGGCCCCGAGATCAGGGTCAACACGATCCTGCCGGGATGGATCGAGACTGGCCCTTGGGAGAAGCGGTCGAAGCGGCAGGACGTCCAGCACTGCAATGCCGATAGAGACCAGCATCCCGTTGGCCGGGTCGGGCGGCCCGAGGACGTGGCAGGGCTGGTGGCGTGGCTTGCCTCGGACGAGGCCGGGTTCGTCACGGGGCAGCGCTTCGTCATCGATGGCGGGATGAGCGTTCGCATGATCTACGCCGACTGAAGAGAGCAGCCCCTGGGGCGGTAAGTGCTGCGGCCGAATGGAGAATCCTGAGCGGGTTTCCGCATCGCGGGGGCTACCCGCCTGACGGCGGGCGGGACCGGCCACGCATGAAAAAGCGGCGGGAGGATGCCCGCCGCTTCGATGCTTTGAGAGCGTGGTTCAGATCAGCTTGCCCATGGCTACGGCGGTATCTGACATGCGGTTCGAGAAGCCCCACTCGTTGTCGTACCAAGTCAGGATGCGGACCATCCGGCCCTCCATGACCTTGGTCTGGTCCATGTGGAAGATCGACGAATGCGGGTCGTGGTTGAAGTCCGATGACACCAGCTGTTCCTCGGTATAGCCAAGGATGCCCTTCAGCGGGCCATCGGCGGCGGTCTTGATCGCCTCGTTGATCTCGGCCACCGAGGTGTCGCGGCTGGCTTCGAAGACCAGGTCCACGACCGAGACGTTCGGTGTCGGCACGCGGATCGCGACGCCGTCCAGCTTGCCTTTCAGTTCCGGCAGCACCAGGCCCACTGCCTTGGCGGCGCCGGTCGAGGTCGGGATCATCGACAGCGCGGCGGCACGGGCGCGGTAGAGGTCCTTGTGCATCGTGTCCAGCGTCGGCTGATCGCCGGTATAGCTGTGGATCGTCGTCATGAAGCCGCGATCGATGCCGATCGTGTCGTTCAGCACCTTGGCCACCGGCGACAGGCAGTTCGTCGTACAGCTGGCATTCGAGACGACCAGATCATCCTTGGTCAGCGTGTCGTGGTTCACGCCATAGACGATGGTCTTGTCGGCGCCTTCGCCAGGGGCCGAGATCAGCACCCGCTTGGCACCGGTCGACAGGTGCGGCTGCACCTTCTCCTTCGACGTGAAGATGCCGGTGCATTCCATGATGACGTCGATGTCGCCCCAGGGCAGCTCGGCGGGGTTGCGGATCGCGGTCACCTTGATCGGGCCGCGGCCGACGTCGATGCTGGAGCCGTCGACCGTGACCGTGGCCGGGAAGCGGCCGTGAACGCTGTCATAACGCAGCAGGTGGGCGTTGGTCTCGACCGGGCCCAGATCGTTGATGGCGACGACCTCGATGTCGGTGCGGCCGGATTCGATGATAGCGCGCAGGACGTTGCGACCGATCCGACCGAAGCCGTTGATGGCGACCTTGACTGCCATGGGTATCCCTCGTGTGCAGGTGACGGTTGCCATCCTCTAGCCTGCCCTCCGGGGCGATGCAAACGCCGTCTGGATGACGTGCGCTAACGGCTTCAGCGCCAGAAGGCGAGGTATTCGATGAGGTCGTCCAGCCCCCGCGCGGCCGTCAGCGGCAGCGTTCCGCCAAACCAGATCTGGTCGGCGGCGAAGACCGCGCAGATCAGCAGGAACAGGGCGATCGCGATCTGGTTCGTCATCTAGGGCCTCCGCCGGCGGGTCTATCCTGCGCAAGCGTGCAGGGGCAAGCGGCCTATTCGTCGTCCTGCGGCAGGCGCAGGGTCAGCTGACCTGTCTCCTCCAGCCGGCGGATGGCGCTGACAACCTCGGTCATCGCCTCGTCGACGTCCTTGGGGCGCAGCTTGCCAAGCGCCTCGCGTTCCTCGCGCAAGCCGTCTGCCATGCGTTGCGACAGGTTCGACAGGATGAAGTCGGCGGCGGCGACATCGGCTTCGGCGGTCCCGGACAGGGCCCTGACCAAAACTGGCTGGTCCAGTTCGCGCACGATCCGGGGCACGTCGCGGGGTTCGATCCGGTCGGGGATATGCGCGAAGATGAAGATCGCCCGGCGGACGCCGTCGGCGAAATCCACGTCGCGTTCGTCCAGGGCGCCAAGCACCTCGTCCCGCAGATCGGCGGTGGCGAAGTTCAGGATCGCCCCCATGCGGTCGGTGGCGGGGGTCGAGATTGCGGGCTTTGGCAGCGCCTCGGCCGCCTGCAGCAGAACCAGGCCCACGCGGCGCAGCGCCTCGGGCGTGACGCCCGAGGTCATCGACATGGCCTGAGCGACGGCGCGCGCGCGGTCGCGGGGCAGGCCCATGAAGGTGGCGGACGCGGCCTCGACCGGCAGCTTCGACAGCATCAGCGCCACAAGCTCGATCGATTCGGAGGTGGCGAGCGCGATCAGCGAGTCCTTGGACAGCTTGCAGAGGCGCGCCCAGGGGTCGGATTTGCCGGCAATGGCGGCGGCGCGCTGCAGGCGGTCGCTGCTGTCGTCGGACAGGCGCTTGCCCAGCATCGCCAGCGTCCCGTCCAGACCGCCCGGAAAGGTGACGCCGACGGATTCGAGGCTGTCGCAGAACTCGGTGATGACGGCGTCGCGGGTTTGGCGGTCGACCAGCTGCATCCCGGCCATTTCCTGCGCCAGCAGCGTCTGGTCGTCAGCGGTCAGGCGGTCGAGGCCCGACACCTCGTCATCGTCCAGCAGAAGCCGCACGATGACGGCGGCCTTCTGCCGCTGGCTGAGCCCGATCTGGTTCGACATGGCGCCCTCTGTCCTGTTCAGTCAGGGGCACCTTGTCACGACAACCCTAACGCAAGGTTGACGGGGACCGCCTTTTACAGCGGCTGGGTGTCGAAGACGCGGGCAAAGATCGTGTCGACATGCTTGGTGTGATAGCCCAGATCGAACTTCTCCTCGATCTGCGCGGGCGTCAGGGCGGCGGTCACCTCGGGGTCAGCCAGCAGCTCCTCCTTGAAGTCGGCTCCTTTTTCCCAGACCTTCATCGCGTTGCGCTGCACCAGGCGATAGCTGTCCTCGCGGCTGACGCCGGCCTGCGTCAGGGCCAGCAGGACCCGCTGCGACATGACCAGGCCCTTGAACTTGTTCATGTTGGCCAGCATGTTGTCGGGATAGATCACCAGCTTCTCGATGACGCCCGCCAGGCGGTTCAGCGCGAAATCCAGCGTGATGGTGGCGTCAGGCGCGATGCCGCGTTCGACCGACGAATGGCTGATGTCGCGTTCGTGCCAGAGCGCCACGTTCTCCATCGCCGGGATCACGGTCATGCGGACAAGGCGCGCCAGACCGGTCAGGTTTTCCGTCAGCACGGGATTGCGCTTGTGCGGCATGGCCGAGCTGCCCTTCTGGCCGGGGCTGAAGAACTCCTCGGCCTCGAGCACCTCGGTGCGCTGCATGTGGCGGATCTCGATGGCGATGTTTTCCATGCTGCTGGCGATGACACCGAGCGTGGCGAAGAACATCGCATGCCGGTCGCGCGGGATCACCTGCGTGCTGATCGGCTCGGGGCGCAGGCCGAGCTTGGCGCAGACATGCTCTTCGACCGCGGGGTCGATATTGGCGAATGTGCCGACCGCGCCCGAGATCGCGCCGGTGGCGACTTCCTCGCGCGCGGCCTCAAGGCGCGCCTTGCCGCGCGCCATCTCGGCATAGAAGCGGGCGAAAGTCAGGCCCATGGTGGTGGGTTCGGCGTGGATGCCGTGGCTGCGCCCGATGCGGACCGTGTCCTTGTGTTCGTAGGCGCGGGTCTTCAGCGCCGCCAGCACGCGGTCCATGTCGGCCAGAAGCATGTCGGCGGCGCGCACCAGCTGGATGTTCAGCGTCGTGTCCAGAACGTCCGAGCTGGTCATCCCCTGGTGAACGAAGCGCGCCTGATCGCTGCCCACATGTTCGGCGAGGTGGGTCAGGAAGGCGATGACGTCGTGCTTGGTGACGGCCTCGATCTCATCGATGCGTGCGACGTCTAATTCGACATCCTTCGCCTTCCACACGGCCTCGGCGTTTTCGCGCGGGATCACGCCCAGGTCGGCCTGGGCGTCGCAGGCATGGGCCTCGATCTCGTACCAGATGCGGAACTTGGTCTCGGGCGACCAGATGGCGACCATTTCGGGGCGGGCGTAACGCGGGATCATGCTGGGCTCCTTTGCGGTTGGCGGGGGCATAGCCGGGACCTGCCGCGGGGGCAAGTTTTCATGACGCCCGCCGGGGCTGCGCGGAACGATCCCATGTGCCAAGGGGTTGATCCTGCAAGACCAACCCGCCAGCCGAGGACCGTCATGCGCCCCCAGGACCCCCATTCCCCGCCGGCCGAGGCCGATCGTACCAGCCAGACGCGCTTCGGCCCCCGCCCGGTTCCCGATGGACATCTGACGGATGACCCCACTGCCCGCCACCGCATCCCGTCAGCCAGCCGCGGCCTGTCGAAAGATGCATCGACCGCCACGAAGGTCATCGTCTGGGGTGGCATGGCGCTCGGCGTCGCGGGGCTGACGGCAGCGGCCACCATGACGGCGCGCAAGCTGATCGGCCCCAGGCATCCGGCCCCTCGCATCCAGGGACCCGTCCATGCCCCGCGCTTTGCCGAGATGACCGAGGCCGAGCGTGACGAGGTCCGCCGCCGGGTCAGGGCGCAGGCGCTGGAGGATGACCGCGAATCCGCGCGCCTACGGGTCGAGGCGGCCGAGGCGCGGCACCCCCGCGGCAACTTCGCCCAGGACCTGACGCGGACCGCGACGGAGCTGACCGACAGCCTGAACGGCGTCGCGCAGTCGATTTCAGATGCATTCGAGTCGTTCCGGGGCGTATCGCGACAGGCGAACTCGATTCTCGGTGATTTCGTGGTCGCGGCCGACCAGTTGAAGGCGATCCTGAACGGCAGCCCCGGCCCGCAGCCCGTCGCGCCCGAAGACCGCCGCCCCGCAGCCGAGCCCGAGGACCCCGATCGCATGCATCGCCTGTAGGGGGAACGATGGCGGACCGCAAGACCAAGCCCGGTGTTCTGTCAGCGTTGTTCGATCCGCTGGACGACGGTACGCGGCGGCGCTTTGGCCTGCCTGCCCCCGGGCAGGCAACCGCCCCGCCGCGTCCGCAGGCGCCGGTCCTGAACCGTCGGGGACGGATGCCCGGGCTGCGCGACATGCGCCGCAGGGACGTGATGAAGGTCGCGCAGTCGGTGCTGACGCAGATCGGGTCCGACAGGGTCACATCGGTTGCGGGCGGGATCACGTTCTTCGGTCTGCTGTCGCTATTCCCGGCGATTACGGCCTTCGTGTCGCTCTATGGGCTCTATGCCGACCCCGCGACCATCCAGACCCACCTGGAGCTTCTGAGGAACCTTCTGCCCGAAAGTTCTTTGGACATAATTAGGGGGCAGGTGGTCTCGATCGCCTCGGCCTCGAACGGGGCGCTGTCGCTGGCCGGGATCGTCGCGCTGCTGGTGGCGTTCTGGTCTGCCAATGGCGGCATGAAGGCGCTGCTGTCGGCGCTGAACGTCGCCTTCTTTCAGCGCGAGACGCGCAGCTTCGTGCGCCTGAACCTGGTTGCGATGCTGTTCACCCTTTCGGGGTTGGCGTTGATCGCGCTGATGCTGGCAGTCATCGCCGTCATTCCCGCGCTGCTGCGCCTGCTGCCGATGAGCTGGGGTGGGGAAATGCTGGTCACCGTGATCCGCTGGCCAATTATGTTCGGCGTCCTGGTGCTGGCGCTGGCCGCCGTCTATCGCTATGGCCCGGCCGCACCCAAGTCGCGCTGGCGCTGGATCTCTCCGGGCGCGATCTTCGCCGCAGTGGCGCTGGTGGTCACGTCGATGCTGTTTTCCTGGTATGCTGCGAATTTCGGCAACTACAACGAGACCTACGGTTCGCTCGGAGCGGTCATTGCGCTGATGATCTGGCTGTGGCTGAACGCCACGATCCTGCTGATCGGCGCCGAGATCAATTCCGAGATTGAGCGTCATCTGAAGCGCATGGCAGGATTGGACGTTCCCCGCGCATCGACCGAGGCCCATTCGTGATCCAGTCCCCCTATGTCCCGCTGCTGCTGGCGATCAGCCTGGAAGTTCTGGGCACGTCGATGCTGCAGCGGTCCGAGCAGTTCACCCGTTTATGGCCCACACTCGCCATGGCGGTCTGCTATCTGGCCAGCTTCTATCTGCTGTCCGTGACGTTGAAGGTACTGCCCCTGGGCGTCGCCTACGCGATCTGGAGCGCGTTCGGCGTGGCGCTGGTCGCCCTGATCGGCTGGGTCGTCTTCGGCCAGCGGCTTGACGGGCCGGCGGTGCTGGGGCTGGCGCTGATCGTGGCGGGCGTCGTCATCATCAACGTCTTCTCGAAGTCGGTGGGCCACTAGCGCGTTCGGGCGGGGTTACCGCAGCGGAATACGGCGCCGGCAGGGTACGTCAGCGCTCGGTCAGCTTCAGCTCGATCCTTCGGTTCAGGGCGCGGCCTTCCGGGGTCTCGCCCTCGGCCACCGGCCGCGTGTCGGCGAAGCCGGTGGGCGCCAGGCGGTTTGCCGGAAAGCCCAGCTCGTCGGTCAGGTAACGGACCACGGCCAGCGCGCGGGCCTGGCTCAGTTCCCAGTTGTCACGATACCGGCCCAGCCCCGACAGCGGCAGGCTGTCGGTATGGCCATCGACGCGGATGATCCAGTCGATCTCTGGCGGGATCTCTGCAGCGATGTCCTGCAGCAGTTCGGCAAGGTTCGCGACCTGCTGACGACCGGCGGCCGAAAGCGTTGCCTCGCCGGGTGCGAACAGCACCTCGGACTGGAAGACAAAGCGGTCGCCCACGACCTGCACGCCTTCGCGTCCGGACAGGATTTGCGACAACCGGCCGAAGAATTCCGAGCGATAGCGGGCAAGGTCCTGCGCCTCGGCCTCGGCCGCCTGGCGCGCTTCCTCTTCAAGCGCGAGGCGGCGGCGGGTCTCCTCAGCGGTGCGGACCAGGGCGGCGTTCAGCTGCTGGCCCAGTTCCGCCACCCGCAGTTCGGCCTCTTCCTGGTCGTCGCCTGCGGCATCCAGCAGCGCCTGCAGCGAGCCCAGCTGCGCCGTCAGCTGCGCCACCTGTTCGTTCAGCAGTGCGACCCGGCGCTGGCTGTCCTCGGCCAGGCCCTCCTGCTCGGCCAGTTCCTGCCGGGCGGTGGTCAGCAGCGCGGCCTGGCGTTCGGCGTCCGACAGGCTGTCCTGCGCAAGGGTCTCGGCCTCTTCGCGGGCGGCATTGGCGGCGGCCAGAAGCGTCAGGGTCTCCTCGGCTTCACGGCGGCGCTCTTCCAACGCGAGGGTCATGGCGGTCAGTTCGGCATCGGCCGTCTCCAGCCGCTCTCGCAGCAGACGGGCGGCCTCGGCCTCGGCCAGCCGCGTCTCCTCTGCCTCGGTCATGGCGGCGTCGGCGCGTTCCGCGCGGGCCTGGCTTTCCGAAAGCGCGGTTCTGGCCTCGGACAACTGCGCCTCACCTTGGCTCACCTGGGCGCGCAACTCGGCTGTGAGCGCCTCGAGCGCATCGCGCCGGGCGGCGGCCAGGCGCGCTGCTTCGGCCTGCGCGTCGGTCTCGGACCTGGCGGCGGCCACGGCCAGCTCGGCCGCCGAGGCGCGCTCGGTCGCCTCGGTCAACTCGGTCTGCAGCGTGGCGACCCGCTCCTCGCTGGCGGCGCGGGCGGCCAGCAACGCAGCGACCTCGGCCTCGAAATCGGTCAGGCGGCTCTGCGCGGCCTGCAGTTCCTCCTGGCCCCGGTCGAGCTGCGTGGTCAGGCGGGTGATCTGGGCGGCCCTGTCGCGGGCCTCGGCCTCGGCCTCGGCGGCGCGGGCCGTCTCGGCCTCAAGATCGCGGGACAGGTCGGCCTCGCGCTCCTCGGAGGCGGTCAGGGCCTCGCTCAGCGCGCCGACCTGCTGACCAAGCGTGTCAAGTTGCAGCTGCTGCCGAGAGATCTGGCGCACCTGTTCGGTTATGGTGCTGTCCTGAGTGTTGATCTGTTCGCGCAGCACCGACTGCACGACCATGAAGATGGTCAGCACGAACATCAGCACCATCAGCAGCGCGGTCATCGCATCCACGAAGCCCGGCCAGATGGTCGAGGAGAACCGCTGCCCCGATGCGCCCCGTGCCAGCCGCATGGCCTAGCCCTCGCCGTGATGGGGCAGGGGTTCGCGGCGCAGAAGGTCGTCGCGGAACGGATCGCCGAAGCGCGCCGCGCGGACCGCCCGGGTCAGGACAAGGATGTCGGATCGCAGCTCGGCCACCATCTCGTCACGGCCGTCGTTCAGATCGGCCGCCAGAACCTTCAGTGCATGTTCCAGACGCGACAGATCGACCGGCGCGGCCGTTTCCCGCGCGATGCGCGCCTCGTCCAGAAGGCGGTCCTGGCCATCGGCCAGGCGGGTCAGCGCGGTGGTCAGCTGTACGCTGCCGTCATCCGTCCGGCTGCGGTCCACCAGCGCCTCGACCGCCTGGGCCATCACGACCACGCGTTCGTCGGCCATCAGCGCGGCCTCCTCACGCACCGCGTCGCGTTCGGCGTGATAGCTTTGCAGCCGGTCCATCTGGCCCGCCATCTGCTCCAGGAAGCCCGCCAAGGCAGCTTGGTCCACGCCCTCGCCATCGCCGGCACCGATGCTGAGCCGCGTGAAGCCCGACATCCATTCTTCCAGCTCGCGATAGAAGCGGTTCTGCCCATGGGTGACGAACAGTTCCAGAAGGCCGACCACAAGCGATCCCGCCAAACCCAGAAGCGAGGACGAGAACGCCGTCGCCATGCCGCCCAGCTGCGCCTCGAGCCCGGTCATTAGCTGGTCGAAGACCTCCAGCCCGGTCTGGCCGTCCTGCGGCGCCAGCGCGCGAATCGTGTCCACAACCGCCGGAACCGTCGTCGCAAGGCCATAGAACGTCCCGAGAAGTCCAAGAAAGATCAGCAGGTTTGCCAGGTACCGCGTGATGTCGCGGATCTCGTCGATGCGCGTGGCCACGGAATCGAGGATCGAGCGCCCCGAACTGGCCGAGATCGCCCCGCCCAGGGGGCCGCGTGTGCCCAGAAGCGCGGCCAGCGGTGCCAGAAGGCGCGGGGCCTGATCCTCGGGAACGCCTGGCTGGGCATCGCGCCGATGGGCGGCGAAACGCTCGATCCAGCTGACCGACCGGACCAGCTGTCCGACTTGCCAGAAACAGGCCAAAACGCCAATGGCGAAGACCGCCAGGATCAGGCCGTTCAGCCAGCGGTTGGCCATGAAGATCGGCAGGATGCGCCCATAGGCGAACCAGCCGCCCGCCAGCACCAGCCCCAGAACGCTCAGCATCAGCAGGATCTGGCGGACCGGCTGAGAAAAGCGCGGCGGCATGCCGCTGCCGATCAGCGCCTGGTCGCGGGTCGCCGCCAGCCGACGGTTCGTCAAGGTCAGCCGCGACGGGGCCTGCGGATCGCCATTGGTCTGATCGCTCACGTGATACCCCGTTGCCGCCGTTCCTTCCGCGACTGTAGGGACCGGCCCCGCGCTTGCCAAGCATCGCGACACAAATGCGTTACCGCTGTGCCTTGCCGTTGCCTTCCTGCAGCGCCCGGACCTTGGCCGACAGCGCCTCGAGGTGGTCGTCCGCCATCCCGATGCTGGCCAGGTGCGAGGCGGTGTTGAAGAGGTATTCCGAATTGGGTCCCCGGCCGCCTTGCGCGATCGCGATGATGCGGGCCTGTTCGTCATGCGGAAGGTCGCCGGCATACTGCCAGTGGTCGCGCCGCATCACATAGGCCAGCGCCCGGACCTGCCGCCCGTCTTCCAGGTCGAGGGGCAGGATGGCCTCATGATAGGCATCAGTGACCAGCTCGCGACGGCGCAGTTCGTCCAGGACGGCGTCGTGGTCCTCGGGCGCGATGCGCAGCGCGAGTCCCTGGCAGGTTGCCCCCTCCTGCGGGTCGAGGCCCAGGACGAGGCCCGGCAGCGCCTCGGTTCCCCGGTGCTGGATCGACCTCAGGCAGAAGCTGCGGGCAAAGCCGCCAAGCCGCGCGGCGACCGTTTCGACCGGCGTGAAGCCGGGGTTCCAGATCAGCGAGCCATAGCCGAAGACCCAATCTATCCTGTCCATCGTCCGTCCATCCTTTCAGGTGGAACGTAGGTCAGCGCACCGCGGGACGGAAGGGTATCGTGGCCGGCTTAGGTGGCGCGGGCGCCGGGGCTGCGGCCAAAGTCCGGTGCCTCGGTGTCCTGGCCGGCTTCGATGATTCCTCGGCGGATGGCGCGCGTGCGGGTGAAGTAATCGTGCAGCTGCTGCCCGTCGCCCATGCGGATGGCGCGTTGCAGGACGAACAACTCCTCGGTGAAGCGACCCAGGATGTCCAGCGTCGCCTCCTTGTTGTGCAGGAAGACATCGCGCCACATCGTCGGATCACTGGCCGCGATCCGGGTGAAGTCGCGAAAGCCCGCGGCCGAGTATTGGATTACCTCCTCGCCCGAAACCCGCCGCAGGTGATCGGCCACGCCAACCATCGTATAGGCGATCAGGTGCGGCGCGTGGCTTGTCACCGCCAAGACCAGGTCATGATGCGGCGCCTCCATCCGGTCGGTCTTGGCGCCCATCGAGGTGATCAGCCGGTCGAGCCGCGCGATGGCATCGGGATCATTGTCGGGCAGGGGGGTCAGCAGCCACCAGCGGTTGCGAAAGAGCGTGGGGAAACCGGCGCGCGGGCCGGAATGCTCGGTGCCGGCCAAGGGGTGGCCCGGCACGAAATGCACGCCTGCCGGCAGATGCGGGGCGACCGCGTCGATGACCGACTGCTTGACCGATCCGACGTCAGTTACCGTCGCCCCCGGCGCCAGATGCGGCGCGATCTCGGCCATGACCTCGCCCATCGCGCCGACAGGAACGGCCAGTACGACCAGGTCCGCGCCTGCCACCGCCTCGGCCGCGGTGTCGTAGACGGTGCAGAGGTCGATCTCGCGCGCAATGTCGCGCGTGGAGTGGCTGCGGGCATAGCCGGTGACCTCGCGCGCCAGCCCGCCCTCGCGGATCGCCAGTGCCATCGACCCGGCGATCAGGCCAAGCCCGATCAGCGCCACGCGGTCATAGATCACGCTCATGCCCGGCGCCCTGCCATGAAGCGGCCCAGGCTGTCCAGTACGCGGTTGACGCCGTCCTCGTCCCCCACCGTGATCCTGAGGGCAGCGGGCAGGCCATAGCCGCCGACGCGGCGGACCAGGATGCCGTCCTCGCGCAGCGCCATGTCGGCCGCCGCGGCGGTGTCGGCGCTGTCGAAGCGGGCCAGGACGAAGTTCGCAAAGCTTTCGTCGCAAGCGATGCCCATCTGGATCAGCGAGTTTCTCATCCGGTCGCGCATCCGTGCATTGAGGTCGGCGCAGCGCGACGTGAAATCCACATCCCGGATCGCAGCCTCGGCGGCGGCCATCTGGGCGTTCGACAGGTTGAAGGGTTGGCGGATGCGGTTCAGCACCTCGATGATCTCGCGGCTGGCATAGCCCCAGCCGATCCGCAGCCCGCCCAACCCGTGGATCTTGGAAAACGTTCGTGTCATGATCACGTTCGGATGCCGGTCGACGATGGACGCCCCGCCGTCGAAGCCTGCCGCGAATTCGGTATAGGCGCCGTCATGAACCAGGATCACCTGCGGCGGCAGGCCCTCGACCAGGCGCTGCAACTCGGCCCCGGTCATCATCGTTCCGGTCGGATTGGCCGGATTGGCCAGGAAGACCATACGCGTGCGGTTGCTCACCGCTGCCAGGATCGCGTCGACGTCGATCCGGCGCTCGGCCTCGGCGACGGTCACGGGCGTGGCCCCGACCATCCGCGCCAGGATCGGGTACATCGAGAAGCCGTGTTCCGTGGTAATCACCTCGTCGCCCGGTCCGGCATAGGCCTGGACGACGAATTGCAGCACCTCGTCCGACCCCACACCGCAGATGATGCGATCGGGATCAAGCCCGTGGACCTCTCCGATGGCCATCCTCAGCGCCCGGTGGTCTGTCGCGGGATAGCGGTGCAGCTGGGCCGAGGCCGCCTTGAAGGCGTCGACAGCCGCGGGGCTGCACCCCGACGGGTTCTCGTTCGAGGAAAGCTTCAGCACATCCTCGCGCCCCGCCAGCGCACTCTCGCCGCTGACATAGAGCGCGATGTCCATGATGCCGGGCTGCACGGTTATCTGGGTCATCGGTTCATCCTTGTCTGCGCCCCATGTAGTCCGGCGCCCGGCGCAAGAAAACCGGAAATCCTTTGCGGCCTGCCTTGGCCGTCAAATATACCCTGCGGGTCCGGCGGGCAAAGCGCCCCGGTGGCCGCGAGACGCAGAAAGGCCGCATCGACTGATGCGGCCCCCAAAGGCATGCGCTGTGGCGAAGATCAGTTCTTCGCGTAGAATTCGACGACCAGGTTCGGTTCCATCTGCACGGCATAGGGGATGTCGCCCAGGGCCGGGGTGCGCACGAAGGTCGCCGTCATCTTGTTGTGGTCGACGTCCAGATAGTCCGGAACGTCACGCTCGGTCAGGCCGACGGCCTCCAGAACGATGACCAGCTGGCGCGAACGCTCGCGGATCGAGATGACGTCGCCTTCCTTCACGCGGTAGGACGGGATGTTCACGCGCTGGCCGTTCACCTCGATATGACCGTGGTTCACGAACTGGCGGGCGGCGAAGATGGTCGGGACGAACTTGGCGCGATAGACGACGGCGTCCAGGCGGCGCTCCAGCAGGCCGACCAGGTTCTCGCCGGTGTCGCCCTTGACGCGCTCGGCCTCGGCATAGATGCGGCGGAACTGCTTTTCGGTCAGGTCGCCGTAATAGCCCTTCAGCTTCTGCTTGGCGCGCAGCTGGGTGCCGAAGTCCGACAGCTTGTTCTTGCGGCGCTGGCCGTGCTGGCCGGGGCCGTATTCGCGGCGGTTGACCGGGGACTTGGCGCGGCCCCAGATGTTTTCGCCCATACGGCGGTCGATCTTGTACTTGGCAGACGTGCGCTTGCTCACGGCTGATCTCCTTCTTGCGTTGTCGAAGGGCGTTGTCCTTTGGCCGCGACACAGGATCGAGGCCCGACAGGCTTCCCCTTGCGGGGACCACCAACACCAATGAAGTGCGCGCTTATAAGGGGCCTGCGCCCCGCGTCAAGCGGTTTCAGTCCCGCAGGTGACGCATCAGGAACCAGGCCAGCCCCGAACAGATCAGCGTGGCGCTCATGGCCGGGATGGCCGTGCCGTCATACATCAGGCCCACCGGCGCCGCGATCATCACTGCGCAGAGGGTCGAGATCGCCGCGATGATCGACGCGGCCATGCCCGCGATGTGCCCCATCCGCTGCAGCGCCAGCGCGTTCAGGTTGCCGAAGGTCACGCCGGCCATGAAGAACACGCTGACCGCCCAGAAGAAGAAGACCGGGAACTGCAGGGTCGCCGGCAGCACGCCACTCAGCAGCAGCGTCAGCACCGTCGCCGACACGACCGTCTGCATGACATAAGCCCACTTGGCGATGCGCCGCATGCCGAAGCGGATCACGAAGGTCGCGTTCAGGACTGTCCCGCTGCCCGACAGCAGCGCCATGGCGGCGAACCACAGATGAAAGCTCTCGCCCTTGCCATAGGTTTCGCCGAACAGCTGCTGGGCCGAGGAGAGCAGCCCGAACATCTGTCCAAATCCCAAGGTCAGGACCAGCGTCGTCATCATGACCTGCCGGTCCGACAGGACCTCTTTCGCCGCGGCCAGAAGAGGGGTGAACCGCAGCGGGCGGCGAAGCTCTGGTGGAAGCGTCTCGGCCTGGCGGATGTTCAGCCACAGCCCGCCGATCAGCGCGAAGCCCACGAAGGCCAGGAAGACCCCGTGCCAGCCCGCAACGGCGATGATGCCAGCCCCGATCGTCGGCGCGATGGCCGGGATCATGATGAAGATCATCATGACGAAGCTGGTGATCCGCGCCATCTCGCGCCCCTCGTAGAGGTCGCGGACCAGCGCAAGTCCCACGATGCGCGGAGCCGCCGCCCCCAGCCCCTGCACGAAACGCGCCAGCAGCAGCGATTCGAGCGAATCCGCATAGACCGCCCAGATTGCCCCGGCGATATAGATCGCGAACCCTATGGTGATCGTGCGCTTGCGCCCCAATGCGTCCGAAATCGGGCCCGCAAACAGCGTGCCGAGCCCCATCCCCGCCATGAAGCCCGTCAGGATCAGCTGGGCGCGATTCACGTTGTCGGGTGTCAAGCTCTCGGCGATCTGGGGCAGCGCCGGAAGCATGGCGTCCATCGAGAAGGCGATGGTGGCGAACAGGAAGGCCAGCATCGCGATGAATTCGGGCAGCGGAAGGCGACGCTGCGGCGTCACCCCGGCAAAGGCAAGATCGGTCATGGGGGTCACCTGTCGGTTCCAAGTCCGCCA
Source organism: Pseudomonadota bacterium (assembly GCA_036338635.1). Taxonomy (GTDB): domain Bacteria; phylum Pseudomonadota; class Alphaproteobacteria; order Rhodobacterales; family Rhodobacteraceae; genus Paracoccus. Next base: position 9,955 of record JAYZBS010000035.1, on the reverse strand, counting down.
CATAGGATAACTTTGCACAGTCTGCAAGTGCGGACGGGCCTCCGGCATGGGTCTGTCATCCCCGGTAAGGCCGCTTCAGCGTGCTGCGGTCATAAGCTCGTCGATGACCTGCTGCCACAGCGCGGCAGGTTGCGCGCCGCTGACGGCATGGGTGTCTGCCACGACGAAGGTCGGGACCGAATTGATCCCCCGCTGGCGGGCATGGGCTTCCCGGCTGGCGACCTCCTCGCGATCGGCGTCGCTGTCCAGAAGCCGCGCCACCACCGCGCCGTCCATTCCGGCCGCCGTGGCTATGCCGGTCAGCACGCCGGCGGTGCCGATGTCCTGCGCCTCTTGCCAATGCGCGCGCAGCAGGCCCGACATGACGCGGCCCTGCGCGCCTTCGAGGCCCGCCCAATGCATCAGGCGGTGCGCGTCGGTGGTGTCGGGTTCGCGCGGCGACGGGTTCAGCGTCAGGCCCAGGCCTGCGGCGCGCTGTGCCAGCGCCTGGCCCGCGGCCTCGGCATCGTCGCCCAGCTTGGCGCGCAGATAGGCGACGCGGTCCATGCCTTCGGGTGGCATCTGCGGGTTCAACCGGAACGGATGCCAGGTGATCGCGAAGGGGTGGTCGGGGCGGGATTCCAGCGCGCGGTCAAGTTCGACTTTGCCGATCAGGCACCACGGGCAGACGGGATCGGCGAAGATGTCGAGACGGGTCATGAGCACCTCCTGTGGCTGCCGTTGGCCAGTCCTAGCAGGCGGGGGCGGCGCAGGGCCACCCCTGACGGTCCCCCAATAAAAAACGGCCCGCGGGAAGCGGGCCGTTCAGATCAGGTCCTGATCGATCAGAGCAGGCGCAGATCGCTGGCCGAGGCGCGGCCGTCGCGGCCCGACTGCAGCTCGTAGCCGATCTTCTGGTTGTCCTGCAGCCCCGTCAGGCCCGCACGTTCCACGGCCGAAATGTGCACGAACACGTCCTTGCCGCCATCGTCGGGCGCGATGAAGCCATAACCCTTGGTGGCGTTGAACCACTTAACCGTTCCGGTCGCCATAACCGTTCTCTCCTTCAAGTCATCCCGACGCAGGATTGCGCCAGGCCGTGCAGCCCGCTTTCGGTCTTCCGGCTGCCCAAGAGGGAGGCGGTAGAAAGTCTTCGCTCACGCAAAAGCGAGGATGCCCGAATCGCGTTAAAAGGCAAGCAGGAAGTTCACGCGTGGCCGGGGCCGCGCGTGGAGCTTTGGTGACATCGGCAGATTTCAGCGAAGGTCCGGCGGCGTCGCCTCGGCTTTCAGCATGGCGACCGCTTCGGCCAAGGTCATCGTCCGGCTGCCCTGGCTGTCCAGCCGGCGCATCGAGACGGTCCGCTCCTCGACCTCCTTCATGCCGATGGCCAGGATCGCCGGGACCTTGGCCACGGAATGTTCGCGGACCTTGTAGTTGATCTTCTCATTCCGGGTGTCGGCCTCGGCGCGGATGCCGGCGCGGCGCAGTTCCTCGACTACCACGGCGACATACCCGTCGGCGTCCGACACGATCGACGCGACGACAACCTGGCGCGGCGCCAGCCAGAAGGGCAGCTTGCCGGCGCTGTTCTCGATCAGGATGCCGATGAACCGCTCGAAGCTGCCCAGAACCGCCCGGTGCAGCATGATGGGCCGATGCTTGTGACCGTCGGCACCCACGTATTCCGCGTCAAGGCGTTCGGGCAGGTTGGGGTCCACCTGCAGCGTGCCGCATTGCCAGTCGCGCCCGATCGCGTCGGTCAGCACGAATTCCAGCTTGGGGCCATAGAAGGCGCCTTCGCCCGGAAAGATCGTGAAATCATGCCCGGCGGCCTTGCAGGCGTTGCCAAGAGCGGCCTCGGCCCGGTCCCAGCTTTCCTCGGAGCCGATCCGCTTTTCAGGTCGCGTCGACAGCTTGATGCGCCAGCCCGTAAAGCCCAGGTCGGCATAGATCCCGGCCAGGAAGTCGATGAATTTCTTCGTCTCGGCCTCGATCTGATCCTCGGTGCAGAAGATATGCGCATCGTCTTGCGTAAAGCCGCGCACCCGCATGATGCCGTGCAGCGCGCCCGAAGGCTCATAGCGGTTGCAGGACCCGAACTCGGCCATGCGCAGCGGCAGGTCGCGATAGGATTTCAGGCCGTGGTTGAAGACCTGAACGTGGCAGGGGCAGTTCATCGGCTTCAGCGCGTTGATCGTCTTGGTCTTGGCATGCTCCTCGTCGACTTCGACGATAAACATGTTTTCCTGATAGTTGTCCCAGTGGCCGGACTCCTCCCACAGCTTGCGGCTGACGACCTGGGGGGTGTTCACCTCGACATAGCCATCGGCGCGCTGCTTGCGGCGCATGTAGTCCTGAAGCGTGACATAGATGTTCCAGCCGTTCGGGTGCCAAAAGATCTGGCCCGGCGCCTCTTCCTGCATGTGGAACAGGTCCATCTCGCGACCCAGCTTCCGGTGGTCGCGCTTGGCGGCTTCCTCCAGCATGTGCAGGTGGGCCTTCAGGTCGTCGCGGTTGCGGAAGGCCACGCCATAGATGCGCTGCAGCATCGGGCGGGACGCGTCGCCCAGCCAATAGGCGCCGGCGATATGGGTCAGCTTGAAGGCATCGGCGGGCAGCTGGCCGGTGTTCTGCAGGTGCGGGCCGCGGCAGAGATCCTGCCAGTCGCCGTGCCAGTACATCCGCAGGTCCTCGCCCTCGGGGATGCGGTCGATCAGCTCGACCTTGAACGGCTCGCCGCGGTCCTTGTAGTAGCTGACCGCGCGTTCGCGGTCCCAGACCTCGGTGCGGACGGGATCGCGGGCGTTGATGATCTCCTTCATCTTCGCCTCGATGGCGCCCAGGTCCTCGGGCGTGAAGGGTTCGGCGCGGTCGAAGTCGTAGAACCAGCCATAGTCGCGCACCGGGCCAATGGTGACCTTCACCTCGGGCCAGATTTCCTGCACGGCGCGGGCCATGACATGGGCGAAGTCGTGGCGGATCAGCTCCAGCGCCGGCGCCTCGTCCTTCAGGGTGTGGATGGCGATGGCGCCGCTGCCGTCGATCGGCCATTGCAGGTCGATGTGCCGGCCGTCGAGGCTGGCCGAGATGGCGCGCTTGGCCAGGCTGGGCGCGATGCTCTCGGCGACCTCGGCCGCCGTCACGCCGGCGGGATAGTCGCGCGAATTGCCATCGGGAAAGCTGAGTGAGATCTGGGACATGCTGTCCTCCTCGTCGGTTTGGCGCCCACGGAACGCCCGGCTGCGGGTTATGTCGGCCCGCAGGCATGGACCCCGGCGGCAAAACTGTCAAGATAAGCGCGACGCTAAGTTGCAGGAGCCGACGATGACCGACATGCTCGACACGCCGCAGGGGCGGCGGCTGGCCTATCAGCGGACCGAGGGGCAGGGACCCGGCGTGGTCTTCCTGGGCGGGTTCCGTTCCGACATGCAAGGCACAAAGGCGGTCCATCTGCAGGATTGGGCGCGGGCGCGGGGCAGGGCCTTCCTGCGGTTCGATTATTCAGGTCATGGCGAAAGCGGCGGGCGGTTCGAGGACGGCTGCATCGGCGACTGGTGCGAGGACGCAATCAGCGCGATCGAGGCGCTGACCGAGGGGCCGCAGCTTCTGGTGGGGTCGTCGATGGGCGGGTGGATCAGCCTACTGATCGCCCGTTCCATGCCGCGGCGGATGGCAGGGCTTGTGACAATCGCCGCCGCGCCGGACTTTACCGAGCGTGGATTCTGGGCGGGATTTTCCGAGAACCACCGGGCGGCACTGATGCGTGACGGTCAGGTGCCGGTCCCAAGCGAGTACGGAGAGCCGCTGGTGATCACCCGGCGTCTGATCGAGGATGGGCGGCGGCATCTGGTGCTGGACCAGCCGCTGCATCTGCCGTTCCCGGTGCGGATGCTGCAGGGAACGGCGGACGAGGATGTGCCGGCGTCGTGGTCGCAGGACCTGCTGAATCACACGACCGGGCCCGACATCCGGCTGACGCTGGTGAAGGGCGCCGATCACAGATTCTCAACGCCCGACTGCCTGCGTCTGATCACCGACAGCGTCGAGGCGCTGGTTCAGAAGGTCAGCGAGTAGTGGTCGCCCATGTCGGGCTTGGCACCTGTGACCTTCGACTTCGCAATCTCGAACAGGAAGCGGATGTTGCCGCCGGTGGCCCAGACCTCGGCCTCTGACAGGTCCATGCGCAGCAGTTGGACGTCGGGATCGTTCTCGCCGTCCTCGAACCAGCTGGAGGCGACGGCGTTCCAGATCTCGTCCAGCTTGGCGCGGTCTGTCGACAGGGCCAGCCGGCCGTGGATGCGGGCATAAAGCCCTTCGTCGCGGTCGCTGACGACGTGGATCGCGGGTTTCGACCCGGTCAGGCTGCGCGCCAGATCGGTGCCCTTGGCGGTGATGAACCACAGCGCGCGATTGTCGCGGTCGACATAATGCGACATCGGAATCAGGCGGGGATCCTCGGTCAGCCCGAGCATCCCCGAGGTAATGTCGTCGAGGCGGTCCCAGAACGTGTCGGCGTGGTCGGTCATGTTGGTCCTTTCCTGCCGCGACAGGCGGCGTTCGGGACGTCAACGACCGCGCTTCGGGGCCGGTTCCTTGCGCCTCAGACGGCGATCTTGTCGCTGTCCACCGGGTCGTTCTTACCACAATCCGCCGTCGATCCGCCCTGCATCCGCCGACGCGGGGGACGGGCCTCGCCCGGCAGCGCGGCGTTGTCGTCGATGAAGTCCAGCACCAGCGGACGGATGTTCAGGCGCCAGGATTTGCCGGCGAAGATGCCGTAGTGTCCAGCACCCGGTTCCAGGTGCTGCACCTTTTTGTCATCTGGAACCCCGGCGCAGAGGTCCAGCGCCGCCACGCACTGACCGGGGGCCGAGATGTCGTCGTTCGCCCCCTCGACCGTCATCACCGCAACGTCGGTGATCTTGCCGATGTCAATGGTGCGACCGTCCACCGTGAAGCGGTTCTGCGCGATCTCGAGGTTCTTGAAGATCCGCTCGACCGTTGAAAGATAGAACTCCGCCGTCATGTCCATGACCGCCAGGTATTCATCATAGAAGCGGTTGTGCTTGTCGCCGTCGGATGCGGTGCCACGCGCCTCGGCGAAGATCTGGTTGATGAATGCGCGGGTATGGCTTTCGGCGTTCATGCCGATGAAGCTGCCCAACTGCGCCAGTCCCGGATAGACCATGCGGCCGGCGCCGCGATACTTGAAGCCCACGGACTGGATCACGAAATGCTCCAGCTCTCCCATGGTGATGCGGTTGCCGAAATCGGTGACCTCGGTCGCGGCAGCGTCGGGGTCGACCGGTCCGCCGATCAGCGTCAGCGTGCGGGGCTGCGCCGCCGGGTCGTCCTCGGCCAGCATGGCGGTCGCGGCCAGGGCCAGGGGTGCGGGCTGGCAGACGGCGATCACGTTCACATCCGGGCCCAGATGCCGGATGAAATCGACGAGGTATTTCGTGTAATCCTCGACATCGAACTTGCCCTCGCTGACGGGGATGTCGCGGGCGTTGTGCCAGTCGGTGACATAGACCTCGCAATCCGACAGCAGCGAAGTGACGGTCGACCGCATCAGTGTCGCGTAGTGTCCGGACATCGGCGCGACCAGCAGCACCTTGCGCGGCATCGGGTCCCGGCGGGCGACGCGGAAGTGGATCAGGTCGCCGAAGGCACGCTTCACCACCGGTTCGACATAGACGACGTGGTCCTGTCCCTCGGCGCCGGCGATTGGCGGGATTTCCCAGTCGGGCTTGATCACCATGCGGGCAAAGCTGCGTTCGGTGACGCGGCCCCAGGCGCTGAGCATCCGGAAGGTCGGATTCGGGATCAGCGCGAAGGCGGGATACGACCCCATGGCCCGCGCCGTCGCGCCGAGCCATTCGTTGGTGTTCCGGATCGTCTCCATCGCGTCATAGGACAGGACGCCCTTGAGTCCTTTTGACGGCATGTTGCACCCCTTGCTGCACGGCGGCATCTAAATCACGCAGGGGATCGTCAGGGGCGGATCGTAACAAAAGCCGGGTTTACGCCTTGCCTGCCCTGCGCATATCATCAAGGCATCAATAGGGGGGAATCCAGGTCATGGCAAGGCAGCCGGACGGGGCGGGTAAAACTGTCCGCAGATCGCGCACGACCAAGGCGCAGAGCGACAAGACCGCGACCGACGGGGGCGCGGACGCCGGATCGCCACCCGATCCGGCCGCAACGAAGCCCCGCCGCCGCTCCAAGGCGGCTACAGCAAGTACGCCCTCGCAGGCGGCTGCCCCCCAGCCTGCCGCCCCCGAGCCGCAGCCGGACGAGGCGGAACCCGATCCGCAGGACAAGACGGCCGAGGCGCTGTCGCGGCTTGTCGAGGCCGGCCACGCGCCGACTGCTAAGAAGCTGGCCCAGAACATCGATCGGATCGAGATCCTGGGCCACCGCCTGATGGCTGCCTTCGCCGATCGCAACCTGCCCAATCCGGGGGTCGAAGGGCCTGGACCGGACCTCTACATGACGGCGGCCGCGGGCTTCGTAAAGTCGCTGACCGAACAGCCGGCCAGGATGATCGAGACTCAGGTCAGCTTCTGGGGCGAGACGCTGGCCAACTATGCTCGTGCCCAGCAGGCGCTGGTGCAGGGCCAACTGACCGCGCCCGAGGACGACAGCCCCGCCGACAAGCGCTTTGCGAACCCGCTGTGGCAGAGCCACCCCTATTTCAACCTGATCAAGAAGCAGTACCTGACCAACGCCCGCGCATTGCGCGAGGCGGCGCAGGGACTGGAACTGCCGGACGACGTCGCCCGCCGCCGCATCACCTGGTTGACCAACCAGATCGTCGACATGATGGCGCCCACGAATTTCCTGGCGACCAATCCCGACGCGCTGGAGAAGGCCATCGAGACCGAAGGCGAAAGCCTGGTCCGCGGGCTGGAGAACCTTGTCCGCGACGTCGAGCAGAACGGCGGCGAGATGGTCGTGACCTTGGCCGACCGCAGTGCCTTCACGGTCGGAGAGAACATCGGCACCGCCCCAGGGTCGGTGGTTCACCGCAGCGAACTGTTCGAGCTGATCCAGTATGCGCCCGCCACCGACAAGGTGCATGCCCTGCCGCTGATCATCTTCCCGCCCTGGATCAACAAGTTCTACATCCTCGACCTCAAGCCGCAGAACAGCCTGATCCGCTGGCTGGTGGGGCAGGGGCATACCCTGTTCGTGGTCAGCTGGCGCAACCCGACCCCGGAATTCGCCGAGACCGGAATGGAGCACTACGTCGGCGCCTACCTCGAGGCGATGGACCGCGTCCGCGACCTGACGGGGCAGCGGCAGTTGAACGCCGTCGGCTATTGCATCGCCGGCACGACGCTGGCGCTGACGCTGGCCATGCTGAACCAGCGCGGCGACGACCGCGTGAACGGCGCGACGTTGTTCACCACGCTGACGGATTTTTCCGAGCAGGGCGAGTTCACCAGCTTCCTGCAGGAGGATTTCGTCGCCGGCATCGCCGAAGAGGTGCAGCGCCACGGCCTGATGCGGGCGCAGCTGATGGCCCGCACGATGAGCTTCCTGCGCGCCAACGACCTGGTCTGGGGGCCGGCCATCCGCAGCTATATGATGGGCGAGACGCCGCCCGCCTTCGATCTGCTGTTCTGGAACGGCGACAGCACGAACCTGCCTGGCCGAATGGCAATGCAGTACCTTCGCGGACTGTGCCAGCAGAACGGCTTTGCCGGCGACGGCTTCGAGCTGCTGGGCCACAGGCTGCGGCTGTCCGACGTCACCGTGCCGCTCTGCGCCGTGGCCTGCGAATCTGACCATATCGCCCCCTGGAAGGACTGCTGGCGTGGCGTGGCGCAAATGGGGTCGCGCGACAAGACCTTCATTCTGTCTCAGTCGGGTCATATCGCCGGGATCGTGAACCCGCCCTCGAAGAAGAAATACGGCCACTACCTCAGCGATCACGGGTTCATCGGCGGCGCCGACGCTTGGCGAGACCATGCGGCCTTCTCAGAGGGCAGCTGGTGGCCGCATTGGGGTGGATGGCTGGCGGAACGCGCCGGGCCGATGGTCGATGCGCGCGATCTGGACGAAGGGCTGGAACCTGCGCCAGGCCGCTATGTCCATGATCGGGCCGCCTGATCCTGTCCGGTCAATGGCTTATGCCAAGCACCCTGTCCGTGTACCAGAATTTCTGCAACGCAGAAGAAAATTCTTGAAATGCTGCGGTGCAGCATTCATATTGGGTGCACCGAAATAAAGCGGCGACGTTTCATCAACCTGCGGACCGCTGCACCTCTAGGAGTGAATGACATGGCAAAGACCCCCGATTTCGCCAAGACCATGCAGGACATGATGGCGAACTTCCCGATCGACACCAGCTCGATGAAGGACGCGATGAAGTCGCAGACCATGCTGGGTGAGCGTTTGACCCGCGTGGCGCTGACCGCCGCCGAGCGTTCGACCGAGATCTCGGCCCAGTGGGCCAAGGACTCGATCGCCCGCATGGGTGAGCTGGCCGCCATCAAGGAAGAGCCCGCCGACTATGCCAAGGCCATGAGCGATTTCGCCTCGGCTTCGGCGGAAATGGCGGCCGAGCACATGGCGTCCTACGCCGAAGTTGCCAAGAAGGTTCAGATGGACACTGTCGACCTGATGCTGAAGGCCGGTAAGGACATGACCGCGGAAGGTCAGAGCGTTGCCGAGAAGGCCGCCGCCGACAACGTCGCCACGGTCAAGAAGGCCGCCGCGACCGCCGCGGCGAAGTGATCTGATCGCGACCGTTTAGGAAGGGGGCGGCGTTGCCGCCCCCTTTCGCATGTGTGGTCGGGCGGTTTTCCTTTGCCTTTCGCCACCGCAGCATCCATCATGGTCCAAATGCATCGCAAGGACCCTGTAATGGCTGCATCGACTGCGCCGCTGCTGATCAAGCGTTACGCCAGCCGCCGTCTCTACAACACCGAAACCAGCGACTACGTCACGCTCGAGGACATCGCCGCGTTCATCCGCGAGGGGCGAGAGGTGAAGATCGTCGACCTCAAGTCCGGTGACGACCTGACGCGTCAATATCTTCTGCAGATCATCGCCGAACACGAGAGCCGGGGCGAAAATGTCCTGCCTCTCGACGTGCTGACGGATCTGGTCCGCAGCTATGCCGGGAACGCGCAGTCCGTAGTCCCGCAGTTTCTGGCCGCCAGCTTCGAGATGCTGCGCGAGGGCCAGTCGAAGCTGATGGAGAACATGTCGGCGATCCCGCACCCGATGGCGACCATGCCAGGCTTCGAGGCACTGCAGCGCCAGCAGCAGATGTTCCTCAAGGCGATGATGGGCGGATGGCGCGGTGGCGCCTCGGGTCCCGAGCCCGATGATCTGGACGCGGAAGGCTTTGAAACGCCATCGCCTGACGACAAGCGGGATATGGCCGACATCCGACGCCAGCTTGCAGAACTGCAAAAGCGTGTCTCCAAGCTTTGACATCCGGCTTGCACCGCGCGCCGCGCCACGCTAGACCCGCCGCACGGAGCGGTGGCCGAGTGGTCGAAGGCGCACGCCTGGAAAGTGTGTAGGCGGGAAACCGTCTCGAGGGTTCGAATCCCTCTCGCTCCGCCAAATGCGCTAGACAAACTAGTCTCTACGTTTGGCGCCGGCCGGTTTTTCCCGTTGTTTTCGAGGCTTATGCTAGTGAAGCTGTTCACCAGCCGCGGCGCAGGCAGGTCTCACTTTGATCTCCATCGGCCACATTTCTCCGGAGCTGATGACTGCGCCGAAACGGTGAACAGCTTCCAACCCAATGAACTCGTGGGTCATTTTTTAAGCCCTTGGCGTGGTTGGAACTGAGGGCCTTCTGAGGATGACGGACCTGCGGTCGAACCGCATCGGGTCAGCGCGACCTTTATCAATAGCAAGAGCGCCCACATCCGGAGTGAGGTGACTTTGGCTTTACGCCGGCGCGGCCTGTGGAACTACCGGCCGTTATCTGGAACCGGTGACGCTTGCG
>JAYZBS010000034.1:0-16795 GCA_036338635.1 Pseudomonadota bacterium | reverse complement strand
CCCCTCCTCCTCCCTCCCGGGTCCGCGCAAGCGGTGAAAGCCCTCCTCCTCCCTGGCTGACACCGCGCCCCATACGCGGCCCTTCCTCCTCCCTGGGCCAGCGTTCAGCGGCGGCCCCCTCCTCCTCCCTGGGGTCGCCGCGTTTCTTCCAACCCACCGGAACTTGATCGCGCCCGATGCATTTCCTTGCGACCACCGCATCAGGGGACGCAGCATGTTTCGCAAGGGCACCAAGGTCGAATGGAACTGGTCGGGTAGCACGGCGACCGGCAAGATCACCGAGATCTTCACCGATGACGTCGAACGCACGATCAAGGGCAGCAAGATCAAACGGAAGGCCAGCAAGGACGACCCGGCCTACATGATCGAGCAGGAGGACGGCGACCGCGTCTTGAAGAGCAAGTCCGAGATCAAGCGTGCCGATTGACCGCTTTCGTAGCCAGCCCGAGCGCGCTAAGGCATTCCGATGCTCAGCTATCAACACGCCTATCATGCGGGAAACCTGGCCGACCTGCACAAGCACGCGCTGCTGGCCTCCGCGCTCGATTACCTGACCCGCAAGGATAAGCCGCTGTCGTATCTCGAGACGCATGCGGGCCGCGGTCTTTATGATTTGCACAGCCAGCAGGCCCGCAAGACCGGCGAGGCCGCGACCGGTTTCACGCGCGCCGAGGCCGAGGGCTGGTTGCCCCGCGACCATCCGCTTCTGCAGGCGGTGGCGAAGGTCCGCGCCACTCATGGGCCGCAGACCTATCCCGGCTCTCCTCTGATCGCCGCGCAGTTCCTGCGCTTCGAGGATCGCGCCCATCTGGCCGAACTTCATCCCGCCGAATACGAAGCGCTGCGCCAGGTTGCGGGTTTCGCCACGCTGCACGCGCGCGACGGCTTCCAGGTCGCGCAGGCAGTGTGCCCGCCCACGCCGCGCCGGGGGATGCTGCTGATCGATCCCAGTTTCGAGGTGAAGGACGACTACGCGGCCGTCCCGCGGCAGATCGCATCGATCGCCCGCAAGTGGAACGTCGGCGTCATCGCGCTGTGGTATCCGATCCTGACCGATCATCGTCACATGGCCATGACCGCGGCCCTGTCGATGCAGTTCCAGGACGCCCTGCTGTCCGAGGTGCGCTTCCCGCCGGCACGGCCGGGGCATTCGATGGTCGGGTCGGGGATGTGGGTGCTGAACCCCCCTTGGGGTCTGGCGGACGAGGCAGCCCGGATCGAGGCGATCTTCCGCGCCCGCGCCTGAAGGGGATTCCCCGTCCCCGCGGGCTGTGGCATGATCCGCGCCACAACAAGGAATCCCCGATGCCACAACGCCTGTCGATCGGCGCCACCGTTTTTCTGGTCCTGACCGCCGCATTGGGCCTCTATTTCGCTTACGCCGCCGTTCAGGGCCCGTCCGGCATCCTGCGCCGCATCCAGATCGAGGCCGAGACGGTCGAACTTCGCCTGGCCCGCGATGCACTGCGGGACGATGTCGCCCGCATGCAAAACCTGACGCACCGCCTGTCGGACGAATACCTGGACCTGGACCTGCTGGACGAGCGCGCCAGAGAGGTTCTGGGAGTCGTCCGTGCCGACGAGGTCATCCTGAAATAGGGGGCCTCTGGCGGCATTGCACGGCTGGCGGTGATGCGCTACGGATTAGTTTAACGCTGAACTATCCCGACCACCCTGCCAGGAGGACATGCCGCATGGCCAGGAAACCCAGTTCGCAGTCAGAAGTCCCCTCGAACGTCTCGAAGGACGAACTGCTGCAATACTATCGCGACATGCTGCTGATCCGACGATTCGAAGAGAAGGCGGGCCAGCTTTATGGCATGGGCCTGATCGGCGGGTTCTGCCACCTCTACATCGGTCAGGAAGCCGTCGTCGTCGGGCTGGAAGCCTGCGCCAAGGAAGGCGACAAGCGCATCACCAGCTATCGCGACCACGGCCACATGCTGGCCTGCGGCATGGAAGCCCGCGGCGTGATGGCCGAGCTGACCGGCCGCGAGGGCGGCTATTCCCGTGGAAAGGGCGGCAGCATGCACATGTTCAGCCGCGAAAAGCACTTCTACGGCGGCCACGGCATCGTCGCGGCGCAGGTGCCGCTTGGCGCGGGTCTGGCCTTCGCTGACAAGTACCTGGGCAACGACAACGTCACCTTCACCTATTTCGGCGACGGCGCGGCCAACCAGGGTCAGGTCTACGAGACCTACAACATGGCCGAGCTGTGGGACCTGCCGGTCGTCTTCGTGATCGAGAACAACCAGTACGCCATGGGAACAAGCGTCAAGCGGTCCACCAAGTCGACGACATTCTTCGGTCGCGGCGAGGCCTTCGGCATCCCCGGCGAGCAGGTCGACGGCATGGACGTCCTTGCCGTGAAGGCCGCTGGCGAAAAGGCGGTCGCGCACTGCCGCGCGGGCAAGGGTCCCTATATCCTAGAAGTCATGACCTATCGCTATCGCGGGCACTCGATGTCGGACCCGGCCAAGTATCGCACCCGCGAAGAGGTGCAGAAGATGCGCGACGAGCGCGACCCCATCGAGAACATCCGCGATCTGCTGCTGACCGGCAAGCACGCCTCTGAGGACGAACTGAAGTCGATCGACAAGGAGATCAAGGAGGTCGTGAACGACTCGGCCGAGTTCGCAAAGGAAAGCCCCGAGCCCGCGCTGGATCAGCTCTGGACCGACATCTATGCCGAAGAGCTGCCGCAGGGCAGCGCCGAAGAGAACGCCTGAGGGGGTGACGTAACATGGCAACCGAAATCCTGATGCCCGCCCTGTCCCCCACGATGGAGGAAGGCACCCTGGCCAAGTGGCTCAAGAAAGAGGGCGACGAGGTCAAGTCCGGTGACATCATCGCCGAGATCGAAACCGACAAGGCAACGATGGAATTCGAGGCCGTCGACGAGGGGATCATGGGCAAGATCCTGGTGGCCGAGGGCACCCAGGGCGTCGCCGTGAATACCCCCATTGCCGTGCTGGTCGAGGAAGGCGAGAGCGCCGACGACATCGAGGCGCCGAAGGCCGAGGCCCCCGCCAAGCCCGAACCCGAGAAGGCCGACAGCCAGCCCGGCAAGTCCGCCGTCGAGGAGGTCAGGACGCCCGAGCCGGACCGCAGCCCCGACTGGCCCGAGGGCACGGCAATGAAGACCATGACCGTCCGCGAGGCGCTGCGCGAAGCCATGGCCGAGGAGATGGAGCGCGACGAAACCGTGTTCCTGATGGGCGAAGAGGTCGGCGAATACCAAGGCGCCTACAAGATCAGCCAGGGCCTTCTGGACAAGTTCGGCCCGCGCCGCGTCGTGGACACGCCCATCAGCGAGATGGGCTTTGCCGGCATCGGCACCGGCGCCGCGCTGGCCGGCCTGCGCCCGATCGTCGAGTTCATGACCTTCAACTTCGCCATGCAGGGTATCGACCACATCATCAACTCGGCGGCCAAGACGCTCTACATGTCCGGCGGCCAGATGGGCTGTCCCATCGTCTTCCGCGGCCCGAACGGCGCGGCGGCCCGCGTGGGCGCGCAGCACAGCCAGGACTATGCGGCATGGTATTCGTCCATTCCCGGCCTCAAGGTCGTGATGCCCTATACCGCCGCCGACGCGAAGGGGCTGCTGAAGCAGGCCATCCGCGACCCGAACCCGGTGATCTTCTTGGAGAACGAGATCCTTTATGGCCGCAGCTTCGAGGTCCCGGACCTTGAGGATTTCACTATTCCCTTCGGCAAGGCGCGGATCGCCCGGTCGGGCGGCGACGTCACCATCGTCAGCTTCGGCATCGGCATGGCCCATGCGCTGGAAGCCGCCGACAAGCTCGCCGGCGAGGGAATCGAGGCCGAGGTGATCGACCTGCGCACCCTGCGCCCGCTGGACTATGACAGCATCATCACCTCGGTGAAGAAGACCAACCGGCTGGTCACGGTCGAGGAAGGCTTTCCGGTCGGCGCGATCGGCAACCACATCTCGGCCTATGTGATGGAGAACGCGTTCGACTGGCTCGACGCCCCGGTGATCAACTGCACCGGCAAGGACGTTCCCATGCCCTACGCCGCGAACCTCGAAAAGCTTGCCCTCATCACGGCCGACGAGATCGTCGAAGCCGTGAAAAAAGTCACCTACAAGTAACGGAGCTGCGCGATGCCCACGGAAATCCTGATGCCCGCGCTGTCGCCCACCATGGAGGAGGGCACGCTGGCCAAGTGGCTGGTGAAGGAGGGTGACGAGGTCAAGTCCGGCGACGTGATCGCCGAGATCGAGACCGACAAGGCCACGATGGAGTTCGAGGCCGTCGACGAAGGCAAGATCGGCAAGATCCTGGTCACCGAAGGCAGTGCGGGGGTGAAGGTCAACACCCCCATCGCCGTCCTGCTGGAGGAAGGCGAGAGCGCCGACGACATCGGCAGCGCTTCGGCGGCCAAACCGGCCGATGCGGCGCCCTCCGCGACCACTGCCGACCCGGAGCCGGCTGAAAAGGGTTATGGCGGACCGATCGGCGCCCCCGTCGCTGGCGAAGGCAAGACTGATGCCAAGCCCGCATCCGGCAGCGGCGACCGGGTCTTCGCCTCGCCCCTGGCGCGGCGGATCGCGGCGGACAAGGGCCTTGACCTTTCGACTATCACCGGCAGCGGCCCACGCGGCCGGATCGTCAAAGCCGATGTCGAGAACGCCAAGCCCGGTGCGGCGCCAAAGGCAGCGGACCAGGCCCCGCTGGCCGAGCCCGTCGCCGCCAAGGAGCCCGCAGCCGCGCAAGCACCCAAGGGCCTCTCCACCGACGCCGTCAAGAAGATGTTCGCTGATCGCGAGACGGAAGAAGTGCAGCTGGACGGCATGCGCCGCACCATCGCAGCACGTCTTGGCGAGGCCAAGCAAACGATTCCGCATTTCTACCTTCGCCGGTCGGCCAAGCTGGACGAACTGATGAAGTTCCGCGCCACGCTGAACAAGCAGCTCGAAGGTCGGGGCGTCAAGCTGTCGGTCAACGACTTCGTCATCAAGGCCTGCGCCCTTGCGCTGCAGCAGGTGCCCGACGCGAACGCGGTCTGGGCCGGCGACCGGATCCTGAAGCTGAAGCCTTCGGACGTGGCGGTGGCTGTCGCGGTCGAGGGCGGGCTCTTCACGCCTGTCCTGCGGGATGCAGAAAGCAAGACCCTCTCGGCCCTGTCGGCACAGATGAAGGATCTGGCCGGACGCGCCAAGTCGAAGAAGCTGGCCCCGCACGAATACCAGGGTGGCAGCTTCGCGATCAGCAACCTGGGCATGTTCGGGATCGAGAATTTCGACGCGGTCATCAACCCGCCGCACGGCGCGATCCTGGCTGTCGGTGCCGGCATCCAGACCCCCGTGGTCGAGGACGGGCAAGTCGTGATCCGCAACGTGATGTCGATGACGCTGTCGGTGGATCACCGGGTCATCGACGGCGCGCTTGGTGCACAGCTTCTGCAGGCCATCGTGGAACATCTGTAAAACCCGTGGGGCCTGCTGCCCTGACATGGGCTTGAACGATTCGGGCGGCGGAACCGGCGGGTTCCGCCGCCCCTTTCATGTCCGGACAGACGATGTCAGGCCACGGCCTTTTCAATCGCCGCAACAAAGTCATCCAGATCATCCGGGTTCCGGCTGGTGATGACGCCGCGATCCTCAACCACGGCCTCGTCCACCACCTCGGCGCCGGCGTTCTGGATATCGCTGCGGATCGAGGTGAAGCTGGTCATCCTGCGCCCGCTGGCCAGGCCGGCCTCGACCAGCAGCCAAGGGGCGTGGCAGATCGCGGCGATCGGCTTGCCGGCATCGGCAAAGCCCTTGATCAGCGCCACGGCCTTGTCGTCGACGCGAAGGTTGTCGGGGTTGATGACGCCGCCCGGCAGCACCAGCGCGTCGAACCCGTCCGGCGACTGGTCGGCGATCGACAGGTCCGCCTCGACCGTCTTGCCCCAGTGGTCCTTGTCCCAAGCCTTGATCGACCCCGCCTTGGGCGCGGCGATGTGGACATCGTGGCCCGAGGCCTTCAGTTTCTCCAACGGCGTGAACAGTTCCGACTGCTCGAAGCCGTCGCTTGCCATGATCAGGATCTTGGCCATCTTGGTCTCCTTTCGCATTGCGATCGTGTGCCAATGCGGACGGCCGCGATGCGGTTCCTGTCAGAACGAGACCGTGACCCCCGGCAGGTCCAGCGCGGCGATCAGGTCGCGCAGCTCCTGCCGGGCGGCGATGTGGGACATGCTCATGGTTTCGGTGCCGACATCCTTCAGGTCCAGCAGCGTCAGGCCGCGCGGGAACAGCTCGCGGAAAATGACGCGCTCGGAAAAGCCAGGGGCGACGCGGAAGCCGATGCGCCGGGACAGGCTGGCCAGCGCGCCGCCCACCTTGCGCTTGTTGTGCATCTGCTGCGTGCCAAGCCGGTTGCGCAGCACCAGCCAGTCGATCGGGCCGGCCCCCGCCTGCGCCCGCATCTGCCGCGCGCTCCAGACCATCTCGGCATAGATCGAGGGGCCCAGCACGTCGCCGTCAGGCGACAGGCGGGCCAGCAGGTCGAAATCAACGAAGCTGTCGTTCAGCGGTGTGATCAGCGTATCGGCCAAGGTGTGGGCCATCTGGCTCAGCAGGGTATGGGACCCCGGGCAGTCCAGAAGGATGAAATCGCATTGCGGTTCAAGCTGCTGCAGTGCCGCGGTCAGCGGATCAGACCCCTCGGCCAGCCGGGCGATGACCGGCATCGGCAGGTCGATCCCGGACCGGTCGCAGAAGGCGCCCCGGTTCTCAAGGTAGCGGCCGAAACTGCGCTGCCGCACATCAAGATCCAAGCCGCCGACCCGGTGCCCCATCCGGGCCAACGCGGTCGCCACATGCATCGTGGTGGTCGACTTGCCCGAGCCGCCCTTTTCGTTCCCGACCACGATGATGTGCGCCACGCTTCGCCCCCTGTCCGGCCCCTGCCGCGAAACCTAGCGACCGCCTTCTGCAAAGGAAACCTGCGCCAGGAAAATGGCGCAGGCTGTGTCGAGACCATCACGCCGGTCAGTTCGGCGGGGATTGCCGGCCGATCAGGCGCCCGTCGATCATCGCCAACCCCAGGCCGATGACGGCCATTCCCAGGATCTGCGTCGGACCCAGGCTCTCGTCCAGGAACAGCCAGCCGAGCAGGATCGCCGACACCGGCACGAGGAACGTCACCAGCGAGATGTTCGTCGCCCCGGCCCGAGCCAGGACCCTGAAGAACAGCACATAGGCAAGGCCCGTGCAGACCACGCCCAGCACGGCCAGTGCCGCCCAGGCATGGGCCGGCGCGCCGGGCGGCAGCCCCGCCGTCAGCATTGCGAGCGGCAGCAGCACCATGCTCGAGCCGCTGACCATCCCCGCCGCCGTCACAAGCGGGTCGATTCCCCTGGCGCGGAACCTGCGCCCATATGCGGCCGCGCAGGCATAGCTGAAGGCCGCCCCCAGCATCGTCAGCTGCGGCAGGACGCCATGCCCCTGCCCCGCCAGTTCATCGACGCCGATCATCACGACCACGCCGCCCAGGCCCAGACCTACGCCCGCCAGTCGCGTCGGCCCGGCTCGTTCATCCGCCAAGGCCAGCGACGACACCAGCACGGTAAAGAGCGGGGTCGTCGCGTTCAGGATCGACGCCAGCCCGGACGGGATCGAGGTCTGCGCCCAGACGATCAGGCCGAAGGGGATGGCGTTGTTGATCACGCCCATCACCAGGAACGCGCCCCAGAGGCTGGGGTCGCGAGGCATCCCGCGCCCGGTGATGCAGACGATGGTCCAAAGCACCAGCGCCGCGATCGACACGCGCAGCGCCACGATCCACAGCACCGGCAGGTGGTCGACCATCAGCGCGATCAGGAAGAACGACCCGCCCCAGATCAGCGACAGCAGCAGAAGAAGCGTCCAGTCAGCGGCGCTCATCCGCGTGCTGATCGAGGGCGACAGCACGGTCATCGGCCCAGCATCAGGAAGTCGTCGTTCGGGCGGATGTCGCCGGCGTTCACGAGTCGGTTCGACATGGCGAAGAACGCGGCGATGGCGCCGATGTCCCAGACCTCGTCCGGCGTAAAGCCCGCCTGCGCAAGGGCTGCGTGGTCGTCCTCGACGATGTCCTGCGCGGCCAGGGCGACCTTCTCGGCATAGGTCAGCATCGCCCGATGCCGGTCGGTCAGGTCGGCCTTGCGCCAGTTGACCGCCACCTGGTCCGCAATCAGCGGGTTCTTGGCGCGGATGCGCAGGATCGCACCATGCGCGACGACGCAGTACTGGCATCGGTTCAGCCCGCTGGTCGCCACGACGATCAGTTCACGCTCGGCCTTCGTCAGGCCCTCGTCCTTGTCCATCAGCGCGTCGTGATAGGCGAAGAAGGCGCGGAACTCGGCCGGGCGGTGGGCCAGCGCCAGGAAGATGTTCGGGACGAAGCCCGATTTCTCGCCGACGGCGACGATGGCGTCGCGGATGTCGGCGGGCAGATCGTCCAGTTCGGGCACAGGAAAGCGGCTGATGGCATGGGTCATGATATCTCCTCCGGCGCGCAGCCTGCCCGGCGCGGAGTGGCCATGCAAGTGGCGTCAGCCCGCCTCGCGCAGCGCGGACAGCGCCGCCTGGACCTTGGGCGTGCGGTGCAGGTCCACATGGGTGACCAGCCACAGCTGCGATTCCCATTCTGGCAGCGCCAGCGCCGGGACCAGTCCTTCGGCCCGGCCGGCGGACAGTGGCCCCACCGCCAGCCCCGCGCGGATCGCCGCTTCTCGCGCGCTCTCGTCGCTTGCGATCAGCAGGACGTTCTCGGGTAAGATACGGTCGTGCAGCCAGCGCATGTAGGGTGCGCGCTGCGCCTC
Source organism: Pseudomonadota bacterium (assembly GCA_036338635.1). Taxonomy (GTDB): domain Bacteria; phylum Pseudomonadota; class Alphaproteobacteria; order Rhodobacterales; family Rhodobacteraceae; genus Paracoccus. The sequence goes on along the minus strand of JAYZBS010000034.1, from coordinate 7,975 downwards.
TGCCCCCGGCAGGGCAAAGACATGCCGTCCAGGGTCATCCACCTCTCCGTGCCGCGCCAGATATTCGGGGGCTGCGTAGAGCACCGCCCCCATCCGCCCCATCTCTCGGACGACATAGTCAGGCTCGGTCGGCCGGGCGCCGCCGCGGATCGCCAGATGCGCCTCTCCGGTGTCCAGGCGGAACAGGCGGACATCGGTGGCATAGGTCAGGCGCAGGTCCGGATGACGCGCCATCAGCGCCACCAGACGCGGCATCACCAGGTCGGTCAGTTCGGGCAGCGCCGTCACCACCAGGTCGCCCTCGACCCGGTCGCCGGCACCGGCGATCTGCGCGGCCATCTGCGCGAAGCGTTCGTCCGCGGCGGCGGCCGTGGCCAGAAGCGTACGCCCCGCCTCGGTCAGGGCATAGCCGCGCGGGTGGCGCTGGAACAGCCGCGCGCGAAGCGCGGCCTCCAGCGCGTCGATGCGGCGGATGACGGTGGCGTGGTGCACGCCCAGGGCGGAAGCCGCACCGCTGACGGTGCCCGTCCGCGCCACGGCGAGGGCCACGCGGATATCGTCCCAGCTTTCGATCTGCATGTGCGCCCCTGCACAGATGATGCGCGGTTATCACCATTCCGTTCGCGCTTTCATAGCCCTAAATCCAATCCTGAGACAGACATCCGACGACGGAGACCGCCATGAACATCCTGCACCTCGACAGCGCCATCACCTCGGACGCCTCGGTGTCCCGCAAGCTGACCGCCGACATCGTCGCGCGCCTGACCGCCGCCGATCCCGCCGCCCAGGTTACGTATCGCGACCTGAACGAAGGTGTGCCGGCCATCGACACGACGTGGTTCCGCGCCGTCCGCGTGGGCACCGACAACCCCACCCCCGAGGAGGAGGACCGCATCGAGACGTCGGACAAGCTGCTGGCCGAGGTTCAGGACGCCGACACCCTTGTGATCGGCCTGCCGGTCTACAACTTCTCGATCCCGGCGCAGCTGAAGAACTGGCTGGACCAGATCGCCCGCGCCGGCGTCAGCTTCCGCTATACCGCTGAAGGTCCCGAGGGGCTGCTGAAGGGCAAGCGCGCCTTCGTCGCCTATACCGCCGCCGGCACCCCGATGGGGTCCGACCTTGACCACGCTTCGGGCTATCTGCGCCACATGCTGGGCTTCATGGGCATCACCGACGTGACCTTCGTGCCCGCGGACGGGCTGGCCATGGATCGCGCCGCCGGAATGGCCCGTGCGCAAGCCGCGCTGGACCAGATCGCGGCCTGATCGCCTTGCCGCCCCCCGAAGGTTGACTCGGGGGGCGTTCTTGCGTAGATCAGCCCCAATTCCCGGAAGCACCGTCTTCCGGTCCCTGCCCTGCGCGGGGATCGCCCCCCGTCAGCGCGTTGCGCCCACGGGGGCAAAACCGTTTTGGACCTTAAGGAGGCCCGGTCATGTTCGAGAACCTTTCCGACCGTTTGGGCGGCGTCTTCGACCGGCTGACCAAGCAGGGCGCGCTGACCGAGGATGACGTCACTGCCGCCATGAGAGAGGTGCGCGTCGCCCTGCTGGAAGCTGACGTCTCGCTTCCAGTTGCGCGCAGCTTCGTCAAGGCCGTCACCGCCAAGGCCACCGGCGCCGCCGTCACCAAATCGGTCAGCCCCGGCCAGCAGGTCGTCAAGATCGTCCATGACGAGCTGATCCGCGTCCTGCAGGGCGACGACGCCCCCGAGGCGCTGCGCATCGACAACCCGCCCGCCCCGATCCTGATGGTCGGCTTGCAGGGCTCGGGCAAGACGACCACCACCGCGAAACTCGCCCTCCGCCTCAAGGACCGAGAGAAGAAGCGCGTCCTGATGGCGTCGCTGGACACCAACCGCCCTGCGGCAATGGAGCAGCTGGCGATCCTCGGCCAGCAGATCGGCGTCGACACCCTGCCCATCGTCATGGGCCAGACCGCGCCCCAGATCGCGCAGCGTGCCAAGACGCAGGCCAGCCTCGGCGGCTATGACGTGGTGCTTCTCGACACCGCCGGCCGCCTGCACATCGACCAGACCCTGATGTCCGAGGTCCAGCAGGTCCGCGACATCGCTCAACCGCGAGAGACGATCCTGGTCGTCGACGGCCTCACCGGCCAAGACGCCGTGAACGTCGCGACAGAGTTCGACGGCAAGGTCGGCATCTCGGGTGTGGTCCTGACCCGGATGGACGGCGACGGCCGCGGCGGCGCGGCGCTGTCGATGCGCCAGATCACCGGCAAGCCGATCCGTTTCGTCGGACTGGGCGAAAAGATGGACGCGCTGGAAACCTTCGACGCGCAGCGCGTCGCGGGCCGGATCCTTGGCATGGGCGACATCGTCGCGCTTGTTGAAAAGGCCCAGCAGGTGCTGGAGGTCGAACAGGCCGAGCGCATGATGAAGCGCTTCCAGAAGGGCCTGTTCAACATGAACGACCTCAAGGGGCAGCTTGAGCAGATGCAGAAGATGGGCGGCATGCAGTCGGTGATGGGCATGATGCCCGGCATGTCCAAGATGGCCAAGCAGGCCGAGGCCGCAGGCTATGACGACAAGGTCATCCGCCATCAGATCGCTCTGATCAACTCGATGACCAAGAAGGAACGGGCCAATCCGGACCTTCTGCAGGCCAGCCGCAAGAAGCGCATCGCGGCCGGCGCGGGCATGGAGGTCGCCGACCTGAACAAGCTTCTGAAGATGCAGAAGCAGATGGCCGACACCATGAAGAAGCTGGGCAAAATGGGCAAGGGCGGCATGATGAAGCAGGCCATGCGCGCGATGACCGGCAAGGGCGGCGGGTTGCCCGACATGGACAACCTCGACCCCGCCAAGATGGCCGAGGCGCAGAAGCTGCTGCAGGATCCGAAGGGACTTGGCGGACAGCTGGGCCGCGCCGGCCTGCCCGGCGGCCTGGGCGGGCTCTTCGGCAAGAAATGAGCCGCATGCTGTCCCATACCTGCGTCGGTCCGCAAATATCGCGCGGGGGTCCGAGGGCACGAAGCCCCCGGCACGTGCCGTCCTGCACGGGTGCCGCATGATCGCTCTCTCCCCCACACCGGTTCTTGAGACCGACCGCCTGACGCTGCGCGCCCCCCAGGGCACCGACTGGCCGCATTGGCGCAGCTTTCATCATTCGGACCGGGCGCGGTTCATCGGCGGCGGCCCTGACCGGCAGCCCGGCGACAGCTGGCGCGCCTTCGGCCACATCATCGGCCACTGGGCAATGCGCGGCTTCGGCATGTTCGTCTTCACCTTCAAAGGCGACGACACGCCGCTCGGCCTGACCGGGCCGTGGTTCCCCGAAGGCTGGCCAGAACGCGAACTGGGCTGGACCGTCTGGTTCGAGGCCGCAGAAGGCCGCGGTTTGGTGTCCGAGGCTGCCAGCGCCGCCCGACGCCACGCCTTCGGGACGCTCGGCTGGGAGACGGCGGTCAGCTATATCGACCCGGACAACGCCCGTTCGATCGCGTTGGCCGAACGGCTTGGCGCCACGCTGGACCGGTCGGCCCGGCAACCGGCCTGGGACAAGCCCTGCCTTGTCTATCGCCATCCTGCGGAGGATGCATGACCGACGCCGCCACCCGCGCCGCCGCGCTCCTCAGGGATCACCGCGCCAGCATCGACCGTCTTGACGCGATCCTGGTCTACACGCTGGCCGAAAGGTTCAAGCACACGCAATCCGTCGGCCGCCTCAAGGCCGACCACGACCTTCCTCCGTCCGATCCGGCCCGTGAAGCCACCCAGATCGAGCGGCTGGAACGCCTTGCGCGCGAGGCCGATCTCGACCCGGAATTCGCGCGCAAATTCCTGAACTTCGTGATCGCCGAAGTGATCCGGCACCACGAACAATACCAGTCCTGAGGGGCCACCGCCCCCGACCGCCATTTCAAAGGAGAAGACCCCAATGGCCATGAAGATCCGCCTCGCCCGTGGTGGCAGCAAGAAGCGCCCGCACTACGCCATCGTCGCGTCCGATTCGCGCATGCCGCGCGACGGCCGCTTCATCGAGAAGCTGGGCACCTACAACCCGCTGCTGGCCAAGGACAGCGAAGACCGCGTGAAGATGGACCTGGATCGCGTTCAGTACTGGCTGGGCCAGGGCGCGCAGCCGACCGACCGCATCGCCCGCTTCCTGGAAGCCGCCGGCGTGAAGGACAAGGCCGAGCGCGCCAACATGAAGAAGGCCGAGCCGGGCAAGAAAGCCAAGGCACGCGCCGAAGAGCGTGCCAAGAAGGCCGCCGCCCCGGCCGACGCCGAGTAATCGGACATGCCCAGCCCGCGCGTGCGATCAGTCCTTCGCGCGGGCAAGCTGCTATCAGCGGCAGCGCGTCTGGTCCTCGTGGGGCATCTTGTGAGGACGTGCGACGGAACTCACCATTGTCGGCATTTGTCTCGACAGCTCGACGCTGATTTACGACCTCGACAATCCAATCTGCCAGGAGGCCTCTCATGACTGACCGCATCTGCGTCGGCGCCATTGCCGGGGCCTTCGGCGTCCACGGAGAGGTGCGGCTGAAGAGCTTCTGCGCCGAACCGACCGACATCGCCAATTACGCCCCCCTAACATCCGAAGACGGCAGCCGCACCTTCGCGATCACCCTCACCCGCCCCGTCACGGGCGGCCTGGGCGCCAGACTGAAGGGCGTCTCCACCCGAGAGGACGCCGAGGCGCTGAAGGGCGTGACCCTCTGGGCGCCTCGCAGCGCCCTGCCCTCGCTTCCCGACGACGAATTTTATCACGCCGACCTGATCGGCCTGCAGGTGGTCGACACCGGCGGCGCACCCTTGGGCCGCGTGCGCGCGATCTTCGATCACGGCGCGGGTGACATCCTCGAGGTCGTGGGCGGCCAGCAGGTCGTGATGCTGCCCTTCACGCGCGCCGTGGTGCCGACGGTCGATCTGGCTGCCCGTCGCATCGTCGCCGATCCGCCCGGCAGCGACGAATGACCGACATCCCGAAATCCCACGGCCGCCTGTCGATCCGCCCCAGCCTGAAGCCCCGCGAATTGATGGCCGAGCCCCAGGTGCAGGGCGCCTGGACCGCGCGGATCGTGACACTGTTCCCCGAGGCCTTTCCGGGCATCCTCGGCCTGTCGCTGACAGGCAAGGCGCTGGCGCAGGGGTTGTGGAACCTGCAGACGATCCCGCTGCGCGACCACGGCATCGGCCGTCACCGCAACGTGGACGACACCCCCGCGGGTGGCGGAGCCGGGATGGTAATCCGCGCCGACGTCATGGACGCCGCCCTCCGCGAAGCCGGGCCGGGCCTGCCCGTCATCTACATGTCGCCGCGCGGCAAGCCCCTGACCCAGGCGCGGGCCCGCACGCTGGCGCAGGGGCCAGGCGTCACCCTGATCTGCGGCCGGTTCGAGGGCATCGACCAGCGGGTCCTCGACGCCCATGACGTCGAGGAGATCAGCATCGGCGATTACGTCCTGACCGGAGGAGAGATCGCCGCACAGGTCTTGATCGACGCGACGGTCCGGCTTATACCGCGCGTGCTGGGGAATCAGGATTCTCTGGCCGAGGAATCCTTTTCCATCGGCAACAGGGGCCTTCTGGAAGCTCCCCAGTTCACGAAGCCCGCCCAATGGGACGGCCGCGAGATCCCGTCGGTACTTCTGTCGGGCAATCACGCGGCCATATCTGCTTGGCGGGCCAGTGAGGCCGAAAGGCTGACCAAGGAACGCCGCCCCGATCTGTGGCGGGCACATGCGGAAACGCAGGTGGACCCGGCAAAGGACCGACAGCGCTCGGGCGCATCAGACCAATCGCGGAACCACCGCGAGCAGAGATAGGAACCCCAGCGATGAACCTGATCGCAGAACTCGAAGCCGAGCAGATCGCCGAGCTTGGCAAGACCATTCCCGACTTCAAGGCCGGCGACACCATTCGCGTCGGCTACAAGGTGACCGAGGGCACCCGGACCCGCGTGCAGGCCTATGAAGGCGTCTGCATCGCGCGCAAGGGCGGCAGCGGCATCGCGGCCAGCTTCACGGTCCGCAAGATCAGCTTCGGTGAAGGCGTGGAACGCGTGTTCCCGCTCTACTCGACCAACATCGACTCGATCGAGGTTGTGCGTCGCGGCAAGGTCCGCCGCGCCAAGCTGTACTACCTGCGCGACCGCCGCGGCAAGTCGGCCCGCATCGCCGAGAAGACCAACTACCGTCCGCTGTCGGACGCGAAAGCCTGAGCAGAGGTCACGCCATGAAAAAAGAGATCCATCCCGACTACCACATGATCGAGGTCAAGATGACCGACGGGACGACCTATCAGACGCGGTCGACCTGGGGCAAGGACGGCGACAGCATGTCGCTGGACATCGATCCGACCTCGCACCCCGCCTGGACCGGCGGCTCGTCGCGCCTGATGGATGCCGGCGGGCGCGTATCGAAGTTCAAGTCGAAATACGCCGGCCTGGGCTTCTGATCCCGGACCGACATCCAGCTTGAACGCCGCCCCTTCCGGGCGGCGTTTTTTATTCGGGCGGATCGTCTTGATCACGGAATGAAGAATCGCTCTCCGACACCAGCTTCAGTCACGCGGCCTTGCCGCAGCGGCTGCTCGGCGCAGCTTTACCAATCTGATGATAAAGCAGGCATGACCTCCCCTGCTGGAAGCTTGCCATGGGACGTGGAGGCGATGATCGCGGTTCCGGACATCGACCACCAAGCATTCTGCGGCAGTTGACCGCCTGCGGGATTCCTCGCGCTGGAAAAATGCACGTCGCGCATCTATTAACCATTTGTCGGAAACTGCCCTGCGCGCTTTTCCTTGTACCGATTGTGAGAGTTGAACATGCCGAACCGCCTCGATTTCCTCGACTGCGCCAAAGGCATCTCGATCACGCTGGTTGTGATCTTTCATGCGACGATGGCCCTGCAGAAGCATGATCTTGCGGATGGGCATTATTGGCTGCTGAACAACTTCATGTCGCCGATCAGGATGCCGGTGTTCTTCTTCATTTCGGGCTTTCTGCTGCGGCGGACGGCAAAGGACCCGAACCACGACGCGTTCCTGCGCAAGGTCGTGAACGTCGCCTACCTTTTTGCCCTGTGGTCGATCCTGCACCTGGCCTGGAGAACGCTGTCGCCGCTGGCGCAGGCCCCCGCGCCGGAACGGTGGATCCTGTTCCTCGTCAGCCCCAGCAGCGTGCTGTGGTTCATCTGGGCGCTGGCCATCTATTTCTGCGTCGCCCGCGCCGGCCGGGTCCTGCCACAAAAGGCGATCTTCGGCGCGGCCCTGATCCTTTCGCTTTCCACCTATCTAGGCGTGTTCAGCTTCGACAACTACGCCCATGCGAACGTGCTGACATACCTGCCATTCTTCCTTTTCGGGGCTTGGTATTCGGAACCGCTAGTCAATTCCCGCCTGCTGCGCCACCCGCTGGCGTTCCCGCTTTCGTTGACGGTCTTTGCAGTCGGGTTCGTGCTTCTCTACAAGGGCAGCTTTCCTATGGTGCTGGAAAGCGCATCCGGCTTCCTGCTGGCGATGCTGGGCGTGGTGGTTGGCCTGTCGACCGCCATCTTCCTGTGCGGCTTCGGTATGATCTGCGCGGTCCCGGTCTTCCTCGGCCGTAACACGCTTGGCATCTATGTTGCCCATTCGCCGATCGTGGCGACGCTCGCCGCCGGCGCGGCCGCGGCTGGGCCTCAAGCGATGGTCATGCAGTTGGGCGTGCCGCTGGTGGCGGTCGCAGCGATCCTGCTTTCATTGGGCCTCAAGCTTCTGCTCGAAAAGGCGGGTTTCCGGTGGCTCTACAAGTTTCCCTTCGCGCTGACGCCCGGGCCTGCGAAGACGCTGCCCTGAGCGGCGGTCCGGTTCTGGCAGTGGTCCTCTTGTTGATTTTGATCCAGAACTGAGCCGGCATTTCCCTCGAGAAGTGAGCCACCTCTGACTATGGATTTCCGGTCATGCAGTGGTCAAGGCATGTGTGATCTCCGTCTTTTTCGCGGCAACTGCGGCTGAACTGGCCTTGAA
>JAYZBS010000033.1:0-7202 GCA_036338635.1 Pseudomonadota bacterium | reverse complement strand
TTTTCGTAAAGCGACAGGGACTTGTTGTAGATCGCCGCCGACGGGTCCTGCAGATAGTTCGACCGGATGATCGTCGTGTTGCGCCCGGTGTTGCCGCCGCCCAGCCAGCCCTTCTCGATCACCGCGACATCGGTGATGCCGAAGTTCTTGCCCAGATAGTACGCCGTCGCCAGGCCATGGCCGCCCGCACCCACCACGATGACCTTGTAGCGGTCGCGCGGCGGCGGGTTGCCCCAGGCGCGCGTCCAGCCCTTGTGCTGGCGCATCGCCTCGCGGGCGATGGCGAAGACGGAATATCGGCCGGTGCGGGGCGCGTCTGGCATGGTGGCTCCCAGTGTTGATCAGGGTCATTTTGAAGAACCGCGCGCCGAGGCTCAAGCCGGGTTGCGACAGATCGCGCAGATTTGCGGCCTGCGACACCTTGAACGCCCGCGCGGCCCCGCATGGCCGCTTCCGGTCGCGGGCCAAGCAGGCTAGGGAAGGGCCAACGGAGGATGCCCATGTTCTGGATCTTTGCCGGCGGCCTGACGGCGATCGTCGCCTATGCCATCCTGTCGCCCGTGTGGCGCGCCAGCGGTCGGGCCGAGCCCGCGGCCGCCTATGATCTGCGCGTCTATCGCGACCAGCTGCGCGAGGTCGACCGCGATCTGGACCGCGGCGTCATCCGCGCCGACGACGCCGACCGCCTGCGGGCCGAGATCGGGCGCAAGGTCCTGGACGCCGACCGCCGGCTGTCGCAGGGGGGCCACGGAACGGCCGCCGGACGCCCGCTGGCCGCCGGCCTGCTGATGGCCCTGCTGATCGCCGCCGCTGCCGCGCTCTATCTGCGCGAAGGGGTGCCGGGCGCGCCCGACATGCCGCTGCAGGCACGCGTCGCCGCCGCCGATGCCGCCTATCGCGACCGCCCGACGCAGGCCGAGGCCGAGGCGGCTGCCCCGCCCCGTCCCGAACCTGACCTGACCGGCACCGATCCCGAATACCTCGACATGATCAAGCAGCTGCGCGCCGCGGTCGCCCGCACGCCCGAAGATCCGCAGGGCCTGCAGCTTCTGGCCACGCACGAGATGCGCCTTGGCAACCTGCCGGCCGCCCGCGACGCCCAGGAACGCTTGGTCCGCATCGCCGGCGACGATGCGACCGCCGCGCAGCTGATGCAGCTGGCGACTTTGATGATTGAGGCTGCCGGCGGCCTTGTCACCCCAGAAGCCGAGGCGGTCCTGGCCAAGGCGCTGGCCAAGGACCGCGACCAGCCCCAGGCCCGCTACCTGCAGGGGGTGCTCCTGATCCAGAACGGCCGCCCCGACCGCGCCTTCCCGATCTGGAGCCGCCTGCTTGAGGAAGGCCCCGAAACCGCGCCCTGGATCCCATCGATCCGCGCCGCCATCGCCGACCTCGCGTGGCTGGCCGGGGACGCCGACTATACGCCCCCCGCTCTGCCCGGCCCCGATGCCGACGCGATGGCCGCAGCCGAAGACATGTCCCCCCAGGACCGTCAGCAGATGATCGAGGGCATGGTCGCCGGCCTGCAGCAGCGTCTGGCAACCGAAGGCGGCAGCCCGGCCGAATGGGCGCGGCTGGTGAACGCCCTGGGCGTTCTGGGGCGCACCGATCAGGCGCGCGCCATTGTCGATGAGGCCCGCGCTCGCTTCCCCGCACCCGATGCCTTCGCCCCGATCGAAGAGGCCGCGCGTGCCGCGGGACTGGAGCCATGATCCACGAAGAAATGACCGATCTCGCCGCCGCCCTGCCCCGCGTCGGCGCCCTTGCGGGGCTCGACCTGGGCACCAAGACCATCGGCGTCGCCGTCAGCGACGGCCTGCGTCAGGTCGCCTCGCCGATCACGGTGATCCGCCGGCAGAAGTTCACGCTGGACGCAGAGGCGCTGCTGGCGATCATGCGCGACCGCGGCCTTGCCGGGCTGATCCTCGGCTTGCCGCGCAACATGGACGGGTCCGAAGGGCCGCGGGCCCAATCCACCCGCGCCTTCGCGCGAAATCTCGCTCGCCTGACCGACCTTCCCATCGGCTATTGGGATGAGCGTCTGTCGACCGTGGCCGCCGAACGCGCCCTTCTCGAGGCCGACACCTCGCGCAAGCGCCGCGCCGAGGTCATCGACCAGGTCGCGGCAGGCTACATCCTGCAAGGCGCGCTGGACCGGCTGTCGCACCTGTCGCGGAACGCGTGACAGCCGCGCAGTGCGCGGCGCGGGGCCAAGCGGCAGCGTCCGGGCCGGGCTCCGCCCGGCCCGTCCCCCAATCCCGGATACACCTCCGCGCAATCTTGCCGTCCCGCCTCAAACACGCCATGACAAGCCGCATGATTCCGACGATCGACAGCCCCTGCGTGGGCATCTGCACCCTCGACGCTGGCCGACAGGCCTGCACCGGCTGCCTGCGCAGCATTGATGAGATCACCAGTTGGAGCCGACTTACACCCGAGGCACGGCAGAGGGTGATCCTCGACCTGCCCGCGCGACGCCGCCCGACATCAGGCGGCGCCTAGCGGCGTCACATGCTCTGGCGCGGATCGTAGGAATGATCCCTGCGCCAGGTCTCGAAGAACTCGGTCAGCGCGGCATCGACCTTCGGCGGCATGGCGATGCGCAGCTCGACATGCTGGTCGCCGCCGTTCACGCCCCGCCCGCGCAGCCGCAGCCTCTGCCCCGAGGTGGCGCCCTTCGGGATCGTCAGGTTCACCTTGCCGTCGATCGTCGGTGCCGCGACCTTGGCGCCCAGGACGGCCTCGTCCAGGGTGATCGGCAGCACCAGGTGGATATCGTCGCCGTCGCGGCGGAAATGCGGATGCTCGGCCACGCCGACGGTCAGATAGGCGTCCCCTGCCTCTCCTCGGCCAATGCCGGGTTCACCCTTGCCGCGCAGGCGGATGACCTGTCCGTCGCGCGTCCCCTTGGGGATGGCAACCTCCAGCGTCCCGCCCTGCGGCAGCGTGATGCGGGTCCGGCCGCCCTGCACGGCGGTCATGAAGTCCACCGTCAACGCGAAGCGCAGATCCTGTCCGCGCATGTCCCCGCGCCCGCCGCCGAACCCTCCGAAGCCGCCGAACGGTCCCCCGCCCCTCGCGCCCGCCCGGTGCCCGAAGAGGTCAGCGAAGACGTCAGACAAGTCCGGGTCGCCGCCGCCATGCGAGGGGCCGTCGCCGAAGGGGTTGCCGCCCGCATGCTGGTGCCAGCGGCGGCTCATCCGCTCTTGCCCCTGCGCGTCGATCTCTCCGGCATCGAAGCGGCGGCGCTGGTCGGCGTCCTTGAGCAGGTCATAGGCCGCCGAGGCCGCCTTGAACCGCGCCGAAGCCGCCGGATCGTCCGTCAGGTCCGGATGATCCGTCTTGACGATGCGCCGATAGGCCTTCTTGATGTCGCTCGCGCTGGCGGTTCGGGACACGCCGAGCGCTTCATACGGATCGCCTGCCATGCAATTCACCCCATCTGCCGTTTTTTCTGTCTCGTCAGAAAGATAGATGCGGCGGGCGTTTCATCAATAGGGCGAAGGGTGGTGGCGGTGCAGCCGGTCGATCCCGCGCCTCAGTTCGTCGGGCAGATCGCGCCCCAAGCCAGCGATCAGGTGGCGCAGCTGCTCCATCGTCGTGGCCCCGATGATCGGCACCACCTTGAAGGGCCGCGTCAGCTGCCATGCGATGGCCATGTGGACCACATCCCAGTCATGCTGCGCCGCCAGCGCACCATAGGCGGTTGCGGCCTTCATGCCGCGCTTCGTCCTGCGGCCGCCAAGGTTGCCCATCCCGCCCGAGGCCTTGTCGACCGCCGCGCGGCTGCCCTCGGGCATGGCGTCGTCGGCATATTTGCCGGTCAGCAGCCCCGCCGCCAGCGGCGAATAGGACAGCAGCGTCACGTCCTCGTTCACCGCCACCTCGGCCAGGTCGGTGTCGTAGGGACGATAGAGCGGCGAGTATTCGTTCTGGATCGCCGCCATCCGCGGACCGCCGGTTCGGTCGGCCACGTCGCACCACCGCGTCAGTCCCCAGGCCGATTCGTTCGACAGGCCCACCGCGCGGATCTTTCCGGCTTGAACGGCATCGCGCATCGCGCCCAGCACGTCCTCCATATGCGCCAGCGTCGCGGCCTTGTCCTGACCCGAGGGGTCGTAGGTCCAGTTCTGCCGGAAGGCATAGGATCCCCGCACCGGCCAGTGCAGCTGGTAGAGGTCGATCCGGTCAGTCTGCAGCCGCCGCAGCGATGCATCGATGGCCTCTCGCACCGCCGCACCGTCGAAGGGCGCCCCGTCGCGGACCATCTGGCTGGGCCCGGTGATCTTGGTCGCGATCTCGACCCGGTCGCGGTTGCCGGTCCGCGCCAACCAGCGGCCGATGATTTCCTCAGACAGGCCGACCGTCTCCCGGCGCACCGGGTTGACGGGATACATCTCGGCGCAGTCCATGAAGGTCATCCCGACCTCCAGCGCCGCGTCCATCTGCGCATGGGCGCAGGCCTCGTCGGTCTGGTTGCCGAAGGTCATGGTGCCAAGGCAGATCCGGCTGACCTCGACGTCGCTGCTTCCAAGTGTGACGCGTTCCATCCGCTACTCTTTCTTCCAAGGTATCGGCGCAAGCTAGCGATCAGGGCGGTGGACGCAAGCCGCCCCTGCTGGAGGGACGGCCTGCAAGCCCGACCTTAAATGACACGCATAATGACTGCCTAAAAATGTGACGCCTGAATTGCGCCTCGGAAAGCCTTGCCCCACCCGTCGGGTGCGACCGACCTTCGAAATCCGAACTCGTAAAAAAACCTCGGGCTCAATGCCAGCCACTAGCGGGTTGCCGCTGCGTCGCCTATAGCCCCATAGGGCTATGTTGCGCCCTAGCCACCGGACGATCCTGAAATCGTTTGCACACCAGCATACGAAGGCCCCTGACCGAGCGACGCGATCATCATGCCCATGACATCTCCTCTCCTCGCGGACATCGACCATGAACTGAACTGCCTCGCCCCGCGCGGCTACATGTTCGGTCTGCACATCCGCTTTTCGCGTCCAGTGCGGCGGGTCTGCACCTATCCGTCCCGGTGGATCCAGACCTATACGCGGCGGAACCTGGGGATCGGCGATCCGATGATGATCTGGTGCATGCTGAACGAGGGTTCCATCCGGTGGAGCGACCTGACGCGGACCGCCTGCGACCCGCTGGACGTCATGGGCCAGGCGCGGCAGTTCGGCCTGACCTTTGGTGTCGCAGTCGCGCATGGCCCCGTCGAATCGCGGTCCTATATCGGCGCCGCCCATGACAGTCGCGAATTCACCGATACCGAGATCGCGCGCATGGCTGACCTGCTGCGCACCGGACACGACCACCTGGACCAGGCGACTGCATTGCGTCCGATCCTAGTCGAGGCGCTCGAGGCGATCTCTTGCGGGATGACCTATGACCAGGCCTGCGAGGCTTTGGGGATCTCACGCACGGCGCTGAGGTACCGGCTGCAGACCGCGCGCGCGGCCCTGGGGACCGAGGACAATGCCCAGGCCATCCGCAAGGCGATCGACCTGGGGCTGATGAACAGCAACTCGATCGCAGGCATCAGCAAGGGTTTCCCGACCGGCCCCGAAAACTAGCGCCGCCGACGCCGGAAGGGACGCCGCCAACGCCAGCCCCTGAACAGCCCGCGCCGACCCAGCGGCTCGAAGATCTTGTCGGGTCCCTCGGGGTCCAGGATCTCGTTGTCGGCCAGCCAGGTCTGCAGGCCGTTCAGGTCGGGGAGGCGATAGGGGATCAGCGTGCGTCCGGTGCCAGGTTCGCGCCGGCTGGCCTCGATGGCGGCGATCAGGCCGCCATGCGTCTTGATGCGTTCCGCGACCTCGTCCTGGGACAGCGCCAGGTGCTCTCCTATCAGGTCGTCGCGCAGGCCGGTAATGGTGCGGCGGACGTCACCAGTCCTGGGACGGTCCGCAGCCAGCACCACATCGCATTCCGTGTCCAGCCGCATCGAGCGGTTGTTGAAGTTCGACGAGCCGACCCTCAAGTAGGTGTCATCGACCATGGTGACCTTGGCATGGACATAGATCTCTTGCCCGGCATCGGTCACCGGGTGATAGATCCGCAGCCTGTCGCGATGGTCCAGCCGCCAAAGCGCCTCGACCAGCCGGGCGCGGGCGGTGTCCATGGCCAGCGGCTCCAGCCAGCCCTGCGCGGTGATCGGGTTCACGATGACGATCTCGGGCGGGTTCTCCTCGACCAGGCGCTGCGCGATGGCCTGCGCGATCCGGCGAGAGGCGAAATACTGGCTTTCGGCATAGATCGACCGCTTCGCACGCGCAATCAGGTCGACATACATCTGCTCAATCTCGGCCACGGGTTCGACATCCGCCAGTTCGGGCCGGGTCCGGGCAATGGCCAGCGGCACGTCGCGAAGGGTCGGCGTCAGCAGGTCGGGCCAGCAGGCCGACGACGACGTCACCGGCGCCAGATCCTCGCCCGAGGCCAGGTGCCACCGTTCGCGCGCCAGATCGCCAAGTGCCCGCGCCGCGGGCCCGTCGAAGGCGCTAGTCGCGTCGTGCCACGGTACCATCGGCCTGCCGCGTGCATTGGTGCGCCGCGGGTCGTCGTCCAGATGCTGGCGCGTGTCCCACCGCCCCTCGGTCATGTCGATGCCGCCGCAGAAGGCCAGGCAGTCGTCGATCACCACGATCTTCTGGTGGTGCGAACTGGCCAAAGGGTGCTTTCCGTCCAGCCGGAGCGTGATACGGGGATGCATCTTCCAGCGCAGGATGGTCAGCAGGGTCGTGCCGCGCAGCATCGCCTTGAAGGCGCCGGTGTCCCAACGCAGCAGCCGGACCTCCAGCGTGGGGGTGCGCCGGGCCAGCCACATGACGAAGTCCCCGAGCGTGGCAGGTCCGCCGTCGCTGGTGTCGCCCAGCTTGATGCGGGCGTCGAAGTCCCATCCGATCATCAGGATGCTGCGCTGTGCCTGCGCCATGGCCTGCCTGACGGCGCGAAAATATTCGTCGGCGTCGGCAATGAAGCAGAAGCGCTGCGCCGTCTCGACCCGCCAGCAGTTCCGCCCCGGTTGCGTCAGGCGGTCGCTCAAGCCGTCCATTCTGATTCTGTCGCCCCTTCATGCAAAGATGTCCCTGCGCGCCCCGGCAGGCATCCCGCGCCCAAACGCCGCACGCTGGCGCATCGTTCCCGCAGCATCGGCATCCAGAGCCGGCGGCCCCGCTGTCACTGCGACGACCCGC
>JAYZBS010000032.1:0-6279 GCA_036338635.1 Pseudomonadota bacterium | reverse complement strand
GCCGTCACCCAATTTCTCGGCGCGTTGGGCCGCCCTGAAGAACATTCCCCCGTTCCTGTCGATGGTCTGGCGGGCCAGCCCCCGCCTGACGATGGCGATGGTCGCGCTGCGTTTGGCCCGCGCGCTGATGCCGGTCGCGATGCTGTGGGTCGGCAAACTGATCATTGATCGGGTGGTGGCGCTGTCGGCATCGGGCGGTCCGGATACGCTGGCGGGCTGGTGGGACAGCGGTCTGGCGCATCCGCTGATCGGCCTCGTGCTTCTGGAACTGGCGCTGGCGGTGGCGCAGGACATCCTGGGGCGGCTGGTCAGCTATACCGACGCGCTTCTGCAGGAAAAGCTGGTCATCGACATCTCGATCCGTCTGATGGACCACGCGGCGGGGCTGGACCTTGCCAGCTTCGAGGATGCGTCATTCCAAGATCGCTTGGACCGGGCGCGGCGCCAGACGATGGGGCGCATCCCGCTGCTGAACCAGATCATGCAGCAGCTGCAGGACGTGGTCACCGTTCTCAGCTTTGCGGTGGGGCTGCTAATCTACAACCCGTGGCTGGTCGTGCTGCTGGCGCTGGCGCTGATCCCGTCGCTGTTCGGAGAGATGCACTTCAATGCCCGCACCTATGCCCTGAATCACGCCCGTGCGGCGGATCGGCGCGAGCGCGACTATCTGCGCATGATCGCCGCTACCGCCGAGACCGCGAAAGAGGTCAAGATCTTCGGCCTGTCGCCTTGGCTGCGCGACCGCTACCTGACCATGGCCCGTCGCTTCTATGTGGAAAACCGGGCCATCCAGCGCCGGCAACTGTCGGTCATGGCGCTGCTGACCACGCTGGGGACGCTGGCCTATTACGGCGCCTTCCTGTGGATCGTTGCCCGCACCCTTACGGGGCATCTGTCCATCGGCGACCTGACCTTCCTGTCGGGCAGCTTCCTGCGCCTGCGCGGGCTTCTGGAAGGGCTGCTCTCCAGCTTTTCCAACATGGCGGGTCAGGCCATGTACCTAGACGACCTGTTCGAATTTTTCACCGCCACCCCCGCCATCGCCTCGCCCGCCGACCCGCTGCCGATCCCGCAGCCCATCGTGCAGGGCTTCCGGTTCGAGGGTGTGGGCTTTCGCTATCCGGGACGCGAAGATTGGGCGGTTCGCGGCATGACGCTTGACCTGCGCGCGGGCGAGACGGTGGCGCTGGTGGGCGAAAACGGCGCCGGCAAGACCACGATCGTCAAGCTGCTGGCGCGGCTCTATGACCCGGACGAAGGGCGCATCACGCTGGATGGGCGGGACCTGCGGGACTATGACCTCGACCAGATGCGGGCGACCGTGGGGGTGATCTTCCAGGATTTCGTCCGCTATGCCGTCACGGCGGCGGAAAACATCGCCATCGGCCGGATCGAGGCGCGGGACGACCGGCCCCGCATTGTGTCCTCGGCTGAACGGGCGCTGGCGGATCAGGTGATCGCCAAGCTGCCACACGGCTATGACCAGATGGTAGGGAAACGCTTCGCGCGCGGATTGGACCTTTCAGGAGGCGACTGGCAAAAACTGGCCATCGCCCGTGCCTATATGCGCGACGCACAGCTTCTGGTTTTGGACGAACCCACAGCCGCACTGGACGCCCGCGCCGAGTTCGAGGTGTTCCAGCGCTTCCGCGACCTGACCCAGGGCCGGACCGCGCTGCTGATATCCCACCGCTTCTCAAGCGTCCGAATGGCCGACCGGATCATCGTGCTCGAGGGCGGGCGGGTGCAGGACCAGGGCAGCCATGACGATCTGGTGGCGCGGCCCGGACGCTATGCCGAACTTTTCGAGCTTCAGGCGCAGGGATATCGGTGAAGGATGGTACCGCCTCCCCGGCTTGAACGGGGGACCTCTAGATCCACAATCTAGCGCTCTAACCAACTGAGCTAAGGCGGCACAGGGCGTTTCTTTAGACCCGGCGCGCGGCCGTTGCAAGCCCCGCTTGCCGCGAAAATGCACCCGCGTTAGAGAAAGTTCTGACGCGAAAGGAAAGTCTCATGGGCATCAACAGCGAAAGCGACATCTCGGCCAATCTGCAGATCGGGCCGACCGACCAAGGGATGGTCCGCATCTATGTGCAGGGCGACGGTATCGACCTGCCGATGGACTTCGACCCCGAGGAAGCCGCCGAAATCGCCGAGGAGCTGATGGCCGCGGCCGAGGCGGCGCGCGGCATGGCCCAGGGTGGCAAGCCTAAAAAGCCCCGGCGCTGATCCCATCGGGGTCGCACAGCCCCTGCAGGCGCAGCGCGGCGGCACGGGCAAAATCGCGCTGCACCTTCGCGCGACGCGCACCCGCCAGTCGGGTCTCGGGACCCATGCGGACCAACTCGGCCCCGAAGGCGTCGGCCTGGATCAGGCCAGTATCCTCGGGCAGCAGATCGACCGGAAAGTCGGCATCGACCGCCCAAAAGTAGCGGTCGCACCATTCCAGATAGCCCTGCCATTTTCGATCGGCGCGAAAGTCGGCGCGCCCGCTCTTGCACTCGACGATCCAGAGCTCGCCCTTGGGGCCAAGGCTGATCAGGTCGACGCGCAGCCCGCGGGCGGGCACGAACTCGGTCAGGACGGCGTGATCCAGGCTGCGCAGAAGACGCCCGCAGCCGCGCGCTAGGCGCTGGCCGGGCATCGGCGGCAGGACATCTGTCTGGTGCAACATGGGCGCAGGATAGAACGCAGCAGGAACAACCGCAAGCCGCCTTGCCGCTGCCCCAAGCCGCGTATAGCGTCCCGCGACATCATCAATGGAGATTTCGGATGAGCGACATCAAACGCATCGGCACCGGCCCGCGCATGAGCCAGGCGGTCATCGCCAACGGGTTCGTATTCCTGGCAGGCCAGGTCGGCGAGCCGGGGACGCCCGTGGCCGACCAGACGCGCGCGGTGCTGGCGCAGATCGACGATCTGCTGGCGCAGGCGGGCACCGACAAGACGCGCATCGTCTCGGCCCAGGTGTGGATGGCCGACATGGCAGACTTCGCCGAGATGAACGCCGTCTGGGACGCATGGGTGCCGCAGGGCCAGACTCCGGCACGCGCCACCGGCGAATCCGCGCTGGCAACCCCCGACTACAAGGTCGAGATCATCGTGACCGCGGTTCTCTGATCGCCGACAGGACCGAGCGCGCCGCGCGTAGGCCCGGCGCCTCACCCCCTTGGCCCAGGCGCTGCATCGTCAGGTCCATTGCCTCGATCTGCGCCCGGCAGGCCCCAGGGTTTTCAAGGACCTCCTGCAGACCCTCGGCCATCGGCCCCGGCTGGCAGTTGCGGCCCAGATATTCGGGCACGGCGCGGGTTTCGCTGACCAAGTTGACCAGCGTCACCGTATCCGTGCGCAGCAGCCAGCCGATCACCACGCGGCTGAGCGGGGCCATGTCATAGCCGATGACCATGGGGACGCGGTTCGCCGCAAGATCCAGGCTGACCGTCCCGGATGCCGCGAGCGCCAGATCCGCCGCAGCGAAGGCGGCGCGCTTGGCCTCGGCATCCTCGATCACGACTGGCGCAGTCGGCCATCGGCGGGTCATATCGCGGACCATGGCGGCGACGCCTGGGACGGTCGGCAGGACGACCCGAATCTCGGGGACACGGTCGCGCAGCCGCATCAGTGCCTCGTCGAAGCGCGGGGCCAGGCGGGACACCTCGGATCGGCGCGACCCCGGCAGGCACAGGACCACGGGCGCTTCGGCCGAGATGCCGTGGCTCTCGCGGAAGCTTGCGGCTTCCTCGGGTCCGGCAATCTCGGCCGTGGCGACCGGGTGACCCACGAAGTCGCAGGTCATTCCGGCGGCCCGCATCAGCGGCGGCTCGAAGGGCAGGATCGCCAGGACATGGTCGATCACCTGGGCCATCTTTGCAGCCCGCCCGGGGCGCCACGCCCAGACCGAGGGCGCGACATAGTGGATCGTGCGCAGATCCGGCCGCCGCGCCCGGACAAGCCGCGCCACCCGCAGGCAGAAGTCAGGGCTGTCGATGCCGATCAGCGCATCGGGTTCGGCTGCGATGACGGCCTCTGCAGTCTCTGCGATGCGGCGCTTGAGGTGGCGGTACTTCGGCAGCACCTCCCAGATGCCCATGAGGCTGAGTTCATCCATGGGAAACAGGCTTTCCAGTCCCAAGGCCTGCATGGCGGACCCGCCGATGCCGGTGATGCGGGCGTCCGGGTCAAGCTGCTGCAGTCCGGACATCAGGGAGGCGCCCAGAAGGTCGCCCGACGCCTCTCCTGCAATCAAGAAATAGCGCATGTCGCCGTGCCTTTCGCCGATGATCCGATGGCTAGCCGCGGTAGGACATGAAGGCGAGTCAATTCGGGCCGCGCCTTCAGGTCAGCTCGCCTGCTGCCCACAGAAACAGCCCAGCCGCCTCGGCCCGCCGCACCATCTCGGCCTGATCCAGCAGAATGACACCGCCGGCGGACCAAGCGATTCCCGCCAGTCCGGCGGCAGCGGCCTGGTCCACGCTGTCAGGCCCCAGGACGGGCAGATCGACCCGCCGGTCTTGGCCGGGCTTCGGTGCCTTGTAGAAGACGCCCTTGGCGCCGTTCGGGTTCGGGCGCAGTCCGGAATGACACGCCGCAAAGTCCAGCATGGCCGCCGTTCCCGGCAGCGTTTCCAGCGCCAGGCAAAGCCCCTGCGCCACCACCACGCCCTGCCCCAGGTCCAGCGCGCCGGTCTGCGCCAGGATTGAGGCTGCCTTGGCGGCGTCGCGTCTGTCGGCATCGGTCGGTGCGCCGCAGACCATCCCTTCAGCGGGAATCAGAGGTGCAGCGATATCCTCAACCGCACATATCGTTACGCCGTTTTCCTCGAAGACGTCTAGGACCGTTCTCAGCGCCGCGTCGTCGCCGGACTGCATCGCCATCAGGATCCTGGGCACCAGCTGCGCCGTGCGCGGATCGAATGCTTCGGGGTCGAGGCGCGGCCTCCGGATCGCCCCGGCGAAGACGACGCGGTCGATGCCCTGATCATGCAGTTTGTCCAGGAAAGGAACCAGACGCTCAAGCCGGAAGGGTGTCGCGGCCAGGCCCTCGGGCTCGAACCCTTCCAGAGCGAAGATGGCCGGGTCTTGCAGCTGCGCCGCGATGGCGGCGGCAAGCCGGCCCTGGCCGGCGATGATCGCGATACGGCTCATGCGTCGTCAGATGTCCTTGGGGGCAAGAAAGCTGCGGTCGGATGGACCGAGGATGAAGTCCAGAACGTCACGCTCCATCCCGGATACCTCTGCCTCGGAACGGTGCCGGGCGGCGTCGCGGAACGATCCACGCCCAAGATCCGCCAGAAGATCGCGAAGCGCGGCGATGTCGCTGCGGCTTGCCCCGCGGCGCCGCAGGCCCACCAGGTTTAGCCCGTCCAGATGCCCGCGAGGTCCTTGCACAAGGCCATAGGGGATCACATCGGCCGTCACCATGGTGACAGCGCCGATCATCGCGCCCCGCCCGATGCGCACCCACTGGTGAACTCCCGAGAGGCCGCCGACAATTACGTCGTCCTCCAGCGCGCAGTGGCCGGCGACGGCCACGCTGTTGGCAAGGATCACACGATCGCCGATCCGACAGTCGTGACCGACATGGGAATTGGCCATGAAAAGCCCGTCGTTCCCCACTCGCGTCACTCCGCCACCCCCGGCCGTGCCGGGGTTCATGGTGACGTATTCGCGGATACGGTTGCGCGCACCGATCTCCAGTCGGACGTCCTCGCCCTTGAACTTGAGGTCCTGCGGCACCTCTCCGATCGAGGCGAAGGGGAAGATCACCGTCCCCTCGCCGATGGCGGTGTCGCCACTGATCACAACATGCGACTTCAGCACCACCCCGTCGGCCAGACGGACGCGGGGTCCGACGACGCTGAACGGACCGATCTCGACGCCAGCGCCGATTTCGGCACCGGCCTCGATCACGGCCGAGGGGTGGATGCGGGTTTCAGCCATCCTTCCGGGCCATCATCGCAGTGTATTCGGCCGAGGCGCAAAGCTGGCCATCGACCATCGCCTTGCCTTCGAACTTCCAGATTTTGCCGCCGCCACGGATGGCGCGGCAGTGCAATTCCAGCACGTCCCCAGGCACGACCATACGACGGAACTTGCAGTTGTCGATACCCATGAAATAGGTCAGCATCTCCTCGTCCACGACATTCATGCTGATGCCCACCACGACGGCGGCGGTCTGGGCCATCGCCTCAATGATGGTGACGCCGGGCATGACCGGCTGGTTCGGGAAATGGCCCTGGAAATGCGGCTCGTTCGAAGTGACGTTCTTGATCCCTAC
>JAYZBS010000031.1:0-32522 GCA_036338635.1 Pseudomonadota bacterium | reverse complement strand
ATCCGCCCCTGGTCCCCGCAGGCCTGCAAGGTGCTGACGATGGTCTATCAGCGCGTGAACATGTTCGCATCGGGCAAGTTCTTCGTCGCCAACATGATCCCCAGCTTCATCCTGCCATGGTTCGCGTGGAACCCGCTGTTCCACCTGATCGACCAGGAACGCGGCTTCCTGTTCATCAACTATTCGCCGCACAAGACGGTGCTTCTGTATCCGCTGTGGTTTTCCATCGCGATGCTGATGATCGGGCTCTTGATCAACTTCACCACCCGCAAGCACGAATCGATCAGCTGGGCCGCCACGCAGTAGGATTGCCCCCGCAAGGCCGCAAAAGGCGGCACAGGGGGCCGATTTTGCGCCGCCGCGGTGCTTGCGGGGCTGAATTGCATCCCTATATACACCCCCGAAGCAGTCCGGAGGTTCCGGGCCTAATTCAAAGCAAGGGATCGGGCCGCGGGGGCCAAAACGGACCCGAGGCTCACAATATCGCCGCAAGAGAGGTTATATTCATATGTCTAAAGTCATCGGCATCGACCTTGGCACCACCAACAGCTGCGTGGCCATCATGGACGGCAGCCAGCCCAAGGTCATCGAAAACAGCGAAGGCGCACGCACCACGCCCTCGATCGTGGGTTTCACGGATGGCGAACGTCTGGTCGGCCAGCCCGCCAAGCGTCAGGCCGTGACGAACCCCAGCAACACCGTCTTTGCCGTCAAGCGCCTGATCGGCCGTCGCATCGGTGACGAAGCTGTGGAAAAAGACCGCAAGCTGGTTCCCTACAGCATTGTCGACGGCGGCAATGGCGACGCATGGGTCCAGGTCAAGGATGAGAATTACTCTCCTTCGCAGGTCAGCGCGATGATCCTTCAGAAGATGAAGGAAACCGCCGAATCCTATTTGGGCGAGACCGTGACCCAGGCCGTGATCACCGTTCCGGCCTACTTCAACGACGCCCAGCGTCAGGCCACCAAGGATGCGGGCAAGATCGCCGGCCTTGAAGTCCTGCGCATCATCAACGAGCCGACCGCGGCTGCCCTGGCCTATGGCCTGGACAAGAAAGAGACCAAAACCATCGCGGTCTATGACCTTGGCGGCGGTACTTTTGACATCACCATCCTGGAAATCGACGACGGCCTGTTCGAGGTCAAGTCGACCAACGGCGACACCTTCCTGGGTGGCGAAGATTTCGACATGCGGATCGTCAACTACCTGGCTGACGAGTTCAAGAAAGAGCATGGCGTCGACCTGACCAAGGACAAGATGGCCCTTCAGCGCCTGAAGGAAGCCGCCGAGAAGGCCAAGATCGAACTGTCCAGCAGCAGCCAGACCGAGATCAACCAGCCCTTCATCAGCATGGGCAGCAACGGCCAGCCGCTGCACATGGTCATGAAACTGACCCGCGCCAAGCTGGAAAGCCTGGTCGCCGACCTGATCAAGCGCACCATGAAGCCCGTTCAGGACGCGTTGAAGGATGCCGGCTGCGCCAAGGGCGAGATCGACGAGATCGTTCTGGTCGGCGGCATGACCCGCATGCCCAAGGTCGTGCAGGAAGTGACCGAATTCTTCGGCAAGGAACCCCACAAGGGCGTGAACCCCGACGAAGTCGTGGCACTGGGCGCCGCCATTCAGGCCGGCGTGTTGCAGGGTGACGTCAAGGATGTGGTCCTGCTGGACGTCACGCCGCTGTCCCTTGGCATCGAGACCCTGGGTGGTGTCTTCACCCGCCTGATCGACCGCAACACCACGATCCCGACCAAGAAGAGCCAGATCTTCTCGACCGCCGAGGACAATCAGAACGCGGTGACCATCCGCGTCTTCCAGGGCGAGCGTGAAATGGCTGCGGACAACAAGATGCTCGGCCAGTTCAACCTGGAGGACATCCCGCCCGCGCCGCGCGGCATGCCGCAGATCGAGGTGACCTTTGACATCGACGCCAACGGCATCGTGTCGGTCAGCGCCAAGGACAAGGGCACCGGCAAGGAACAGAACATCACGATCCAGGCGTCGGGCGGTCTGTCCGACGACGAGATCGAGCGCATGGTCAAGGATGCCGAATCGAACGCCGAGGCCGACAAGGGCCGCCGTGAACTGGTCGAGGCCCGGAACCAGGCCGAAAGCCTGATCCATTCGACCAAGAAGTCGCTGGACGAACATGGCGACAAGGTCGACAGCTCGACCGTCGAGGCGATCGAACTGGCCGTCGGAGCGCTGGAAGAATCGCTGAAGGCTGACGATGCGGGCAAGATCCGCTCGGGCATCCAGAACGTGATGGACGCGTCCATGCGCCTCGGCGAGGCGATCTACAAGGCCCAGCAGGGCGGTGACGAAGGTGGCCAGGACGGGGGCGATCAGGCCCGCGACGTGGACGACGATATCGTCGACGCCGACTTCGAGGACCTGGGCGAAGACAAGAAGCGCGGCTGATCGGGGCCGCACCCCCTGAAAGGGCCGGCCTGCCGTTCGTGCGGGCCGGCCTGTTTTTTGGGGCAGCTGAATGGAACGACACATGGGCAAGCGTTGCTATTACGAAGTGCTCGGGGTCACACGCGGTGCCTCGACCGACGAGATCAAGAAGGCCTATCGCAGCAAGGCGAAAGAGCTGCATCCGGATCGCAACAAGGACGACGCGACCGCCGAGACCCGTTTCAAGGAAGTCAACGAGGCCTATGACTGCCTGAAGGACGACCAGAAGAAGGCCGCCTATGACCGCTTCGGTCATGCCGCCTTCGAAGGCGGCGGCGGTTTTGGCGGCGGGCGCGGCGGCCCCGGCGGCCATCCCGGCGATTTCGGCGCCGCCTTCGCCGACGTGTTCGAGGACCTCTTCGGCGACATGATGGGCCGCCGCGGCGGCGGCGGTGGCGGCGGCCGGGCGCGTGCCCAACGCGGGCAGGACCTGCGCTATAACCTGCGCGTCACCTTGGAAGATGCCTATGTCGGTGTACAAAAGCCGATCACCGTGCGCGGCTCGGTCGCCTGCGGCGAATGCGACGGCACCGGGGCGGAAGGCGCGACCGAGCCCGCCGCCTGTCCGACCTGCGCCGGAATGGGGAAGGTCCGCGCCCAGCAGGGCTTCTTCACGGTCGAACGCACCTGCCCGACCTGCGGCGGCGCAGGGCAGATCGTCAAGAACCCCTGCAAGGCTTGCCACGGGGCCGGCCGCGTGGAACGCGACCGCGCGCTTCAGGTGAACATCCCTGCCGGGGTCGAGACCGGCACCCGCATCCGCCTGGCCGGCGAGGGCGAGGCCGGATTGCGCGGCGGTCCTGCGGGCGATCTCTATATCTTCATCGAGGTCGCTGACCACGCGATCTTCCTGCGCGATGGCAAGATGCTGGCCTGCCAGGTGCCGGTCAGCATGGCGACCGCTGCTCTTGGCGGCGAGGTCGAGGTGCCGACCATCGACGGCGGCCGCGCCCGCGTCAAGGTTCCGGCCGGCAGCCAGACCGGACGCCAGATGCGCCTACGTGGCAAAGGGATGCCGCCGCTGCGCCATGGACCCGGGGCCGGGGGCGATTTCGGCGACATGCTGATCGAGCTGACGGTCGAAACGCCTGTGAACCTGACCGCCCGCCAGCGCGAACTGCTGCGAGAGTTCGAGGCCGAGAAGGCTGACAACAGCCCCCAGTCCGACAGCTTCTTTGACAAGGTCAGAAGCTTCTGGGACGGCATGACGCGCTAGGCGGTTAACGCTTCCTTTACGACTTCGGGCCCATGCTGCCTGCATGGACCCGAATCGCGCCTTTGGCGAAATGCCGCTGCCCCTGTTCACGCCCGCCCCCGATGACGTGGCCGTCGCGCCGCTGCGCGTGGGCAAATCCGCGCCGTCCTATCTGGCGGACCACCGGGCGCGCCTGCGCGACAGGTTCATGCAGGGCGGCGCGACCGCCATGCCAGATTACGAACTGCTGGAGCTGGTCCTGTTCAGGGCCATTCCACGACAGGACGTCAAGCCGCTGGCCCGCCGCCTGATCGAAACGTTCGGTGACTTCAACCGCGTGCTGACGGCCCCGCCGGCCCGGCTGCAGGCGGTCGAGGGGGTGGGCCCCGCGGTCGTGACCGAACTGAAGGTCGTGGAAGCGGCGGCGCAGCGCATGGCGCGCGCGCGCATCATGCACCGCCCAGTCCTGTCCAGCTGGGAATCGCTGCTGGACTATTGCCACACCGCCATGGCCCACCGGGAGATCGAGCAGTTCCGGGTCCTCTATCTGGACCGCAAGAACGTGCTCGTCGCCGACGAGGAGCAGGCCCGCGGCACGGTCGACCACGTCCCCGTCTATCCCCGAGAGATCATCCGCCGCGCGCTTGAACTGAATGCCTCGGCGCTGATCCTGGTGCACAACCACCCCTCGGGCGACCCGACCCCGTCGGACAGCGACATCACCATGACGGCGCGGATCGCGCAGGCCGCCGACAGTATGGGAATCACCATCCACGACCACCTGATCATCGGCAAGTCGCGCGAACTCAGCTTCCGCTCGGAAGGCCTTCTCTGACACCGGGATAGCCGGCTGCGGCGTCCCGCCGCAGGGCGTTGCGCAAATCGGACAGATGCGTCGATTTGCACGTGCAGGTGCAGGGTTATCATCTGGACTGACAGGGAATTGACGGCTAGAACCGCCCCCGCGAAGGCTGCGTTCGGACGCGGCCCGGAATGTCGTATCGGCCTGACCATCGGCCTGAATTGGAGTATGACCCGTGTCCCACGCAGATGACCACGTAGGCACCCGGAGGGATTTCCTCTATTATGCCACGGCGGGCGCAGGCACGGTGGCCGCCGGTGCCGCCGCCTGGACGCTTGTGAATCAGATGAACCCTTCCGCCGACGTGCAGGCGCTGGCCTCGATCCAGGTCGATGTCAGCGGCATCACGCCGGGCACGCAGATCACCGTGCTGTTTCTGGGCAAGCCCGTGTTCATCCGTCGCCGCACCCCCGAGGAGATCGCGGCCGGACGCGCGGTCGATGTCAGCGAGCTGACCGACCCCACCGCGCAGAACCCGAACCTGCAGGGCGTCCAGCCCGCCACCGACGAAAACCGCACCATGGACGAGGCCGGCGAATGGCTGGTCCAGATCGGCGTCTGTACGCACCTGGGCTGCGTTCCGATCGGCGATGGCGCTGGCGATTTCGGCGGCTGGTTCTGCCCCTGCCACGGCAGCCACTATGACACGGCCGGTCGTATCCGCCGGGGCCCCGCGCCCCAGAACATGCACATTCCCGTGGCGTCGTTCCTGAACGAAACCACCATCCAGTTGGGCTGAGGAGGGCATCATGGCCGGAATTCCCCATGACCATTACGAGCCCAAGTCGGGCTTCGAGCGTTGGTTACACCGGCGCCTGCCGGTCGTCGGCATCCTGTACGACACCCTGATGATCCCCACCCCCAAGAACCTCAACTGGATGTGGATCTGGGGCATCGTTCTGGTCTTCTGCCTGGCGCTGCAGATCATCACCGGCATCGTTCTGGTGATGCACTACACGCCGCATGTCGACATGGCCTTCGCCAGCGTCGAACACATCATGCGCAACGTCAATGGCGGCTATATGCTGCGCTACCTGCACGCGAACGGCGCGTCGCTGTTCTTCGTGGCGGTCTATCTGCACATCTTCCGCAACCTCTACTACGGCAGCTACAAGGCGCCGCGCGAGGTCACCTGGATCATCGGCATGCTGATCTATATCCTGATGATGGCGACTGCCTTCATGGGATATGTGCTTCCCTGGGGGCAGATGTCCTTCTGGGGCGCCACCGTGATCACCGGCCTCTTCGGCGCGATCCCCGGCGTGGGCGAGACGATCCAGACCTGGCTTCTGGGCGGACCCGCCGTCGGAAACGCGACGCTGAACCGCTTCTTCTCGCTGCACTACCTGCTGCCCTTCATCATCACCGGCTTGGTGATCGTCCACGTCTGGGCCTTCCACTCGACCGGCAACAACAACCCGACCGGGGTCGAGGTGCGCCGCACCAGCAAGGAAGAGGCCGCCCGCGACACCCTGCCCTTCTGGCCCTATTTCGTGATGAAGGACCTGTTCGCACTGGCGGTGATCCTGGTCATCTTCTTCGCGGTGGTCGGCTTCATGCCGAACTATCTGGGTCACCCCGATAACTATATCCAGGCGAACGCTCTGGCGACGCCCGCGCATATCGTGCCTGAGTGGTACTTCCTGCCCTTCTACGCCATCCTGCGTGCCTTCGACAGCGAAGTGTGGCTGGTGCAGCTGGTCAACTGGCTGTCCTTCGGCATCATCGATGCCAAGTTCTTCGGTGTTCTTGCGATGTTCGGCGCGATCATCGTGATGGCGCTGGTCCCCTGGCTGGACACCTCACGCGTGCGCTCGGGCCGCTATCGCCCGATGTTCAAGTGGTGGTTCTGGCTGCTGGCGGCAGACTTCGTGATCCTGACCTGGGTGGGCGCGATGCCGACCGAGGGGATCTATCCCTACATTGCGCTAGTCGCCGCGGCCTACTGGTTCGCCTACTTCCTTGTCATCCTGCCGATCCTGGGCGTCATCGAAAAGCCCGAAGCGATGCCAGCGACGATCGAGGAAGACCACTTGGCGCATTATGACGCGCCCACGCGAATGGCCGAGTAAGGAGAGCCGTAGAGATGACCCTGAGGATCAAGACGCTCACGGCTGTTGCGGCCCTGACGATTTCTGCGACCGGCTTCGCGCTGGCGCAGGACATCGACACGCTGGTACCGGTGGAACCCTCCGAGCAGCAGGCCGTGCCGCGCGACGCGCAGTCCGGCCCCACCGTCGAGCCCTTCGCCGAGCCGCAGCCCCAGGTCGGCTTAGTCCCGGCCGAGGATGCGCCTGCCGCCGTCGTCCCGCCCGAGGCGGTCCCCGCCGAAGGCCCTGGCACGACGGTCGAGGTGCCCGAGCCCCCCACGGCGGCACCGCCGCAGGACACGCCCGAGTCGGAACCCGAAGAACCAGCCGCTTTCCAAGAGCCCGACGGGGCGGGCAACCTGCCCCAGAACCCCGCGGCCCAGCAGCCAAACGTCGGCGACGACGGCGTGAATGCCGTCGCACTGCCCGAAGGCAACGAGACCTCGGTCCCGGTCCCGACCATGACCGGTACCGAACCGGTCGAGGAGCAGGCCACCGAGGTCTTGGGCGCGGAAGCAGCCGAGGAGCACAACGAGGAAGAGCACGGCAGCAGCGGCGATCACGGCGCCGGCCATATCGAGGACATCGACTTCAGCTTTGAAGGTCCCTTCGGCAGCTTCGACCAGTTCCAGCTGCAGCGCGGTCTGCAGGTCTATACCGAGGTCTGCGGCGCCTGCCACGGCATGAAGTTCGTCCCGATCCGCACGCTCGCGGACGAGGGCGGCCCCGCCCTGCCCGAGGATCAGGTCCGCGCCTATGCCACGAACCTGCTGCCGATCTTCGACGACTCGATCGACGAGGAGCGCGCCCGCGTCCTGACCGACAACTTCCCCGAGATCTCGGGCGCCGGCATGGGTCCCGACCTGTCGCTGATGGCGAAGGCCCGCGCGGGCTTCCACGGGCCCTACGGCACCGGGATCAGCCAGTTGGTCAACGGCATGGGCGGTCCGGAATACATCCACGCCATCCTGACCAGCTATACCGGCGAAGAGATGGAGCAGGCCGGCACGCTGCTTTACGGCAACAGCGCCTTCCCGGGCGGCTGGATCAGCATGCCGCCCCCGCTGACCGAAGACCGCGTCACCTACGAGGACGGCACGCCTGCGACGGTGGACCAGATGGCGACGGACATCGCGGCCTTCCTGATGTGGACCGCCGAACCCAAGCTGATGGACCGCAAGTCCGTGGGCCTGGTCTCGGTCCTGTTCCTTCTGGCGCTGGCGGTGCTTCTGTACCTGACCAACAAGCGGCTCTGGGCACGACACAAGGTCAAGCGCAAGCACTGACGCGCGCACCATCGGACCTGCCGGAACGCGCCCTGAAAAGGGGCGCGTTTTTTTCGTATCTGGACAACCGCATGGACGACCGGTCACATGGCGTGACTTGAACGGGGGCGGCGATGGCTATCTGGAATCTGGGCTCGATCAACATCGACCATGTCTATCGGCTGCAGAACCTGCCCCGGCCCGGAGAGACGCTGGCGGCACAGGATTTCTCGATGGGTCTGGGCGGCAAGGGGGCGAACCAGACCATCGCGGCCGCGCGCGCCGGCGCCTGGACGCTGCACCTGGGGGCCGTGGGGGCAAGCGACGCCTGGGTGATTGATCGGCTGGCCGAAGCCGGTGCCGTGACCAATCACATCGCCCGGATGGACGACCAGGCGACCGGCCACGCGATCATCCTGGTGGATTCGGGCGCCGAAAACGCCATCATCATTCATCCCGGCGCCAATCGCGCGATCGATGAGGCCGCGTTGATCGCCACGCTGCAGGAAATCGGCCCTGACGACACGCTGCTGATCCAGAATGAGACGAACTGCCAGGTCGCCGCCGCCCAGGCCGCGCAGGCGCGGGGCGCTCGGGTGGTCTATTCAGCCGCCCCCTTCGACCTGGAGGCCGTGAGGGCGATCCTGCCTCATGTCTCGATCCTGGCGATGAACGCCGGCGAGGCCGAGCAGCTGTTCGCCGGCATTCCGGGCGATCTGCCGGTTCAGGGCCTGCTGATCACCAAGGGGGCCGAGGGTGCGGAATATCGCGACCTGCGCACCGCGCAGATCTTCCGGCAGGCGTCATTCAAGGTCCGGCCCGTCGACACCACCGGTGCCGGCGACACGTTTGCAGGCTTCTTCGCGGCGGCGCTGGACGATGGCCGGGACGTGGCGGACGCCCTGCGTCTGGCGGCTGCGGCGGCGGCGCTGCAGGTGAAACGACCCGGCGCGGCCGACGCCATCCCCTTGCGGGCCGAGGTCGAGGCGTTCCTGGCGGATCAGCCGATCTGACCGCGCACTCCGCCCGTCTGCGCCCGGTCCAGCAGCAGGTGGTCCAGGATCACGCAAGCGGCCATTGCCTCGGCCACCGGCACCGCGCGGATGCCGACGCAGGGGTCGTGGCGGCCCTTGGTAATGACGTCGATCTCTTCCCCGCGGGCATTGATCGACCGGCGCGGCGTGGTGATCGAACTGGTCGGCTTGATCGCGAAGCGCACGACAATATCCTGACCGGTCGATATCCCGCCCAGGATGCCTCCCGCGTGGTTCGACAGAAACTCGGGGCCATCGGGTCCCATGCGGATCTCGTCGGCGTTGTCCACGCCCGTCAGCCCGGCCGAGGCCATGCCCTCGCCGATCTCGACCGCCTTTACGGCGTTGATCGACATCATCGCGGCTGCCAGATCGGTGTCCAGCTTGGCATAGATCGGCGCGCCAAGTCCCGGCGGGCAGGCCTGGACCAGCACCTCGATGGCGGCACCGACGCTGTTCTGGTTTTTGCGGACGCCGTCCAGATAGTCCGACCACGCCTCGACCGCGCCCGCATCCGGCAGGAAGAAGGGATTGCCGCCCACGGCCGACAGGTCCAGGCGCGACGGGTTCAGCTGCATCGCCCCCATCTGCACCATATAGCCGGTGATGCGCAGATCCGGTACCAGCGCGCCCAGCACCGCCTGCGCGACCGCGCCCGCCGCGACCCGCGCCGCCGTTTCGCGCGCCGAAGACCGGCCGCCGCCGCGATAATCGCGGACCCCGTATTTCAGATGATAGGTGATGTCCGCATGGCCAGGGCGGAAGCTGGTGGCGATGTCGCCATAGTCCTTGGACCGCTGGTCGGTATTCTCGATCATCAGCTGGATCGGGGTGCCGGTGGTCAGACCCTCGAAGACGCCCGACAGGATGCGGACCCGGTCGGGTTCGCGCCGCTGAGTGGTGTGCTTGCTGGTGCCGGGGCGGCGGCGGTCCAGAAAGGTCTGAATGAACGCTTCGTCCAGCGGCACACCGGGGGGCACGCCGTCCACGGTTGCGCCCAGACCCGGCCCATGGCTTTCGCCCCAGGTGGTGAAGCGGAACACGCGACCGAAGGTGTTGAAGCTCATGGACGCGTCTCCTCGGACAGGCTTTTCAGTTCATAGACCAGCTCCAGCGCCTCGCGCGGGCTGAGCGTATCGGGATGCACCGCTTTCAGCCGCGCGTCCAGAGGCGAGGACCGGGCAGGCGCGGGCGCCGGCGGCACCGTGCGGAACAGCGGCAGGTCGTCGATCAGCGCGGCGGGGCGCGCGCCGCCCTGCCGTTCGCCGGATTCCAGTGCATCCAGCACCGCCCGCGCGCGGTCGACGACCGCCGCAGGCAGCCCCGCCAGCCGCGCGACCTGCACACCATAGCTGCGATCGGCGGCGCCCTTCCTGACCTCGTGGAGGAAGATGACTTCGCCTTCCCATTCGCGCACGGCGACGGTGGCGTTCTCGACCCCGTCCAGCTTGGCGGTCAGGGCCGTCATCTCGTGATAGTGCGTGGCAAACAGGGCGCGGCAGCGGTTCGCGGCGTGCAAATGCTCCATCACCGCCCAGGCGATGGACAGCCCGTCCCAGGTGGAGGTCCCGCGCCCGATCTCGTCCAGGATCACCAGCGCCCGGTCGTCGGCCTGGTTCAGGATGGCGGCGGTTTCCACCATCTCAACCATGAAGGTCGACCGCCCGCGCGCCAGATCGTCCGCGGCGCCGACGCGGGAGAACAGCTGGCTGACCAGCCCGAGATGGGCGGCGCGCGCGGGCACGAAGGCCCCGGCCTGCGCCAGCACCGCGATCAGCGCGTTCTGGCGCAGGAATGTCGATTTGCCCGCCATGTTGGGGCCGGTCAGCAGCCAGATGGCCGGCGTCTCGCCATCCGTCAGGTGGCAGTTGTTGGCGACGAAGCTGTCGGCCTTGCGCTTCAGCGCATGTTCGACGACCGGGTGCCGCCCGCCCTCGATGACGAAGGCGCGGCTGTCGTCGACACGGGGACGAACCCAGCCTTCGCCCGATGCGACGTCAGCGAAGGCGGCGGCCAGGTCGATCTCGGCCAGCGCCCGCGCCGCCTGCCCGATCTGCGGGGCGCGGTCCAGGATGGCGGTACGCAGCCGGTCGAAGACGCCACGCTCGATCTCGAGCGCCCGGTCGCGGGCGTTGAGGATGCGGGTCTCAAGCTCGGACAGCTCGACCGTGGTGAAGCGGATCTGGTTCGCGGTTGTCTGGCGGTGGATGAAGCGGTCGGGCATCGCCAGCATGCGCTCGGCATGGGTGGCGGTGGTTTCGATGAAGTATCCCAACACGTTGTTGTGCCTGATCTTCAGGCTGCCCACGCCCGCCAGCGCCGCGTATTCCGCCTGCATCCCGGCGATCACGCCGCGCCCTTCGTCGCGCAGGCGGCGCGTCTGGTCCAGGTCGTCGTCATGCCCCTCGGCCACAAAGCCCCCGTCGCGGGCCAGCAGGGGCGGCTCGGCCACCAGCGCGTCGTCCAGAAGGTCGATCAGGTCGTCATGGCCCAGCAGATCGGCGGCCGCCGCGCGCAGGACCTCCGGCGCGTTGTCCGGCAGCCGGTCCGCGATGGCCGCACCCTGGGTCAGCCCCGCCCGGATCGCCGCCAGATCGCGCGGCCCGCCCCGATCCAGCGCCAGGCGCGACAGCGCGCGGTCCATGTCGGGCACGCGCGACAGTGCCGCGCGCAGGTCGGACATCAATCGCGGATCGTCCACCAGCGCGGCGACCGCGTCCTGCCGCGCCTGGATCAGCGCCAGGTCGCGCGACGGCGCGCTGATGCGACGTTCCAGCAGGCGCGCGCCGGGCGCGGTCACCGTCCGGTCGATCGCCGCCAGAAGCGAGCCGTCCCGCCCGCCCGACAGCGCCTGCGTCAGTTCCAGGTTGCGGCGGGTGGCGGCGTCGATCTGCATCGTGCCGCCCATGCGCTCTCGCACTGGCGGGCGCAGCAGCGGCAGCTTGCCCTTCTGCGTCATCTCGAGATAGTCGACGATGGCCCCCATCGCGGCCAGTTCCGCCCGCGTGAAGCTGCCGAAACCGTCCAGCGTCTCGACGCCATAGAGCGCACACAGCCGCCGCGCCCCGGCGCCGCTGTCGAAGGCACCGGCGTGCAGGTCCGTCAGCGCGGCGCCAGCATCGGCGATCAGGTGGTCCAGCCCCGCCACGCAGGTCAGCACCTCTCTCGGGGCCAGCCGCGCCAGTTCGGGGGCCAGCCGCGGCAGGGGGCACTCCATTACCTGGAAC
The DNA here is from genome assembly GCA_036338635.1 of Pseudomonadota bacterium. Lineage (GTDB taxonomy): Bacteria > Pseudomonadota > Alphaproteobacteria > Rhodobacterales > Rhodobacteraceae > Paracoccus. The sequence continues at coordinate 20,388 of JAYZBS010000031.1, read as the reverse complement.
GCCCCGGTCGAGATGTCGACCCAGGCCAGCGCGCCGTCGTCGCGGATCTGCGCGAAGGCCGCCAGATAGTTGTGGCGCCGCGCCTCCAGCAGCGACTCCTCGGTCAGGGTGCCGGGGGTGACCAGCCGCACGACGTCGCGGGCCACCACCGACTTGGAACCGCGCTTCTTCGCCTCGGCCGGGTCCTCCATCTGTTCGGCGATGGCCACGCGGAACCCCTTGCGGATCAGCGTCAGAAGATAGCTTTCGGCGGCATGGACCGGTACGCCGCACATCGGGATCGGCTGGCCTTCATGCGTGCCGCGTTTCGTCAGCGCGATGTCCAGCGCAGCTGCGGCCTGGACGGCGTCGTCGAAGAACATCTCGTAGAAGTCGCCCATGCGATAGAACAGCAGCGCGCCGGGATTCGCATCCCGGATCGCCAGATACTGCGCCATCATCGGAGTGGGCTGGTCGGTCATGTCCTGTCCCCTGTGTCGGCCGTGGTTCTAGCGGCTTGCGCGGGGCTGTGAAACCACTACATTCAGGGACACCTCGGGGTGCCTGACCGGCTGAGACGCAACTGCGGACCCGTTGAACCTGATCCGGCTGACCACCGGCGGAGGGAAGGTGCAGCTTGTCCTTTCTTTCGAACCCTGAACGAAAGGAGGCCGCATGAAATCCGTCCTGATCCCCGCCCTGCTGCTGGCGTCACCCGCCCTGGCGCAGGACCGTGTCCTGACCGTCTATGCCAGCGACTACATCGCCAGCGAATGGGGACCCGGCCCCATGATCGAGGAGGGCTTCGAAGCCTTCTGCGACTGCGACCTGCAATTCGTGACCGGCGACATCCTGCCCCGCATCCTGATGGAGGGCGAGGGCACCGAGGCCGATGTCGTCTTCGGCCTGAACACCGACGTGACCGCCCGCGCCCGCGCGTCGGGCCTGTTCGCCCCGCATGGGCAGGATACGACCGGCATGTCGCTGCCGGTCGAATGGACCGACGACATCTTCCTGCCCTACAACTGGGGCGAAACCGCCTTCGTCTATGACGAGACGCGGCTGGAGAACCCGCCCGCCAGCTTCGACGATCTGCTGGAGGCGCCCGACGATCTGAAGATCGTGATCCAGGACCCGCGCAGTTCGATCTCGGGTCTGGCGCTGCTGTTGTGGGTCAAGCAGGTCTATGGCGACGACGCGTCCGAGGCCTGGGCGAAGCTTGCCCCCAAGGTGCTGACGGTGACGCGCGGCTGGTCGGAAAGCTATGGCCTGTTCACCGAGGGCGAGGCCGACATGGTGCTGTCCTACACCACCTCGCCCGCCTATCACATCGCGGCCGAGGACGACACGACCAAGAAGGCCGCGATCTTCCCCGAGGGCCATTACTTCATGGCGGAACTGGCCGCACAGGTCGCGACATCCGACCAGCCGGAACTGGCTCAGCAATTCATGGACTGGATCCTGACGCCGGACTTTCAGCAAACGATCCCGCTGGCCAATTGGTCGCTGCCCGCCAAGCTGCCGGTCGAGGACTGGCCCCAGGTCATGCGCGACCTGCCCCGCCCCGACACGACGCTGTTCTATTCCGAGGACGAGGCCGAAGCCCTGCGCCAGCCCGCGCTGGACGAATGGCTGCGCGCCTTCGCGAAGTGAGCGTCCGTCTGCCTGCGGTCCTGTCGGGCCTGCGCGGCGGTGCAGGCGTGACTGACGCAGGGTCCGCCCCGTCGCCCGGTCATGCCGTGGCGGCGGTGCTGGCGGCGGTGATCCTGGGGACACTGGCGGCGGTGGCCTGGGCGGCGGGCGGGTTGTCGGCCCTGACCGAATGGGACTGGCGCGCGTTGCGCTTCACCCTTTGGCAGGCGGCGCTGTCGGCGACGTTGTCGGCCTTGCTGGCGGTGCCGGTGGCGCGGGCGCTGGCGCGGCGGCGCTTTCGCGGTCGCGGACTTCTGGTCACGCTGCTGGGCGCACCCTTCATCCTGCCGGTGATCGTGGCAATCATGGGGCTGATCGCGGTTTTCGGCCGCAACGGGGCCGTCAACGAAGGCCTGCGCGCCGTCGGGCTGCCGGAACTGTCGGTCTATGGCTGGCAAGGCGTGATCCTGGCGCATGTGTTCTTCAACCTGCCCCTGTCGGTGCGCCTGATTCTGCAGGGCTGGCAGGCCATTCCGGCCGAGCGTTTCCGCCTGGCTGCCAGCCTGGACTTCGCGCCCCGCGACATCGCCCGCCACCTCGAGCGTCCGATGCTGCGCGCGACCCTGCCGGGTGTCTGGCTGGCGGTGTTCCTGGTCTGCCTGACCAGCTTCACCGTCGCCTTGGCCCTGGGCGGCGGTCCCCGCGCGACGACGGTAGAGCTGGCGATCTATCAGGCGTTTCGCTTCGATTTCGACCTTGGCCGAGCGGCGACCCTGGGCCTGATGCAGATCGTGCTGTGCGTGGGCGCGCTGCTGCTGGCGCGCTGGATTGCCGTGCCCACGGGCTTTGGCGCCGGCATGGACGATCCGGCCCTGCCCCCTGCGCCCGGCGGCTGGCGCAGGGGCGGCGATGCGCTGGTCATCGCCGCGGCGGCCGCCTTCCTGCTGACGCCGCTGCTGTCGGTGACGACGGCGGGGCTTCCGCGCCTGGCCGTGCTGCCGGGCGATGTCTGGGCCGCCGCCCTGCGGTCGGTGGTCATGGCCGTGACCTCCGCCGTGCTGGCGGTGGCGGCTTGCCTGGCGCTGGCGCTGGCCATCGCCCGAGGTGCGGGACGATGGGTCGAAGCCGCGGGCATGCTGCCGCTGGTCGCCTCTCCGCTGGTGCTGGGAACGGGGCTTTTCGTGCTGATGCGAGATTTCGTTACGCCGCAGCAGATGGCGCTGCCGGTGACGGTGGCGGTCAATGCCGCCATGGCGCTGCCCTTCGGGCTGCGCGCGCTGATCCCCGCCGCCCAGGCGCTGCAGGCCGATTACGGGCAGCTTGCGGCATCGCTCGACCTGAGGGGTTTTGCGCGGCTGCGCCTTCTGGTCCTGCCGCGGCTGTCCCGGCCTCTGGGGTTCGCCGGCGGCCTGGCGGCGGCGCTGGCAATGGGCGACCTAGGCGTGATCACGTTGTTTGCCAGCGACCAGCCGACGCTGCCGCTGAAGCTCTATCAGCTGATGAACAGCTATCGCATGGCGGACGCCTCGGCGGCGGCGGTCCTGCTGATGACGCTCAGCTTCGCGCTGTTCTGGGTCTTCGACCGCGGGGGGCGGATGGATGCTTGAGTTTCGCGACATCCTGCTGCGGCAGGGCGGCTTCACGCTCGCGGCTGATTTCGCCCTGCCGCAGGGCCGCCACGCGGTCATCGGCGCGTCGGGGTCGGGCAAGTCCACGCTGCTGGCGCTGGTGGGCGGGTTCCTGTCGCCTGAACGGGGGAGGCTGGTCTGGGACGGCCAGGACATCACCGGAATGGCACCCGGGCGTCGGCCGGTATCGACGCTGTTCCAGCACCACAACCTGTTCCCGCACCTGACCGTGGCACAGAATGTCGGTCTGGGACTGCGGCCCGACCTGCGTCTGGACCGGGCGCAGAAGGATCGCGTGGCGCAGGTGCTGGAGGAGGTGGGCCTCGGCGGCACCGCCAAGCGTCGCCCCGGCGCGCTGTCGGGCGGCCAGCAGGGCCGCGTGGCCCTGGCCCGCGTGCTGCTGCGCGCGCGACCGCTGCTGCTGCTGGACGAACCCTTTGCGGCGCTTGGCCCCGCGCTCAAGTCCGAGATGCTGGCGCTGCTGTCCCGCATCGTCGACGAGACCGGCGCGACGGTGCTGATGGTCACCCACGACCCCGCCGATGCCCGTGCCTTCGCCCCCATGACGGTGCTGGTCGAGGACGGTCGCGCCCATGCCCCCCGCCCCACAGGGCCGCTGCTGGACGACCCACCGCCGGGGCTGCGCGCCTATCTGGGTTGACCCCACGCGCAAGGTTCCCAAGCCGCGATTTGCTGCTAGTCTGCCGCCAGGATATCATGGGAGGATACCGCATGTTCCACCGCATCGCAGCCGCCATTCCGGCGGCCGTTCTGGGCAGCGCGCTGCTGACCGCACCGCAGGCGCAGGCGCAGGAATTCATCAATGTGCTGACGGGCGGCACCTCGGGCGTCTATTACCCCCTGGGGGTCGCGCTGTCCGAGATCTATGCCGACGGGATCGAGGGCGCGCGCACGCAGGTGCAGGCCACCAAGGCCAGCGTCGAGAACCTGAACCTGCTGGCGCAGGGCCGCGGGGAAATCGCCTTCGCCCTGGGCGACAGCGTCCAGATGGCATGGGAAGGCAACGAGGAGGCCGGCTTCCCCCGCCCGCTCGAGGAACTGCGCGCCATCGCCGCGATCTATCCGAACTATATCCAGATCGTCGCCGACGCCTCGGCCGGGGTGACGACGCTTGAGGACCTGAAGGGCAAGACGCTGTCCGTGGGCGCCCCCGCCTCGGGGACCGAACTGAACGCACGGGCGATCTTCAAGGCGGCGGGCATGAGCTATGACGACCTGGGCAAGGTCGAATACCTGCCATTCGCGGAATCGGGCGAGCTGATCAAGAACCGCCAGCTGCAGGCGACGTTGCAGTCGTCGGGCCTGGGCGTGGCCTTCATCAAGGACCTGTCGACGACGCATGACATCGACATCGTCGCCATCCCCGAGGACGTCGTGACCGCCATCGGCGCGCCCTTCGCCCCCGCCGTCATTCCCGCAGGGACCTATGACGGGCAGGACCAGGACGTTCCCACCGCAGCCGTCGGCAACATGCTGATCACCCACGAAGGCGTGTCCGAGGAGACCGCCTATCAGATGACCAAGCTGCTGTTCGAGAACCTGGACCGCATGCGCTCGGCCCATGCCGCGGCCGAGGCGATCACGCCGGAAACCGCGATGGACGGCCTGTCGATCCCGCTGCACCCCGGGGCCGAGCGGTACTACCGCGAAGCCGGCCTTCTGCAATAAGCACCCGGCCCGCGCCCCCGGCGGCGCGGGCCCCTGACCGGCAGGAGCCGCCATGTCCGCATCCCCCCAGACCGGCGGGTCCGTCCCGCACGACCAGAACCGCCTTGATCCGAACGCCGAGGCCGAGGTCAGCGAGGGCCTGCCCCCCGGCTTCGGCGCAGGCCCGATGGGCCGCGTCGCCTTCTGGCTGGCCGTCGCCTTTTCGCTCTTCCAGCTTTGGGCGGCGGGCTATGGCACCCTGCCCAGCCAAGTGGTGCGGGCCATGCATGTGGGGTTCCTGCTGCTTCTGGGCTTCGGCCTGGTGGGGAACCTGGTCGCCCGGACCCGCGGCGGGCAGGTGTTCTTCTGGGTGCTGGGCATCCTGGGCTTTTCGACCGGCATCTACAACTGGATCGAATACGAGGACCTGATCCGCCGCACGGGGTTCCTGACGCAGACCGACCTGGTCATGGGCACCATCCTGGTCATCCTGGTCTTCGAGGGCGCGCGCCGCCTGATGGGCTGGCCGTTGGCGGTGATCGCGGGGATCTTCCTGGCCTATTGCTTCTGGGGCCAGCACCTGCCGCCGCCCTTCATCCATCGCGGATACGGCTTCGAGCAGATCGTCGAGCATTTCGCCTTCGGGACCGAGGGCATCTATGGCAGCCCGATCTATGTCAGCAGCGCCTATATCTTCATCTTCGTGGTCTTCGCGGCCTTCCTGGAACGGGCGGGGATGCTGAACCTGTTCAACGACTTTGCGCTTGGCATGGTCGGCGGCGTCAGGGGCGGTCCGGCGCAGGTCGCGGTGCTGTCATCGGCGCTGATGGGAACGATCTCGGGGTCGGGCGTGGCGAACGTGGTCGCGTCGGGGCAGTTCACCATCCCGATGATGAAGAAGTCGGGCTTTCGCGCGGCCTTCGCCGGCGGCGTCGAGGCCACGGCGTCCATGGGCGGGCAGATCATGCCGCCGGTGATGGGCGCCGTCGCGTTCATCATGGCCGAGACGCTGAACGTCCCCTATGCCGCCGTGGTCAAGGCCGCGATCATCCCGGCGCTTCTTTACTTCGGCGTCGTCTTCTGGATGGTCTGGCTGCAGGCCGGGCGCGACGATCTGAAAGGCCTGCCGCGGGCCAGCCTGCCCAACCCCTGGGCCGCGGTGAAGGCGCAGTGGCCGCTGGTCCTGCCGCTCGCGGCGCTGGTCTATCTGCTGTTCGCGGGCTACACCCCGATCTTCGCGGGCACGATGGGCCTGGCGCTGGTGACAGTGCTAATCCTTGGCGCGCCGCTGGCTGCGATGATCGGCCCCTATGCATTCCGCGTGGTGTTCTGGGTGGCGCTCGGCCTGCTCTGCGCGTCGTTCCTGAAATACGGCATCAACCTTCTGGTCATCGTCATCGCCGCGCTGGTCCTGGCCTGCGCCGTCTTCAGGGGCGCGCGGCCCACCATCGGCATCGTCCGTGACGCGCTGGCGCAAGGCGCGCGGAACGCCCTGCCCGTCGGCATGGCCTGCGCCATCGTCGGCATCGTCATCGGCACGCTGACCCTGACCGGCATCGCATCCACCTTCATCGGCGCGATCATCGCGATCGGAGAGAACAACCTGTTCCTCTCGCTGGTCCTGACCATGCTGACCTGCCTGGTGCTGGGCATGGGCATCCCGACGATCCCGAACTATATTATCACATCGTCGCTGGCCGGGCCCGCGCTGCTTGAACTGGGCGTGCCGCTGCTGGTCAGCCACATGTTCGTCTTCTACTTCGGGATCATGGCCGACCTGACGCCGCCCGTGGCACTGGCCTGCTTCGCGGCGGGACCAATCGCCAAGACCTCGGGGCTGAAGATCTCGATGCAGGCGATCCGGCTGGCGGCGGCGGGGTTCATCATCCCCTTCATGGCCGTCTACACGCCTTCACTGATGCTGCAGGACGGTGGACCCATAGCCCAGGCCTGGGGCTATCCGGTCGAGGTCGCCTTCATCCTGTCGAAGACGGTCCTGGGCATCGGGCTGTGGGGCGTCGCGGTCGTGGGATATCTCTGGGACCGAACGACGCTGGTCGAGCGGACGCTGGCCTTCGCGGCGGGCGTCTCGCTGATCCTGGCGATGCCCTGGACGGACGAGGCAGGTTTTGCCCTGGCGGCGGTGTTCCTGGTGCTTCACGGGCTGCGCACAAGGCGCGCGGGGGCGGCGGCCTGATGCTCTGCGTGGCGGCGGGGACGATGGTGCTGTCGCTGGCCGTTACGGGTTTCACCCTGGACTGGACCCACTCGGTCGAGCGGGTCCGGTGGTGGGAACGCTGGCAGGTGGGTCAGGATGGCCTCGCCCCGGTCGCGGCCCGCCTGAAAGGGTCCGGCGCGGGGATGGAGCCGCCGCCCGACGCCACCTTCCGCGACGGCGCCTGGTGGTTCACCCCGCAGGTGCCGCCGCAGCGGCAGGTGCTGCTGGGGGCGTCAGGGGCGACCGGCGGGGCCTGGCAGCTTTGTACCGACGGCACCTGCCACGACCTGCCGGAAGATCGCGGCCCGTTGCGCCTGTGGTCCGCCGACACTTGCAACGGCGGGTCAGACGATCCACAGCCGGATCAGCCAGGCCACCGTGCCGATGACGGCGACGCTGGCCAGCCAGATGCCCACGAACCAGCCCAACCTGGCCAGCCGCTGCCGCATCAGTGATAACCCTCTGACGGGTCGACCTTGCCGCGGAACACCCAATAGGAATAGGCCGTATAGATCAGGATGATCGGGATCAGCACGGCCGCGCCGACCAGCATGAAGATCTGGCTGGCTTCGGGGGCGGCGGCTTCCCAGATGGTGACTTGCGTCGGCACGATATAGGGGAACATCGAAATTCCCAGCCCCACGAAGGACAGCACGAACATCCCCAAGGCGAAGATGAACGGCCAGTAATCGTGGTGCTTGACGCGCAGGGTGCGGAACATCCCGAAGGCCAGCGCCAGCACCGCCGCGGCGACGCCCGCCGCCAGCACGATCCGGATCCCGCCGAACCAGCGGCTGTAATATCCGTCCTGCAGGAACGGCGTCCACAGGCTGACCGTGCCGATGAAGCCCACGGTCGCCAGCCCCAGGATCCAGGCGCGAACGCGCATCCTTTCCTGCAGAGGGCCGCTGGTCTTCATCACCAGCCATGTCGCCCCCAGCAGCATGTACCCGACCATGACGGCCACACCGACCAGCAGCGTGAAGGGCGTCAGCCAGTCCCACCAACCTCCGGCGTATTCGCGCGCTGCCTTGTCGATGACGATGCCCTGCAGCAGCCCTCCAAGCGCGATCCCCTGCGACAGCGCCGCCAGTGCCGACCCGCCGATGAAGGCCAGATCCCACACCGGGCGCCAGCGGGTCGTACGCCAGCGGAACTCGAACGCGACGCCGCGGAAGATCAGCGCCAGCAGCATGGCGATGATCGGCGCATAGAGCGCGGGCAGGATCAGCGAATAGGCCAGCGGGAACGCCGCGAACAGCCCCCCGCCGCCCAGGATCAGCCAGGTCTCGTTTCCGTCCCAGACCGGCGCGACCGAGTTCATCATGACGTCGCGGTCTTCGGTCTCGGGCTCGGCGGCGAACAGCATGCCAAGCCCCAGGTCGAACCCGTCCAGGATCACATAGACCAGCACCGCGAAGGCGATCAGGAAGGCCCAGATCACGGTCAGGTCGAAGGAAATGCCTTCTGTCAGGGGCATGGTCACTCTCCGGGATGGGCGCGTTCGTGGCGGGCAGCCTGCTGCGGGGCGGGCGTGATGCCCGCGGTGCGGATCGGACTGTCGGTGACGTCCTTGAACCGGGGCTCGGCGCTGGACGGCGCGCGGTTCATCAGCCGCAGGATATAATAGGTGCCAGCGCCGAAGACGGCGAAATAGACGATGATGAAGGCGATCAAGCTGCTGCCCACCGCCGCCGCATCCAGCGGCGCGGCGCTGTCGGCGGTGCGCAAGAAGCCATAGACGGTGAAGGGCTGACGGCCGACCTCAGTCGTGATCCAGCCGGCCAGCACCGCGATCAACCCCGACGGCGCCATGACCAGCGCGGCGCGGTGCAGCATCGGGCTGTCGTCCAGCCGCCCCCGCACCCGCGCCCAGAGCGACCAGAGACCGATGCCCAGCATCGCAAAGCCCAAGGCCACCATGACGCGGAACGACCAGAAGACGATGGAGACGGGCGGCTGATCCTCGCGCGGGATGGTGTCCAGACCGGCCAGCGGCGCGTTCAGGTCGTGCTTGAGGATCAGCGACGACAGCTTGGGAATGCCCACGGCGTAATCCAGCCGCTGCTCGTCCTGGTTCGGCAGCCCGAACAGGTAAAGCGGCGCGCCGTCCGGGTGGCTTTCGAAATGCCCTTCCATCGCCATGACCTTGGCAGGCTGATGCTCCAGCGTGTTCAGCCCGTGCAGGTCGCCCAAAAAGATCTGCACCGGGGCAAAAATCGTGGCCATCCACATGGCCATCGAAAACATCGTCCGCGTGGCCGGGCTGACCCGGTCGCGGCGGTGGCGGTGCCGCAGCAGGTGCAGGGCCGCGACGCCGCCGACGATGAAGGCCGTGGTCAGATAGGCCGCGGTGACGGTGTGCATCAGCCGGTAGGGGAAGGAGGGGTTGAAGATCACTTCCCAGAAGTTCGTGGGCAGGAACTGTCCCGTCTCGGCGTCGATCTCGAACCCGGCGGGCGTGTGCATCCAGCTGTTCACGCTGAGAATCCAGAAGGCCGAGAAGGCGGTCCCCAGCGCCACCGCCATGCAGGCCGCCATGTGCAGCGCGGGGCCGACCCGGTCGCGCCCAAAAAGCATGATGCCCAGGAACCCTGCCTCGAGGAAGAAGGCCGACAGCACCTCATAGGCCATGGGCGCGCCGATCACCGGCCCCGCCCGATCCGAAAAGACCGACCAGTTGGTGCCGAACTGATAGGACATGACGATGCCGGATACGACGCCCATGGCGAAGGCCAGGGCGAAGATCTTCACCCAATACCGAAACAGGTCCAGGTACTTGCTGTCCTTCGTCCACAACCATAGCCCGTTCAGCACGGCCAGGAAGCTGGCAAGCCCGATCGTGAAGGCCGGAAACAGGAAGTGGAAGCTGACGGTGAAGGCGAACTGGATGCGGGCCAGCAGGACGGCATCGGCGGTATCGAACATCTCGGACCTTTCGCGGCAGGCCGCGCCTGTCGGTCGCGGCCGGTTCTGGCAGAGCCGCCGCAACCTGACGGCATGACGACCCGGACATCTCCCTCGTGGCCACAAGTTAGGCAGCAGCATCGCCCGAAGACAAGCGCCGCGTCGTCGCAGGGCAGCGACTTACTAGCGACTTTCCCGTGTCAGATGTAGCAGATGCAGGCGTTTTGCGGAGGAGATGCCGCGCCGGCCTGCAAGGCTGCGTGCTATCGCCGCATTGCAGCAGAGGTCTGTCGGCGCGGCCAGGGCGTCCTGGCGGCAGGAACCGTCATGCCAGCCGGGTGTTGGGCTGGAAGCTGGATCAAAAGGAGCATTCAATGCTGAAATTTCTTGGTGGCGCCGTCGGAATCATCTTCATCATCGGCCTGCTGGTCGTCATCGGCCTGCTGGCGCTGATCTTCTAAGGCGCGACCTGACGCCCGCATGATTCCTGCAAGCCTTCTGTTCGCCTGCCTGTTCGCGCTGGTGCACCTGGGCATCGGCTGGATGCGGTTCCTGGACCAGGCGCCGCGCAGCCGCTGGCTGTCGGCCGCCGGTGGCGTGGCCGTCGCCTATATCTTTCTTCACGTCCTGCCAGAGCTTGCGACCCATCAGCAAACCTTTGCAGAAGCGCTGAACACCACCGATGCCACGGCCGAGGCGCTGGTCTATTCGCTCTCGCTGGCGGGGCTTGTGGTCTTCTATGGGCTGGAACGCGCCATCCGGGTGTCCCGCAAGCAAATGGCGGCCGCGGGTCGGGGCGGAATGCCCCATGCCGGGGCATTCTGGCTGCATATCGGCTCGTTCGCGGTCTATAACGTCATCATCGGTTATCTTCTGCTGCACCGGGAAGAGCCGGGGCTGCAGTCCCTGACCATCTATGGCATCGCGATGGCGCTGCATTTCGTCACCAACGACTTCGGCCTGCGACAGGATCACCAGATCCGCTATGACCGCATCGCGCGCTGGATCATCGCCGGGGCGGTGCTGGCGGGATGGGTGCTGGGCCGGGCCGTCGATGTACCCGAAACCTGGGTCGCGATGCTGTTCGCTTTTATCGCCGGCGGCGTCGTCCTCAACGTCCTCAAGGAAGAGCTGCCGGAAGAGCGGGAAAGCCGGCTCTGGCCCTTCGTCGGCGCGGCGGCGGCCTATGGTGTGCTGCTGATGGCCGCCTGAGCCGCGTCCGAGCCTGCGGCCCTGACGACGACTGACATACCGGGCCGCAGCTGATCGGTCCCTTCCTGATCGTCGTCGATCGAGATCCGCACCGGCAGGCGCTGTGCGATCTTGGTGAAGTTGCCGCTGGTATTGGCCCCTGCCAGCAGGCTGAACTCGGACGCGGTCGCCGGAGAGAACGCCTCGACATGGCCGTCGAACCGGCGGTCCTGCAGCGCATCCACCGTGAAGGTCACCGGCTCGCCCATCTGCAGGCCCGCCAGGTTGGTCTCGCGGAAGTTGGCGATCACCCACAGGTCCGTGCCGACATGCGACACCAGCGCGGTGCCGGGGGTGACGTATTGGCCGACATGCACCGACACCTGCCCCAGCTGGCCGCCTGCTGGCGCATGGATCAGGGTGTTGGACAGGTCGATTCGCGCCAGCTCGACCGCGGCCTCGGCGCTGGCGATGTCGGCGCGGCGGGCATCCAGCGCAACGCGGGCCGATCGGATGGCCTCTTGCTGGACGTCCAGCTGGGCGCCAGCCTGGGTCTGCGCGGCGTCGGCCTGCTGCAGCGCAAGCCGCGCCTGGTCGGTTGCTGATTGCGACGTCACCCCCCGGTCCAGCAGCTGGCCGGATCGCGCGGCCTCGGACTGGGCGGTCTCGAACGCCGAGGCGGCCGCGTCCAGCGCCGCCTGGTCGGCCCGCGCCACGGCCTCGGCCGACAGGACGCCCTGCTGGGCCACCTCCAGCGCGGCACGGGCGGCCTGCAGCTGCGCCTCGGCCTGCGCCAGCTTCTGCCGGGGGATGCGATCGTCAATCCGGGCGATGACGTCGCCGGCATGCACGACCTGGAAGTCCTGCACCTCGACCGCGGCCACATATCCCGACACCTGAGGCGCAATCTGGGTCACCTTGCCGCGCAGATAGGCGTTCTCGGTCACCGGCGCGGCCGGGGCGAAGGGTGGCAGGTGCCAGGCGAACAGCAGCAGCAGGACGCCGGCCAGGCCAAGGACAAGCGCGATTGCAGTCGGCAACAGGTTTTCTTTCTTCATGGCGTCGTCTCACGCTTGGTGTTGGGGGCCGGTCGGGCCAGGAAGTTGCGCAGCAGGTGCAGCAGCAGCGCGGCGGCGGCGATCAGCGCCGCAATTGCGGTCAGCGCATAGGCGTCGCCATAGGCATCGACCCAAGCCTGCGCCGTCGCCCGGCCGATCAGTTGCGACGCGGCCTCGGCGCGGCGCAGGGCGGCGTCCGGAAGCTGGGCGGCCGTCGCTGCCGCGCGGGCAGCCAGCGCCTGGACCGTCATCGGGTCGGTCGGTGTCAGCTGCTCGGTCAGGATCTGCAGGTGCAGCGCCTCGCGGTGGGTGGTGAAGGTCGTGAAGAGTGCTGACCCCAGGACGGCGCCGATGCTCTGGGTCGAGATGAAGACGATGACAAAGGACAGCAGGTATTGCGGCCCCTTGGCCAGCGCCGCCATCAGCCCGGCCATCATCGCGGGCGGCATGAACAGCATGCCCGCAAAGCCGATCAGCGCCTGGCTGACGATCAGCTGCTCGGGCCGGGTGTCGATACTCGACCCCGCATCCATCACCGCACCCAGGGCGATCAGCAGCAGCGCGGCCAGGTGGAAGGCCGGGACGCGTTCCGGCCTGATCCAGGCGACGCAGGCCAGCCCGCCCAGCAGGCTGGCCAGGGCGATGACCGCGAAAAGGTCCGTCATCTGCTGCGGAGCGACGCCCAGCACCTGGAACATGCGCGGCGCGCCCGCCGCCTGTTCCGACAGGATCAGCCGGAACAGGAACAGTGTCGCGGTCAGGTGCAGGATCGCCGGGCTGGCCAGCCAGCGGATGTCCAGCAGCGGCGCGGTCCGGTTCAGCTCGACCATGACGGCCATCGTCAGCGCCGCGGCCGAGGCCGCCAGCAGCCAGCCGACCCAGGCGACACCGGTCCAGTTGTAGATTGGCCCCATGATGAAGGCGATGATCATGCCCCCGAAGCCGAACGCGATCAGCAGGAAGCTGACGAAGTCCGTCGCCTGGATGACCTTCTGCCGCGGGATCGGGCGCAGCGGCAACCAGAAGACCAGCATCAGCGACACCAGCGCCATGCCCAGTCCGGTCAGGTGGACCCAGATCAGCCCCCCGTCGCCCAGCAGCGCCGGCGCGACGACGCGCGCGATGGACGGCCCCGACATCAGGACCACCATCGTCATCGGCAGCCCCAGCCGCATTTTCCATTGCGGCGACAGCGGCTCGAGCATGTAGAGGAACGCCAGCGTCGACAGCGGCGCGGCGGCCATCCCCGACAGCCCCTGCAGGACCAGGGCCGAGCGGAAGTCCGTGGCCCAGATCGATGCGAAGGCCACCAGCGCGTAGACGACGATCCCCAGTTCGGCGAAGCGGCGCAGCCCGAACTGCGTGCGGATCTTGATCAGCATGACAGGCAGCGCGGCGCGCGGGATGGTGTAGGCCGCCAGAAGCCAAGCGGCCGAAGTGGTCGTGACGCCCAGGTCCCCCGCGATCTGCGGCAGGTTGGTCGAGACAAGCCCCTGCTGCAGGCCCTGCGACATCCCGATGACCGCCGCCGCCAGCATGTAGGCGGCCGCCTGCAGCGGGGGAAGCGGCGGCAGCGGGGCCGGGGCGGCTGGCGCGCTCATGTCCGGTCCAGTCGGCTGACGTTCCGCGCCAGCCGGTCCAGCACGGCGGCGGCGGCCCGCAGGTCGCCGTCCGGGATATCCTCCAGCAGCTCGCGCCGCAGCCGATGCGTGAATTCCACGATGGCGTTGTCGTGGCCGCGCGCAGTCAGGAACAGCGCCGACTTGCGGGCGTCGCACTCCAGCGGGCGGCGTTCGACGAAGCCGTCGGCCACGAGGGCGTCGATCTGGCGCTTCAGCGTCGGCGGCTCGATGTCCAGCAGCGCGGCAAGCTCGGCCTGGGTGGCGCCCTCGTGGCGGGCAAGCATCGTCAGCGCCCGCGCCCGCGACAGCGTCAGGCCGACGGCCTGCGCCTGCCGGTCATAGCTGCGCCGTAGATCGCGCATCAGGTGCAGCAGCACGTCCAGAAACTGATCATGTCCCGCCATCGGACCACCCCTCCAAGTTAGTTAGCAAGCTAATTAACCTGGCTGCAGCGATCAAGGTCGGCCGGCTGCATAGGCGCCATGCAAAGGGCGCGTGGCCGGCGAGCCTCAGGAAGGTCCCTGCCCCGGCGCAAGTCATCGCCCAGTCTTCGCCCCCCGGTCATGCGAAATTCTGCTATGATGGCGCCATGCCACAACCCGAGGTTCCCATGCCCACGTTGTTTCATTCCCCGAACTCCCGCTCGTCCTCGATGGTCGCTCTGATCGACGAACTGGACGCCGATGTGGATATCGTCGAGGTGACGATCCGCCGGCAGGACGGTTCCGGCGGTCCGGACGCGCGCAACCCGCACCCTGAAAAGAAGGTCCCCTTCCTGATTAACGGCGACGACAGCATCCGAGAGCGCGGCGCCATCACCGTCTACCTGACCGACATGTTTCCGAAGGCCCGGATGGCACCCCTGCCCGGCGAACCCGGCCGGGGCGATTATCTGTCCTGGCTGTTCTATTACCAGGGCGTAATGGAGCCCGTGATCCTGCTGCACTGGGCGCAGCTGGACCACCCGGTTCTGCAGGGCAGCCTGGGCAGCCTTCCGGCGGTGACGGACCGGCTGTCGGGGGCGCTGCAGGACCGCGCGTTCCTTCTGGGCGATCGGTATTCCGCAGCGGATCTTCTGTGCAGTAGCCCGTTCATCTGGCTTCCCGACCTGCTGCCCGACGACCAGGCGATTCGCGATTGGGTCCACCGCTGCCGCGAGCGTCCCGCGACCGTCCGCATGGCCGAGCGGGACGCGCGGGCCCGCTGACCGCCACTAGGCCGCGGGTGGTCTTCGCCCTTGCGACGACAAGGGCACAAAATCGGCAGCCTGAGGATCGGAGCCGCGGGGAAGCGCCCGCCGGCTTGGCGCAGCGCTGGCATCGCCTGCGCCTGCCCTACCGGCCCGACGAACGAATTGTCATATATCAATTTCACATAGCTGTGAGAATCGATTTTGCGTGTAGCGTGTCTTCCGTCACGAGTTTCATCGCCCTTGCACGGGAAAGGTTAGAAGATGCCTGTTGAACTTCCAGTTCTCTATATCGATTCGATTGGCAGCGGATCAGAGATGCGCGGCGCCGAAGGAAGTTATTTCACCGTCACGTTGCGCCTTTCGGAACCTCCGGCCGATGCCGTGACGGTGGACTACCTGGCACGATCCGAAGACGGCTTCATCTATGACGACCTGGTGGCCTACAGCAATTCGCCGATGTCGGGGCAGGTGACGTTCCTGGCTGGCGAGACCACGAAGACGATCCAGTTCTATGCCCGGAGCGAGCGCGAGGACGAGCTGGACGAACATCTGGAGGTCCTGTTCACCGATCCCGTCGGCGCCGTGTTCGAACAGAACCTGCACAGCCTTGCGACGACCATCTGGGTTCTGGACAATGACGGGGCCGGCAACAACCGGGCGCTGGCGGTCGGAAGCCCGATCGTTTCGGAGGCGGCGGGCGGAACGGCCGTCTTCACGATCAGCCT
This sequence comes from Pseudomonadota bacterium, assembly GCA_036338635.1. Lineage (GTDB taxonomy): Bacteria > Pseudomonadota > Alphaproteobacteria > Rhodobacterales > Rhodobacteraceae > Paracoccus. The sequence continues at coordinate 4,568 of JAYZBS010000031.1, read as the reverse complement.
GTCCGAGGCCTTTGCCGAGGACCGCAGCTTCTCCTACACCACAGCCAACGGGACGGCGGCCGCAGGATCAGATTATCAGGCACGCAGCGGCAACGTGACCTTCCTGGCGGGCCAGACCGAGGCGAGGGTCAGTGTTCCCCTGATCAACAACAGCCTGGCCGAGACCGCCGAAACGTTCTTCCTGAACGTGGCGGCGGCGCATGGCGTGGGCGCGGCATCGGGCCAAGCCACGATCCTGGACGACGACGCGCCGCCGCAACTGACGCTCGAGGGGGCGCTGACGCCCGAAGGGGCATACGTTCCGGTCGTGGTGCGCCTGTCCAAGCCCGCGGCGGATGCCGTGACGGTGGACTATATCGTCAGGTCGGGCAGCGCCGACCGGAATGTCGATGTCGTGGCCTACAGCAACTCGCCCCTGACCGGCACGGTCACCTTCGCCGCCGGAGAGATGACGCAGGTGATCTACCTCTATGCGCGCAGCGAGAGCGAGGACGAGCGGGACGAATACCTGTTTGTAGAGCTGGAGAACCCGCAGGGCGCAGGCTTTGGCGGCAATGACATCGCGCCCCAGGCGACGGTCTGGATCCTGGACAATGACGGGCCGGGCAACAACCGCGCGATCTCGGTCAGCAATCCGGTCGTGCTGGAAGAGGCCGGCGGCCAGGCGCAGTTTACCGTCACCCTGTCCCAGCCCTTCGACGAGACGCGCAGCTTCAGCTTCCAGACCGGTGGCGGCGCGGCGCAGGCGGGGTCCGACTTTGTCGGTCGAAGCGGCACCGTGACCTTCGCTGCGGGCCAGACCCAGGCCACCGTTGCCGTCGACCTGATCAACAACGCGCTGCCGGAAACGGCCGAGAACTTCTATCTCTCGGTGGCCGGCGCCCATGGTGTGACGGGGGCGACCGGAATGGCCACCATCGCCGACGACGACGGCAACCTGCCGGTCGTGTCGATCGAAGGCGGCCGCGCCGAGGAGGGTGACCGGGTCGCCGTCACCCTGCGCCTGTCGCGTCCGGCGACCGATGCGGTAACGATGGACTACCAGGTCTATTCCGGCACCGGCTCTCCGACCGAGGATCTGGCCGCATACAGCTCGACCCCGACCAGTGGTACCGTCACCTTCGCCGCCGGAGAAACCTCTGCCACCGTCTATCTCTACGTCAGGTCCGAACGCACCGACGAGCTGGACGAAAGCTTCTTCGTCGAGGTCACCAACCCAGTCAACGCCAGCTTCGAGAACGGTGTGGGGACCTTGCGCAGCACGGTCTGGGCGCTGGATAACGACGGGCCGTCGAACAACCGCACGCTGGCGGTGTCCGACCCGGTCGTCCGCGAAACCGGCGGCCAGGTCTTCGCCGTCTTCACGGTCGAGATGTCGCGCCCCCACGATGTGCCCGTCAGCTTCACCTATCGTACGCAAGATGGCACGGCGCGGGCCGGGCAGGACTATCAGGCCCGCAACGGAACGTTGACCTTCGCGGCCGGGCAGACCAGGGCCGAGGTTCTGGTTCCGATCCTCGATTCACTGGCACCCGAAACGAACGAACAGTTCTTCCTGCGCCTCGATGCGCCGTTCCCGTCGGTGATTTCGGCCTCGACCGGGTCCTCGGTGACCGGAACGGCCACCATCATCGACAGCTTCGTGCGCGGCACCAATGGCGGCGACGTCATGAACGGCACTGCCTTTGCCGACCGGCTTGACGGGCGGGGCGGGAACGACGTGCTGCGCGGGTTTGCCGGCAACGACTACCTGCTGGGTGGTGCCGGCAACGACACGCTGATCGGCGCGGCCGGGGTCGACACCGTGGCGGGCGGCGCCGGCAACGACAGCTATTTCACCGACGCCGCCGACCGCGTGGTCGAGTTCGCGAACGGCGGCTTCGACACGATCCTTGCCGGTCGCAGCGTCACATTGGGTGCGCATGTTGAAGGCTTGCAGCTTCTGGGCGGAGCGGCCCTGAATGGCACCGGCAACGGGTTGGCCAACAGGCTGGCGGGCAACGGCAATGCCAACCGCCTGAACGGCGGCGCAGGCAACGACACGCTGATCGGCAACGGCGGCAATGATACGCTTTTGGGTGGCACCGGCAACGACCGCCTGCTGGGCAATGTCGGTAACGACGTGCTGGTCGGCGGCAATGGCTTTGACACCCTGAACGGCGGGCTGGGCGCCGACCGGATGGAGGGCGGCTTCGGCGATGATCTCTATTTCGTCGATAACCGCTTCGATCGCATTAACGAAGCGCCTGGCGGCGGCTTCGATACGGTCAGATCCACCGTGTCCCACACGCTGACCAACCATGTGGAGACGCTGATCTTGGCAGGCAACGCAGGGCTGACGGGTACAGGAAACGGTCAGTCGAACCGCATTGTCGGGAACGCAGCCGGCAACCTCCTGAACGGGGCGGCCGGGGCCGACACGCTGCAGGGCGGCGCCGGCAATGACCGCCTTCTGGGCGGGGCGGGCAATGACCGGCTGTTCGGCGACCGCGGCGCCGACCGCCTGATCGGCAACCTCGGGTCGGACACGCTGACCGGGGGTGACGGGGCCGACACGTTCGTCTTCTCGTTCCTGTCCGATTCGCGGGTTCCCTTCGGCCAGCGGGACGTCGTGACAGACTTCAGGCGGGGACAGGGTGATCACCTTGACCTTTCGGGCATCGATGCGGACCTGACCGCCGGCGGCAACCAGCGCTTCGACTTCATCGGCAGCCGCGGTTTCACAGGCAACGCAGGCGACCTGCGGGCGATCCAGTCGGGTGCTGCCACGATCGTGCTGGGCGACGTAGACGGCGACAGGATGGCCGACTTCGCCATCCAGCTGAATGGTCGGATGGTGCTGCTGGAACAGGACTTCTTCCTCTGACACCGCTGCCGGGCCCGCCCGTCCGTTCGCCGCACCTTGGTACGGCGGCTGCGGGCCCGACAGCCGCTGCGTGGCGGCGGGCCGCCATGCCGCAAATCGGCCGGCGTCCGCCTGCACCCCCGCCCTCCGGGCAAAAACCCGGTTGGAGCGACCGCATTCTGTTTGTATAGCCTGCCCAACCACTAAGGCGCCTCGCACGGGCAGAGCAGGATCGGGACGATGAAGATACTTCTGGTGGGCGCAGGTCTTTCTGGCGCGGTCATCGGCCGCGAACTGGCCGAGGCGGGCCACGACTGCCGCATCATCGACAGCCGCCCGCACATCGCAGGCAACTGTCACACCACGCGGGACGGCGACACCGGCGTCATGATGCATGTCTATGGTCCGCACATCTTCCACACCGACGACGAAAGCGTGTGGGACTATGTCAACCGCTTCGCCGAATTCCTGCCTTTCCAGAATCGCGTCAAGACGACCGCGCAGGGCCGGGTCTATTCGCTGCCGATCAACCTCCTGACGATCAACCAGTTCTTCGGCACCACCCTGCGCCCGGACGAGGCCCGCGCCTTCATCGAGGACAAGGCCGACACCAGCATCGACGACCCCCAGACCTTCGAGGAGCAGGCCCTGCGCTTTGTCGGTCCTGAACTCTACCAGGCGTTCTTCAAGGGCTATACGGAAAAGCAGTGGGGCTGTTCGCCGACCGAGCTTCCGGCCTCGATCCTCAAGCGGCTGCCGGTGCGGTTCAACTATGACGACAACTACTTCTTCCACCGCTTCCAGGGGATGCCGCGCGACGGCTATACCGCGATGATCGCGGCGATCCTGGACCACCCGCGCATCACGGTCCAGCTGGACACCGAATACCATCCCGACATGGCGACCGAGGCGGACCACGTCTTCTGGTCGGGGCCGCTGGACGGGTATTTCGACTATCGCCTGGGGCGGCTGGGGTATCGGACGCTGGACTTCGAACGCTTCGACGACCGGGGCGATTACCAGGGCTGCGCGGTGATGAACTATGGCGACCGCGACGTTCCATATACCCGCATCACCGAGCACAAGCACTTTAGCCCCTGGGAAAGCCACGAGGGGACGGTCTGCTACCGCGAATTCTCGCGCGAGGCCGAGCCGGGCGACACGCCCTATTACCCGATCCGCCTGGTCGAGGAAAAGGCGCTGCTCGAGCAATATGTCGAGCTTGCCCGCGCCACCCCCGGCGTGACCTTCGTGGGCCGCCTGGGCACCTATCGCTATCTGGACATGGACGTCACCATCCGCGAGGCGCTGGACACGGCACAGACCTTCCTGACCTATGAAAGCAACGGCAAGGCCATGGCGGCATTTGCCGTTGCGCCCGTGTGACGCATGTTCAGACAGTTGCTTGGGCGCCAGGGCACGACTTCACCCAGATACAGCCGGAATGAGGGGTTCAACCTTTTCCTGAAGGACCACCGCCTGACTTATCACCCCGGCGGGTCGACGTTGATTGTCAGCTTTGACAATGCGGGCTCTCATACAGAAGGACCGTTCAACGATCGCCGCATTTGGGGAGAAAAGTTCTATCGAGCCGAAGGTTTCTCTCTCTTAGGAGTTGTCGCACGTGAACCTGACTGGTTCCGCTGTCGAGACCTGATTACTGCGCTTGACCTGCCCCCCGTTGGTCCCTCGATCATAACGAGAGTCTGCCGGTTTGAGATTG
>JAYZBS010000030.1:0-4872 GCA_036338635.1 Pseudomonadota bacterium | reverse complement strand
CCAGAGTGCGGCGCGCCAGCGGGATCTTGAAGTCGTTGCCGCCCTGACCCTCTGCGCCTTCCAGCAGCAGGTCGGCGGCCTTGTCGAACAGCGCCTTCGAGGGCCTTTCGCCCACCAGCAGGCTATCGAGGCGCGGGTCGGTCCAGGGCTTGTGCGCAACGCCGCCGAAGGCCAGCTTCGCTTGCGCAATGGCGCCGTCCTGCATGCGCAGGACCGCCGCCACCGAGACCAGCGCGAAAGCATAGGACGCCCTATCCCGGACCTTGCGATAGATCTGCCGCGCCTCGACCGGCGCCGGCAGCAGGACAGCGGTGATGACCTCTCCGGCCTCCAGCACGTTGTCGCGAGAGGGATCTTCGCCGGGCAGGCGATGGAAATCGCTTACCGGAACGCGGCGGGTGCCGCCCAGACCTTCGGTTTCCACCTGTGCGTCGAGGGCGGCCAGCGCCACGGCCATATCGCCGGGATAGGTGGCGATGCAAGCATCCGATGTGCCCAGGATCGCATGATTGCGGTTGATCCCGCCGATGGCCGCACATCCGGACCCCGGCTGCCGCTTGTTGCAGGCAGATCGGTTGTCCATGAAATAGCTGCACCTTGTGCGCTGACAGAGGTTCCCGGCCGTCGTGGCCTTGTTGCGCAATTGCGGACTGGCTCCCGCTAGGATCGCCCGCGACAGCAGCGGCCACCCGCGCCGCACGGCAGGATCGGCGGCGCAGACCGCATTTGTGACCAACGCTCCGATGCGCAAGCCGTCGCCCTCGGGTGCGATCTCGTTCAGGCCGATCCGCGTGATGTCCACCAGCGCCGAGGGCGTCTCGACCTCCAGCTTCATCAGGTCCAGCAGGTTTGTCCCGCCGGCAATAAGACAGCCCGATGCACCTATGGCATCCGACAGATCGGCGGCGCGGGCATAATCGAACGCCTTCATGGCTTGGCCCCGCTTTCCATGACTTCCTTGATCGCGGTCAGGATGTTGGCATAGGCGCCGCAGCGGCAGAGGTTGCCGCTCATCCTTTCGCGGATCTCCTCATCGTCCAGATGCACCCGGCCTGCGACATCTTCCGAGGCAAAGCTGGGCCAGCCCTCGCGGATCTCCTCGATCATGGCGGCAGCGGAACAGATCTGGCCGGGTGTGCAATAGCCGCATTGGAAGCCGTCATGCGACACGAAGGCCTTTTGCAGCGCCGACAGGCTGTCGGGCATGCCCAAGCCTTCGATGGTCGTGACCTCGTCTCCGTCATGCATCACGGCAAGACTGAGGCAAGAGTTGATCCGCCGGCCATTCACCATCACGGTGCAGGCGCCACACTGGCCGTGATCGCAGCCCTTCTTGGTGCCGGTCAGGCCAAGGTCGCGGCGCAGAAAGTCCAGAAGGCTGCGCCGGACATCGCCGTCGAATTCATAGGTGACGCCGTTGACGGCAATCCTGGCTGCGGGGCTTTGCGCCATCGGCTGCTCCATGGTCCGCTTGCTGGGTACCCGAGGCAACGTGCCGCGAAGGTGGGCGGTTCCATCCGCCCCCGTTCATGATACCAGCGCCTGACCCTCAGCGCGCCGGGCGCTGTGCTGGGCGATCATTGCGCAGATCAGCAGCTGCGCCATGTGAAAGATCAGCACCGGCAGCACCGTGGCCCCCACCGTCGCCGCCGGAAACAGCGCCGAGGCGATGGGCAGGCCTGACGCCAAGCTCTTGGTCGAGCCGCAGAAGAACAGGACGGTCCGGTCCTCGGCCGGCATCCGCGACAGGCGGCCGATCAGGGAAATGGCGCCGAAGACCACCGCCAGCATGATCAGCGCGACCGCGATCAGCGCGACCAGGCTGGCAGGCGGGATCTGCGACCACAGACCCGACACCGTGCCAGCGCTGAAGGCGGAATAGACGATCAGCAGGATTGCGCCCCGGTCCACGACCAGGGTCAGCGTGCGGTGCCGTTTCACGAAACCGCCAATCCAGGGTCGCAGGATCTGGCCGATCACGAAAGGCAGCAGGATCTGCGTCCCCACGCGGATCACCGCGTCCAGATCGACACCGCCGTCTCCCGCCTGCAGCAGCAGCGCCACCAGCATGGGGGTCAGCACCACGCCCACGAGGTTCGACAGCGAGGCCGCGCAGATCGCCGCCGGGACGTTTCCGCCGGCGATCGACACGAAGGCGATCGAGCTCTGGATCGTCGAAGGAAGGACACCCAGGAACAAGAGCCCCAGCGTCACCTGCGGCCCCAGCAGCCCCCCGAACACCGCCGCGAAACCGATGGCCAGAACCGGGAACAGCAGATAGGTCGAGGCGAAGGTCAGCCCCTGCAGGCGCCAGTTCAGCATGCCCGCCTTGACGGAGGCCGGGTCCAGCTTGGCGCCATAGAGGAAGAACAGCAGCGCCACCGCGGCATAGGTTACTTGCCCCAGTGCCTCGGCCGCTATGCCGCGCGCCGGCAGGACCAGGCCCAGAAGCACCGTGCCCAGCAGCATCAGCATATAGGTGTCGATCCCGATCCGCTTGAGGAAACTCATCCGTCTGCTCCTTCAGAAACCAAGGGCCATGCCGTCCTTGCGGCTGTCCGACCCGCCCTCAAGCAATCCGGTCGCCGCGTCGATGCGGATCGCCTGGGCGCCGCCCATAGGGCCGGTCAGCCGCTTGATCTGGTGGCCGCGCGCCGCAAGGTCGGCGCAGATTTCCTCGGGCAGCGTCGGTTCGACCTGCAGGACGCCGTCGGTGGCGAAGGTGCGCGGCTCGTCCATGGCCTGCTGCAGGCCCAGCCCCCGGTCGATCACCGCCGAAAGGAAGGCCGCATGACCCGCCGCCTGATACTGACCACCCATCACGCCGAAGGGCATGACGGTGCGTCCGGCCTGCGTCACCATGCCCGGAATGATCGTGTGCATCGGCCGCTTGCGCGGCCCGATCGCATTGGGGTGCCCAGGGATCAGCCGGAAGGACGCCCCGCGGCTTTGGAAAAGGACGCCAGTCGCGGGGTCCAGCCTGCCCGACCCGAACCCGTGGAAGATCGAGTTGATGAACGAGATCGCGTTCCCCTGCGCGTCCACGACGCAAAGATAGATGGTGTCACGGTGCTCGGGTTCGTCCCACAGCGCGGGCGGCATCGCGCGGGCCATGTCGATGCGGGCGCGCAGCGCCGCGACGGCCCGATCCGACAGCAGCGTCCGGTCCAGGTCTCGGCAATGGTCGGGATCGCCCAGCAGCGCGTCGCGGTGGTGATAGGCCAGCTTCGTCGCCTCGGCCTGCACGTGCACGCGGTCGGCTGTGGACAGCGCGGCCATGTCGAAGCCCTCGATGATCTTCAGGATCAGCAGCGCCGCAAGCCCCTGCCCGTTCGGTGGGCATTCGTGGATGTCGAACCCGCGATAGCTTGTGCTGATCGGCGCGACCCATTCGGCCCCGTCGATCGCCTCGGCAAAGTCTTCGGTCGTATGCAGACCGCCCAGCCCGCGCAGATAGGCGACCATGCTGTTCGCCGTGGGGCCCTGGTAGAATGCCTTGGGACCCTCTGCGGCGATCTCGGCCAGCCGGTCGGCCAGTTTGGGCTGTGCGTGACGTTGACCGGCCATGGGCGGCGTTCCGTCCGGCAGGAACACGGCCGCGGCATCGGGATCGGCGCCGATCATCGACGCGGCGTCGGCCCAGTCCTGCGCCACGCGCGGCATCACCGGATAGCCGTCGCGGGCATAGCTGATGGCGTCGCGGAACAGCCGCTCCAGCGGCAGCGTTCCCAGATCGGCGTGCAGCCTGCACCAGGCCGAGACCGCACCCGGGATCGTCACGGCATGCGGGCTGGTCTGCGGGATCTCGGTCGTCAGGCCGGCGGCCTGAAGCGCCTCGACAGTGGCCGCGGCCGGTGCGCGCCCTGACCCGTTCAGCGCCCGCACACCGCCCCCTGCGGGCGCATAGAGAGCAAAGCAGTCGCCACCGATGCCTGTCATCAGCGGATCGACCACAGCCTGCACCGCGCTGGCCGCAATGGCGGCGTCCACGGCGTTTCCACCCTCGGCCAGAACCGCCAATGCCGTCGCCGTCGCCAGCGGATGCGACGTCGCCACCATTGCCCGCCCCGCCAAGGACGAGGGCCGACGGCCCGACAGAAAATCGAATGCGGTCATGGCGTCCCCCTTGCCGTGAATCACTTGGCGCTGATTGTGCGATATGTATACATGTGGCATCAACAAGAATACAACGAACGGATGTTTGCCATGACCGCCCCCCGTTCCGCCGAACAGGTGCACACCGCCCTAGCCGCCGGAATCGTCCACGGTCAGTTGCCCCCCGGCGCTCCCTTGGGGGAAACCGCGCTGGCCGCGCAGTTCGGCCTGTCGCGCACCCCTGTTCGCGAGGCACTGCAGAAGCTGGCCGGAGAAGGGCTGGTGGAACGCGGTCCGCGCCGCGCCTTCGTCGTGCGCCGCATGTCAACCGATGCGCTGCGCCACCTGTTCGAGGCGCTCGGAGAGCTGGAGGCGCTCTGCGCCGGAATGGCGGCGCGGCGCATGAGCGCAGCCGAAATCGCGCTTCTGGCGCGCATCCTGGACGGCGACGGGCCGGGGGCCGACTATGCCGATGTAAACATCCGTTTCCACGACGCGCTGCGGCAGGGGGCGCAGAACCAGGTGCTGGCCGGTCTGCTCGAGGATCTGAACCGCCGCAGCCTGCCCTGGCGCAACGCCCAGTTCACCCAACGGACCGAACGGATCGACACGTCGCGCGCCGAACACCGCGCCATCCTGGAGGCAGTCACCGCCCGCGACGCCGACCGCGCCGCGGCGCTGATGCGCACGCATATGGGTGCTGCGCTCGGCACCGTGCTCGAGCTGATTGCATCGCGGTGAGCGTCACTCTGCCGGCTGTGCCTCGGGGCGCGGCTG
>JAYZBS010000029.1:0-2356 GCA_036338635.1 Pseudomonadota bacterium | reverse complement strand
ATCCGCCAGCCTGTCCGCCGGCAGCGCAGAGACGGGCAGGGCGATGCCGCCCAGGGCTTCGATACGTTCGATCTGCGCCTTGCGCGCGGCCTCTCCCGGTCCGGCGCAAAGCACCGGGGGACGGGGCAGGATTGACAGGCGGTTCAGCTCTCCGGTCGGGCCGGGCAGGACGTGCTGCGTGACGGGGGCTTTCCGCGGGGCCTGCAGCGCCTTGGTCAGGGCGGCGAGATCCGTGGCTTTCGCATCCTCGGACTTCGCCTCGGGCGCAGCGCGGCGGGTGAAGCGGGCCAGGTAGGTCGGGCCGCCCGCCTTGGGGCCGGTGCCAGACAGGCCTTCGCCGCCAAAGGGCTGGGACCCGACGATGGCACCGATCTGGTTGCGGTTGGCATAGATGTTGCCGGCATGCACGGCCTCGGCCACCTGCTGAACCCGGTCGTCGATGCGGCTGTGCAGCCCGAAGGTCAGCCCATAGCCCGTGGCGTTCACATCGGCGATCACCCGGTCCAGATCCGACGCGCGATAGGTGGCGACATGCAGCACGGGGCCGAAGACCTCCTGGCCCAGATCACTGATGCTTGAAACGCGGATCAGCGCGGGGGCCACGAAGGATCCGTCCTGCGGGGCGGTCAGGCGGTGGATCAGGCGACCCTCGGCTGCGGCGGCCTCGACATGGGCGGTGATCTCATCCGCCGCCTGGGCCGTGATGATCGGGCCCACGTCCGTCGCGATGTCCCAGGGGTTGCCCAGGGCCAGTTCGTCCATGGCCCCGGTCAGCAGCCGCAGGAAGGGCTTGGCGATGTCCTCCTGCACGTACAGGCAGCGCAGCGCGGAACAGCGCTGACCCGCCGACTGGAAGGCCGAGGCGACGATGTCGCGGATCGCCTGTTCGGGCAGGGCAGTGCTGTCGACGATCATGGCGTTCAGCCCGCCGGTTTCCGCGATCAGCGGCGTGCCCGGGGCGCAGCCCCTGGCCATGGCCGCCTGGATGCGCCGCGCGGTGGCGGTGGATCCGGTAAAGGCCACCCCCGCCACGCGCGGGTCCGAGGTCAGCGCCGTGCCGATCACCCGGCCTTCCCCCGGCAGCAGTTGCAGCGCGGTTGCGGGCACGCCGGCGGCCAGCAGGTGGCGCACCGCCCAGGCGGCGATGGCGGGCGTCGTTTCCGCCGGCTTGGCCAGAACGGCATTTCCGGTCGACAGGGCGGCGGCGATCTGGCCGGAGAAGATGGCCAGGGGGAAGTTCCAGGGGCTGATGCAGGTAAAGATGCCGCGTGCGGGGGCGTCTTCTTGCGCGGCGCGGGCGGCGTAGTAGCGCAGGAAGTCCACCGCTTCGCGCAATTCGGCGACGGCGTCGGCCAGGGTCTTGCCGGCCTCGGTTGCCAGAAGGGCGAAGGCCTCGCCATAATGCGCCTCGTAGAGGTCGGCGGCGCGGTTCAGCACCTCCGCCCTTGTGGCGACGGGCGCATCCCAGGGGCGGGCGGCGGCCAACGCACGTTCGGCATCCCGGGTCGAGGCCATCTGCGTGGTGCCGATCTTCGCACCCGTCGCCGGATTCAGGTTGTCATGGCTGGTCCGCGTCTCGGCCCGGTCCTGGGCGAGGATCGGCGCGACGGTCAGCTCGCCCACAGGCGCTCGGTCGGTGTCGATCTGCGCCAGCGTGGTGACATCCTGAAGATCCCAGCCGCGGGAATTGCGCCGCTCGGGCTGGAACAGGTCCGGGCCATGGGTCAGCTGCTGATCGCGGGGCCGTTCCAGCGCGGCGAAGGGGCAGGCGGCGACCTCCTCGGGGGGGACGTCCTCGTCGACGATCTGGTTGACGAAAGACGAATTCGCCCCGTTTTCCAGCAGGCGGCGCACCAGATAGGCCAGCAGGTCGCGATGCGCGCCGACGGGGGCGTAGATCCGGCAGCGGGTGCCTTCGCGTTTCAGCACGATGTCATGCAGCGCCTCGCCCATGCCGTGCAGACGCTGGAATTCAAAGGCCTCGTGCGGCAGGTCGCGGGCCATTTCCAGCACGGCGGCCACGGAATGCGCGTTGTGGGTGGCGAATTGCGGATAGATCCGGTCGGTCAGCGACAGCAGGCGGCGGGCCAGGGCGATGTAGCTGACATCGCTGGCTTCCTTGCGGGTGAAGACGGGGAAGTCATCCAGCCCCTCGACCTGGGCCAGCTTGATTTCGCTGTCCCAATAGGCCCCCTTGACCAGACGCACCATGATACGGCGGTCGTGGGTTTCGGCCATCTGGTACAGCGCCTCGATCACGTCACCGGCGCGGCGGCCATAGGCCTGGACGACGATGCCGAAGCCCTCCCATCCGGCCAGCTGCGGGTCGGCCAGCGTGGCCTCGATAACCTTCAGC
>JAYZBS010000028.1:0-17156 GCA_036338635.1 Pseudomonadota bacterium | reverse complement strand
CTGCGCCTGCGGGACGCAACTGTTCTTCGACCCCCAGACTAGGCGGATGGCAACCAATGCCCCGGCCTGCGCCAATCGCGCCAGCATCGCCTGCAATTGGGCCGCGCCCCTCGATGGCGCGCTCTGTTCGTCCTGCGCCATGTCCCAGGTGGTGCCGGTGCTGCATGTGGGCGACAACCTGCAGCTGCTGGCCCGTGCCGAACGCGCCAAGCGTTGGGTGCTGGCCAATCTGGCGCGCTGGGGCTGGTTCACCGAGGACGATCCGGGGCGCCGGCCGCGGTTCCTGATGCTGTCAGAACAGACCGAGGGCCGCAGCCAGCAGATCACCATGGGCCATGCCGCCGGAGAGATCACCATCAACGTGACCGAGGCGGACGAGCTGATCCGGCTCCGGCGCCAGCGCGACCTGGGCGAACACTATCGGTCGATGGTGGGCCATTTCAGGCACGAGCTGTCGCATTTCCTCTTCGACCGCCTTTCAGCCGATCCGGCCTTCCCGCCCGCCTTCCGCGAGATCTTCGGCGACGAGCGCGCCGACTATGGCGCTGCGCTGAAGCAACATTATGCCGACCCGCAGGACCCTGGTGAGGATTTCATTACGGCCTATGCCACCGCCCACCCGCACGAGGACTGGGCCGAAACCTCGGCCCACCTGCTGCATCTGGTGGATTTCAGTGACAGTTTCGTCAGCGCCGGGCTGTCGATGCCCGGCGTTCCTGCCGACTTCAGCCCCTATGACGAGGTCGACTGCACACGCCTGCTACCCATCGCAGCCGAAATTGCCATCGCCATCAACGACATCAACAGGGCGCTGGACAACAGCGACCTCTATCCTTTCGTGCTGACGGCGCCCGTGCGCGACAAGCTGGCATTCGCGCATCGCTGGCTGCGCGGGACGCGCTGATCAGCCGGCCTTCTCCTCGAGCGTCAGCCACTCTTCCTCGGCGTCGGCCAGGGCGGCCTGACGTTCCGAAAGCGCGAGGCTGGCCTTCTCGAACTTGGCCGGCGCCTTGGTGAACAGGTCCGGGTCCGACAGGAATTCGGACAGCTTGGCGATCTCGGCCTCCAGTCGTTCGATGACGCCGGGCAGCGCGTCCAGCCGGTGCCTTTCTGTGAAGCTCAATCCCGCCTGCGCGGGCTTGGACTTATCGGCAGGGGCTACCGAGGGACGCGACGCGAGACTAGGCCCCGCACTCTCAAGCTTGTCCTCGCCACGCTGCGCCTGATAGTCGGTCCAACCGCCGGCGTAGACCGTTGCGCGACCGTCCCCCTCCATTGCGACCGTCGTATCGGCCACGCGGTCGATGAAGTCCCGGTCGTGGCTGACCAGCAGGACCGTGCCGTCATAGTCGCCCAACAGGTCTTGCAGCAGGTCAAGCGTTTCGACGTCCAGATCGTTGGTCGGCTCGTCCATCACCAGCAGGTTCGACGGCTTGGCCATCAACCTTGCCAGCAGCAACCGCGCCTTTTCGCCACCCGACAGGCTGCGGACGGGCGCGCGGGCCTGTGCGTCGTCGAACAGGAAATCCTTAAGATAGGCCACGACATGCTTGGGCGTGCCGCGCACCATCACCTGATCCGCCCGACCGGACACCCGCATCTCGGGGTCGCCTGTCAGCGACTCCCAAAGCGTCTGGTCAGGGTTCAGCGCCGCCCGGGCCTGGTCGAAAACGGCTATCTCAAGATTGGTGCCCAGGGTCACCCGCCCCTCGTCCGGCGCGATCTCTCCGGTCATCATCTTGATCAGCGTGGTCTTGCCGGCGCCGTTCGGACCGACGAAGGCGATGCGGTCGCCGCGCTGGATGCGCAGGTCGAAGGGCCGCAGGATCGTGCGGTCGCCGAAGGTCTTGGCGATGCCCTGCGCCTCGATCACCTTCTTTCCGGACTGCGGGCCCGAATCCAATGCCATTGCCGCGGTGCCCTGCCGGCGGATCTGCGAACTGCGTTCGGCGCGCAGCGCCGCCAGAGCGCGCACGCGACCCTGGTTGCGCTTCCTGCGCGCGCTGATGCCTTCGACCGCCCACCGGGCCTCGGCCTTGATCTTGCGGTCCAGCTTGTGACGAGCATCGTCCTCGGCGGCCCAGGTCGCCTCGCGCCAGTCCTCGAAACCCTCGAAACCGCGTTCCTGCCGCCGAACCTTGCCGCGGTCGATCCACAACGTGGCGCGCGTCAGGCGGCGCAGGAAGGCGCGGTCGTGGCTGATCAGCACGAAGGCCGCGCGGGTCTGCGACAGGTGCTCCTCCAGCCAACCGATGGCCTGGATGTCCAGGTGGTTCGTCGGCTCATCCAGCAGCATCAGCTCTGGCGCCTGCGCCAGCAGCCGTGCCAGCGCCGCCCGCCGCCGTTCACCGCCCGAGGCCGTCGCAACCGGACGGTCGGGATCGAATTTCAGCCCCTCGGCGGCCATGTCGACACGGTAACCCTCGCCCTCGGGCAGGCCGTCTCGGGCAAAGTCGCCAAGCGTCTCATAGCCCGACAGGTCGGGGTCCTGCTCCATATAGCCGGTCGAGACGCCGGCCGACAACACGACCTCGCCCCGGTCAGGCTCTACCAGGCCGGCCATGACCTTCATCAGCGTCGATTTGCCGGACCCGTTGCGCCCGACCAGCGCAATGCGGTCGCCGGGCTGGACGGTCAGCGACAGGCCGTCGAAAACAGGATCGCCGCCATAGGTCAGCGAGATGTCGGAAAGTTGCAGAACGGGTGCGCGTGCCATGTCTGCGCCCTAGCCTGCAGCCCGGTGATGGTCAATGCGTCGCGGGGCGCGGCAGAGGTTGACAATTACAGTCGGATAACTCATCAATCGCGACGATACAGGAGGACTTTTCATGCGATATCTGATCCTTGCCTCGATTCTGAGCAGCACGGCCGTTCCCGCACTGGCGCAAGAGGTGAATGTCTATTCCCACCGCCAGCCCGAACTGATTCAGCCGCTGATCGACGCCTTTACGGCCGATACCGGCATTCCCGTCAACATCGCCTTCGTGGACAAGGGCATGGTCGAACGCCTTCAGGCCGAGGGCGACCGTTCGCCCGCAGATTTGGTGCTGACCGTGGACGTTGCGCGGCTTGGAGAACTGAAGGATGCCGGCGTTCTGCAGGCCGTCGAGGACGAGGCGCTGGACGTGATCCCCGCGCGGCTGCGAGACGACGAGAACCAGTGGTTCGGCCTAACCACCCGCGCCCGCATCGTCTATGCCAGCAAAGAGCGCGTGGCTGACGGTGAGGTGACCACCTATGAGGATCTGGCCGATCCGAAATGGGAAGGGCGCATCTGCACGCGCAGCTTCACCAACGACTACAACGTCGCGCTGACCGCTGCCTACCTAGCCCACCATGGCGAGGAAGAAACCCTGTCCTGGCTTGAAGGGCTGAAGTCGAACCTGGCCAAGCGCCCCGAGGGCGGCGACCGCGATCAGGTCAAGTCGATCTGGGCCGGCGAATGCGACATCAGCCTGGGCAACACCTACTACATGGGCGCCATGCTGAAGGACGACGAACAGAAGCAGTGGGCCGACGCGGTCCGCATCGTCTTCCCGACCTTCGAGGATGGCGGCACGCATGTGAATGTCTCCGGCATGGGAATGACCACTTCGGCCCCGAACCGAGACGCCGCCCTGCAGCTGATGGAGTTCCTGGTCAGCGACGAGGCGCAGCGCATCTATGCCGAGACGAACAACGAATTCCCCGTCAAGGACGGTGTCGAGGCGTCCGAACTGGTGGCCAGCTGGGGCGAATTCACGCCGGACGACCTGCCGCTGACCGAAATTTCGGCCTTGCGTCCGCAGGCACTGGACCTGATCGAACGGGTCAATTTCGACGGCTGATCCGACAGCAGGTGACGCAGGGGAAGGCGCAGGCAAGGCTTGCGCCTTTTTCCGTCGTGGCGCAAGGATTTGCCCACTAATGAAGGAGGCCCCGCATGCCGCACAAGATCATCATCGACACCGATCCGGGTCAGGACGACGCGGTAGCGATCCTGCTGGCGTTGGCCTCGCCCGAAATCGAGGTTCTGGGGATCGTCGCGGTTGCTGGGAACGTGCCGCTGTCCCTGACCAGTTTGAATGCTCGCAAGGTCGTCGAACTGGCCGAGCGGACCGACATTCCGGTTTTCGCCGGCTGCGACGGGCCCCTTGTGCGCGACCTGATCACGGCAGAGCACGTCCACGGCAAGACCGGCCTCGACGGCACCGAGCTTCCCGATCCGAAGATGCCCCTGCAGCCGCAGGATGGCGTCGGTTTCATCATCGAGACCCTGCGCCGAGAGCCCGCCGGCACCGTCACGCTTGTGCCCATCGGCCCGCTGACGAACATCGCGACGGCATTCCGCCGGGCGCCGGACATCGCCGCCCGCGTGCAGCGCATCGTCCTGATGGGCGGCGCCTATTTTGAGGTCGGCAACATCACTCCGGCGGCCGAGTTCAACATCCATGTCGACCCCGAAGCCGCGGCCGAGGTGTTCGCCGCAGGTGTGCCCCTGGTCGTCATGCCGCTGGACGTCACGCACAAGGCGCTGACCAGCCGCGAATGGGTGGATCGGATGCGCGACCTTCCGAACCGCTGCGGTCCGGCCGTGGCTGGCTGGACGGACTTCTTCGAACGCTTCGACACCGCCAAATACGGCAGTCTTGGGGCGCCGCTACATGACCCCTGCACCATCGCCTGGCTGCTGGAGCCTGACCTGTTCCAGGGCCGCGAGATCAACGTCGAGATCGAGACGGAAGGCCGCTGGACCACCGGCATGACGGTCGCCGACTGGTGGCGCGTCAGCGGGCGGCCCGCCAATGCGCTGTTCCTGAAGGATGTTGATCGCGACGCGCTATTCGACCTGATCAGCGACCGGATCGCCCGGTTGCCCTGAAGCGGCGGATTCGGTCTGCGGGATCGGCACGGCACCCTCACCGTCGCCGATCCCTGCGTCGAGCGCGGTGATCAGGTCGTTCGTGATGTCGATGGCGTCCAGCGATACGAAGACCGTGCGGCGGTCCAGCACGGCGACCGCGCCGCGGTCCTGCATCACCTCGGCCATCACCGGCAGGGCGGCACGGAAGAACGCCTCGCGGTCGGCATCGGCCCAGGCATTCAGCGCCTGCACCGCCTGCGCCCGCTCTCGGCGGATCTGCGTTGCGCGGCGGTCGAAATCCTCGGCTAGGCGGCGGAACTCGGCTGGCGGCAGCGTCGCGCGCTGCGCGGTCAGCGCGGCTTCCTCGGTCGAGAGCAGCTCCGTCAGGCGCTCATTCTCGGCCGCGATGAGCTGCCCCTCGGCCTCAAGGCGGGCCTGGGCACGCAGGCCCCAGGACGATGACAGGTAGAGCGCGTCTTGGTCCAGCGTAAGGATCGGCGCTGCGGGTTGCGGCCCCACCTCGTCGGGGGCAGCAATGGTGCTGTTCGGCAGATCGACCTCGGGCCGGGTGGTCGCAACCTGCGGAACCTGGGGCGGCAGCGGCGCGAATTCCTGCGCGCCGGCAGGCAGGGTGAGGCCCACGGACAGCGCCACTATCGGCAGAAGACGCCCTGCTGACCGCATCAGAACGTCGTCTGGATCGTCAGGTCGAAGTTCTGCTCCTCGTCATAGTCCTCCTTGCGGATGGTCTGCGAAAAGTTGAAGCGCAGCGGCCCGATGGGCGTCGTCCAGAAGATCGATGCCCCGACCGCAGCTCGCACGTACATGTCGTCGTCGATCGTGACAGGCACGCCGCCGGGCGTCACATAGCTGGTGTCGTCCAGACCCCAGAGAGAACCCACGTCAGCGAACAATCCGCCCTGGATTCCGTACTCCTCGGGCAGGCCGATCGGGAACTGCGCCTCGGCCCGCGCCGCCCAGTAGTAGTTGCCGCCGATGGCGTCCTGGTTCTCGGCCACCAGATCGCGGGGGCCATAGCCGTTCGGCTCGAACCCGCGGATGCGGTTGCCGGTGCGGAAGCGATCCAGGATCCAGGTCGAATAGTCGCCGTAGGTATAGATCGCCCCGGCCTCGACCTCTCCGCGCAGGGTCACGTTCTGACGCCAGGCGGTGCTTTCCACGCCGGCCAGGGCCGTCGTCGTCACCGTCTTGGTATCCCCGCCCGCGCCCGCAAAATCCTGCGAGAAGCGGAAGCGATAGGCCGTCAGCGGGTCCAGCCCCGTCCGCCGCGAATCCCAGTTGTAGGTATAGCCGATGGCCGAGGTCACGCGCGTCCCCGCCTCTTCCTGAAGCAGCAGCGAACTGTTCTCGGTGACGTTATCCAGCTTTTCTTCCGAAATGCGATAGCGCAGCTCGACCCGCCCGTTTTCCGATACAGGAAACTCGATCGACGGCTGGATGCGGATGACCCGCGTATCATAGTCCGAGTTCAGGTCGTCGGTTTCGCCGTAGTTTGCCGCAAAGCCGAAGCGCAGGTCGCGGCCGAGGAAGAAGGGCTCGACGAAATTGATGCCGGCGGCGCGGTCGCCATCCGCCGTCGAGATCTGAAGGCCCAATGTCTGCCCGCGGCCCAGGAAGTTCCGCTCGGTCAGTGAGGCGTTCAGGCCGACACCCGAGTTGACGCCATAGGACGCGCCGAAAGACAGCGAGCCTGTCGGCTGCTCCTCGACCGCCACGCCGACAATGACCTGATCCGGCGAGCTGCCCTGGCGCGTTTCGACCTGCGCGTCCGCGAAATATCCCAGTGCACGGATACGCTCGGCCGAGTTGCGGATCTCGCGCGGGTTGAACGGGTCGCCTTCGACGGTGTTGAACTGCCGGCGGATCACCTGGTCCAGCGTCGTTGTGTTGCCCTCGATGTCGATGCGCTCGACGAAGATTCGTTCACCTCGGGTCAGGGCGAAGGTTAGGTCCAGTGTCTGGCTCGACGGATTGCGTGAGATGCGGGGTTCGATGCTGACGAACTCCAGCCCCTGCTGGATCGCCACCGTCTCCATTCGGCGGATGGTGGTGTCGATGTCCGAGGGGTTGTAGACCGCGCCCCGGCGCACCCGGTTCTGTTCCGCGAACAGCGACGCATCCACGCCCGGGATCTCGGAGACCGTATCGATGCGTCCGAAGCGATAGCGCGGGCCTTCCTGGATGTTGAACGTGATGAAGAACGCATCGCGTTCGCGCGCAATCTCGGGCGCGACGGCCTGCACGCGGAAATCTGCATAGCCGCGCGAGCGGTAGAAATCCGTCAGCAGCTGTTCGTCCAAGGGTATGCGTTCGGGCGCGAAGGTGTCGCGGCGGATGAAGGTCCGCAGGATGCCCGCCTGCTTGGTCTGCAGTACGTCGCGCAGCCGGCGGTCGGAAAAGGCCCGGTTGCCGGTAAAGCTGATGCGCTCGATCTCGGTCACCGCGCCTTCGCGGATCTCGAAGACCAGGTCGACGCGATTGCCGCTGCGGCGGATGATCCGGGGATCGACGCGGGCCGACAACCGCCCCTCGGCCGCATAGACCTGGGCGATGGTCTGCGCATCCTGGATCGCCTGGCTGGGCTGATAGACGCGGCGCGCGCGGCTTTGGACGATCTCGGCCAGACGGGCGTCGTCGACACGGCGATTGCCTTCGAAGCTGATCTGGTTGACGATCGGATATTCGCTGACGCGCACCACCAGCTGCCCGCCTTGGGGGATCAGTTCGACCGTCTCGAACAATCCGGTGCTCTGCAGGCGCTGCAGGGCGTCGTTCACCTCTCCGGGGCTCACGTCCTGGCCGCGCGGCAGGTTCAGGGCCGACAGGATCGTCGCGTCCTCGACCTGCGCGTTACCTTCGATGCGGATGTCGTTGAACACCAAGGCTGCGACCGGCCCCGGCGCCAGGCCAGCGGGCACCGTGATCGCCAAGGCCGTCATCAGCGCCACCGCGCGCTTGCCCAGTTTCCGTGTCATCGCAGCCCCTCATGCCTGCCGCCCGTGCCGGGCGTCTTGTTTTGCCTTTTCCTCTAGCCCCAACCGGCCCGGCCTGTCAAAACCGCATCGTCGTCAGGGGCAGAAAAGATCGTTGCTCAGGCCGAACAGCATCAGTGACAGCACCGCCGCCATTCCCGCCGCGGTCAGCACGCCCAGCACCTTTTCCGAGGGCGGGCGGCCGCTGATCGCCTCATAGGCGTAGAAGACAAGATGCCCGCCATCCAGGACCGGGATGGGCAGCAGGTTCAGGAACCCGATCGCGGCGGACAAGACCGCGATCCACCACAGGAAGTTCGCGCCGCCCGCGCTGGCCGCCTGACCCGTACTCTCGGCGATGCTGATCGCGCCGCCCAGATTGCAGGTTCCGATCTGACCGGAGATCATCGCCCAAAGCCCGGTCAACGAGGACACGATGATCCCCCAGGTCTGCGCGGCGCCCAGTGATAGCGCCTCAAGCGGTCCGACGCTGCGGGTCTGCGGCGTGAAAAAGCCCTCGCCCCCGGTGACGCCGATCAGCCAGCGCTGCTCGAACCCGCCCTCGACGGGAAGATCCGAGAGCTTGGGCCGCAGCGTGACATCGACCTCGCCGGCACCCTCGCGCCACAGGCGCAGTTGCAGCGGATCACCAGCCGCCTCCTCGACGGCATCGCGCATCTGGGAGAAGCGCGTCACCGGCCGGCCGTCGATGGCCAGCACCACATCGCCTGCGCGGATGCCGGCATCGGCTGCAGCACTGCGGGGCGCGACGCCGCTGATCCGCGCAGGCATCGGATCGGGACCGGGCACCGTCAGGGTCTCTCCACCCCGCTCGACCTGCCAGGGCTGCTGCGGTGCCACGGTCAGGACGTCGGCCGCGGCGCCCAGGTCCGACCACGTTTCGACCGCAACATCACCAACGCTCAGGATGCGGTCGCCGGGCTGCAGCTGGTTTTGGATCCCCGGCGGCGCGCTGATGACGGTTCCCACCCGGACCTCGGTCGTGGGCAAGCCCTGAACCAGCGCGAAGCCACCAAAGACCAGGATCGACAGGATGAAGTTGAAGACCGGCCCTGCCAGCAGAGTCGAGAACCGCGCCCACAGAGGTGCGCCCTGCAGGGTCTGCCGTCGCAGTGCCGGATCGACCGCGCGTCCGGGCCCGGCGCTGGCAACATTGTCGTCGCCCAGAAAGCGCACATAGCCACCCAGAGGCAGCGCCGCGACCTGCCAGACCGTGCCGCGCCTGTCGCGACGGGCCGCAAGCCGCGGTCCGAAACCGATCGAGAAGACCTCGGCCCGGATGCCGGACCAACGGCCGACGATATAGTGGCCGTATTCGTGCACGGTCACGATCACTGCCAGCGCCACGACAAAGGATGCCAGCGTCCAGAGTGTGCCCGCAGTCTGCGCCAGAAAATCGGTCATGCGGCGGCCTTTCGTCTGGCAAGGCCGTCCCAGTGCAGGACGGTCGGCAGGTCCTCGGGCGCCTGCGAAAAACCGGGCTCTGCCGACAGCCTCTCAAGCACCGCTTCGACGCGAGGCGCCATTTGCGTGAACCGGATGCGGCCCGCGATGAAGTCGTCCAGCGCCTGCTCCTTGGCCGCGTTGAAGACCGCGCCAGCCGCGCCCCCGGCGGCCATTACTTCGCGCGCGAGACGCAGCGCCGGCCAGCGAACCTCGTCCGGGTCGCGGAAGGTCAATGTGCCAAGCGCCGCCAGATCCAGCGGGGCCACCGGCAGGGCGCGACGTTCGGGCCAGTGCAGCGCATAGCCGATGGCGTGACGCATGTCCGGTGCGCCAAGATGGGCGATGCTGCCGCCGTCGATATGGTTGACCAGCGCATGGATGATTGATTCGGGATGGACCAGAACCTTGATACGATCAGCATCGAGCCCAAAAAATTCTTTGGCTTCGATGACCTCCATGGCTTTGTTGAACATCGATGCGCTGTCGATGGTGATGCGCTGGCCCATGGCCCAGTTCGGGTGGGTCGACGCCTCGGCCACCGTGGCGGCAGCCAGCCGCTCCAGCGGCCAGTCGCGAAACGCACCGCCAGAGGCAGTGATGGTCACATCCTTGACAGATTCTAGGTTTTCTGCGCCAAGTGCCTGAAACAAAGCTGAATGTTCACTGTCCACCGGCAGAATTCTTGCCCCAGAGCTCGCACCAGCACGCCTCAGAAGCGCACCCGCGCAGACCAGCGACTCCTTGTTGGCAAGGGCCAGCGTTCCGCCCTGCGCCAGCGCAGCCAGACCGGGCGCCAGCCCCGCCGCACCGACGATCGCGGACAGCGTCCAATCGGCCGGATACGCAGCCGCTTCGGTCAACGCGGCCTCTCCGGCCATCGCCTGAACGCCGCTGCCTTTCAAGGCTTGCCGCAGGTCGTCCAGCAGATCGTCATGTGCGGTGACGGCCACCTCGGCCTTGAGCTCTCGGGACATTTGCGCCAGGCGGCCGATGTTGCGGCCGCCGGTCAGCGCTACGACGTCATAGGCGTCCGCCCCACCGCCGCGGCGAATAAGATCGACGCCGTTCATGCCGACCGAGCCGGTTGCCCCGAAGATCGAGATGCGTCTCATCCGTCAGCCTACCACGGGAAGTTGTGTCAGTATGCCGATCAGCATGGTTGCCAGAACCGCGCCCGTCACTGCGTCAAATCGGTCCATGAAACCGCCGTGGCCTGGGATCAGGTTCGAACTGTCCTTGACCCCTGCCCGTCGCTTCAGCCAGCTTTCCGCGATGTCGCCCATCTGGCCAGCGAAGCAGACCAGAGGCGAAACCCAGACCAGCGCGACGTCGCCGTGGCCGCTCAGCCAGAGAAGAGCACCGAAGAGGCACGTCCCGATCCAGCCTGCGACGGTACCGGACCACGTCTTTTTCGGGCTGAGCTTCGGCCAGAACTTGGGGCCGCCCAGGATGCGCCCGAAAAAATAGCCGGCCGTGTCCGAAATGATGATGACTCCCATCAGCCACAGCACGAAGCTGAGGCCATAGGTCTCGCGGAAACCGACAAGGCCATAGGCGACCAGCAGGATTGCGGTCCCAAAGATTGCATAGGTGCCGCGGTCGCGCGCCGCGGCGCCGGGCAGGCCCAGCAGGATTGGCAGCAGCAGCGCCGTCCAGGCCAAGGGGTGAAATTCGGTCAGCGCCAAGGCCTGAGACACACCGGCAATCGACGCCAGCGCGATGGGACGGCTGCGTCCGAACAGGGTGACATGGCGCGCCGGATGTTTCCACCCGGTCATCGCCGCCAGTTCCCAGAAGGTGATGGCCGAGATGACGGCCATCCCCAGCCGCAGCCAGATGCCTTGCGCCACCGCCAGCAGCACACCGATCGCCAGAAGGACCAATGTCGAGGCGACGCGCCGCGACAGGTCCGCCCATCTGCCGGACGGCGGCGGCGGCGCTTTGCCGGTTGCGCCCGTCATGCGCCTCCGAAGCGCCGGTCGCGCAGGCCGAAACGGTCCAGAATGCGGGACAGGTGGTCGGGCGTGAAGTCTGGCCAAAGCGTCGGCGTGAACTCGTATTCCGCATAAGCCGCCTGCCAGGGCAGGAAGTTCGAGGTCCGCGTCTCGCCCGAGGTGCGGATCACGAGGTCCGGGTCCGGATGGCCTGCCGTGTCGAGGCACGCCTCGAGATCGTCCTGCGTCGCCTCGACGACATCACCCTGGGCAATCCGCGCCGCCAGACGGTTCGATGCCCGCAGCAACTCGTCCCGGCCGCCATAGTTGATCGCCACGGTCAGGTTCAGCCGCGTGTTGCCTGCCGTGCGCGCCTCGATCGAGGCCATCAGGTCCTGCAGCTTTCGGTCCAGCCGGTCGCGCCCGCCGATGAAGCGCAGGCGCACGCCTTCGGCCGCCATACCCTGAGCCTCGTGCTGGATATAGCGGCGGAAGATCTTCATCAAACCCAGAACTTCCTCGGTCGACCGCTTCCAGTTCTCGGTCGAGAAGGCATAGATCGTCAGCCAGTCCACGCCCAGATCCGGACAGGCGCGGGCGATCTGCTTCACGCGCTCTGCGCCGCGGCGATGGCCGACAAGGCGCGGCCAGCCGCGGTCGGTCGCCCAGCGGCCGTTTCCGTCCATAATGATGGCGACGTGGCGCGGCCGTGCGCCCGCTGCGCCGCCTGCCACCTTGCCCGCTACGTCCTGCGCCAGTTCCATGATGGGGTCAGACCTGCATGATTTCGGCTTGCTTGGCCGTCAGCGCCTCATCGATCGAGGCGATCATGCGATCGGTCAGGGACTGGATCTCGGTTTCCCAGAACTTCTGGTCATCCTCGGGCATGCCGTTCGACTTGCCCTTCTTGACCTGGTCCATGCCATCGCGACGGACGTTCCGGATCGAGACGCGAGCGCTTTCGGCGTATTGCGCGGCGACCTTGGTCAGCTCGCGACGACGTTCCTCGTTCAGCTCGGGGATCGGCAGCATGATGATGGTGCCGTTCAACTGGGGGTTGATCCCCAGGCCGCTTTCGCGCAGCGCCTTCTCGACCTTGCCGACCATGGCCTTGTCCCAGACGTTGATCGTCACCATCCGCGGTTCGGGCACGTTGACGGTGCCCAGCTGGTTGACTGGCGTCATCTGGCCATAGGCCTCGACCTGCACAGGCTCGATCATCGAGGCCGAGGCGCGGCCGGTGCGCAGGCTTGCGAATTCCGAGCGCAGGCTTTCCATGGCGCCCTTCATGCGCCGTTCCAGATCGTCGATATCGATTTCGATGTCCTCAGCCATGTCGGACTGCCTCTGCTTTGGATTTTCGTTGCTTGTAAACACAATGTCGCAGGTTGGCAAAGCCTTTGCCCAAGGCTTGCCACCTGCCGGCACAACCCACGGGATCAGTGGCCGACCACCGCAGGACCCGAGGGGAGAACGTCAGTTGTGGACGCGCGTATAGGTCCCCCGCCCCTCCAGGATCGACCGGAAGCCGCCCGGCGCGTCCAGCGAGAAGACGATGATCGGCAGCTTGTTGTCGCGTGCCAGGGCGATGGCGGAGGCGTCCATGACGCCCAGGTGCTTTTGCAGCACCTCATCATAGCTGACGTCGCCATAGCGCTTGGCATCCGCGAACCTGACCGGGTCCTTGTCATAGACGCCGTCGACCTTGGTGCCCTTGAAGATCGCCTCGCAGTTCATCTCGGACGCGCGCAGCGTCGCCGCCGTGTCGGTCGTGAAATAGGGGTTGCCGGTGCCGGCGGCGAAGATCACGATCCGCTTCTTTTCCAGGTGCCGGATGGCGCGACGGCGGATGTAGGGCTCGCAGACCTCGTCCATGCGGATGGCGCTGATGACGCGGCAGTGCAGGCCCTTGGCCTCCAGCGCAGATTGCATCGCCAGCGCGTTCATCACGGTGGCCAGCATCCCCATGTAGTCTGCGGTCGTCCGCTCCATCCCCTGCGCGCTGCCCTGCAGGCCGCGGAAGATGTTGCCGCCGCCGATCACCATGCAGACCTCGACGCCCATGGCCTGGACGGCCTCGACCTCGTTGGCGATCCGGGTGACGGTGGGCGGGTGCAGGCCATAGCCCTGGTCGCCCATCAGCGCCTCGCCCGAGATCTTCAGCATCACGCGGCCATACTGCCTGGGGGTCTCGGTGGTCATTGGAGGGCTCCTGTCGCCGGTCGCTTTCATCGAGGCGCTAAATGTCGCAAAAGGGCCGCAGGTTCAACTGCCGGATGGCCGATGCGCGACCCAGACCTGACACAGATCGATCCCTCGCGCCACCTGCTGATCGCCGGGCCGACGGCCAGCGGCAAATCGGCGCTGGCACTGGCCGTCGCGCGGGCGCAGGGCGGTTTAATTGTCAATGCCGATGCGCTTCAGGTCTGGTCGTGCTGGCAGGTTCTGACCGCCCGCCCCACCACGGCGGACGAGGCGGTCGCCCCGCACGCGCTTTACGGCCACGTCGTGCCGGGGCGCCCCTACTCGGCGGGCGACTGGCTGCGCGACGTGCAGGCGCTGATGGGCCAGCGGCTGATCGTCGTCGGGGGCACCGGGCTCTACCTGACGGCGCTGACGCGGGGGTTGGCGCAGATCCCGCCTACGCCGCCCGACCTGCGCGCGGAAGCCGACGCGCGGCTGAGGCAGGCCGGGGGGCTGGAGGATATGGTGCGCGAGCTGGACGATGCGACGCGCGCCCGGATCGACCTGCGGAACCCCGCCCGCGTCCAGCGCGCCTGGGAGGTGCTGCAGGCGACCGGCCGTGGCATTTCCGTTTGGCAGGCCGAAACGCCGCCGCCGCTGATGGAGCCGGATGATTGCCAGCGGGTACTGATCACCGCCGACCGCGACTGGCTGGCAGAACGTATCGCCACGCGATTCCACGCAATGCTGGATCAGGGCGCGCTCGATGAGGTTCGGGCCATGCTGCCCGTCTGGGATTCGCAGGCGCAATGGGCCAAGGCCATCGGGGCACCGGAACTGGTCGAGCATCTGCAGGGGCGGCTGACCCTGGCCCAGGCGACCGAGCGCGCGATCATTTCGTCACGCCAGTACGCCAAGTCGCAGAGAATCTGGTTCCGGGGCCGAATGAAGGACTGGCAGCAGTGGTGCGCCGGCAACGCGGCATCGCGTCGATTGCACGGAGAATGAAACCAGGCCGGCTGTCGTTGAGTTTCTCTGCCGATAGGCGATAATTCGCCTACGGACTTTGCAGATCGGACGCAGCAGATGTCGCTTTGGGATCGCACTGGCTGGCAGGGGGGATTCCCGTTCTCACCGACGCGCCTTCGGCCGCCGGATCGAAGTGCTTCGACCCAAGGTGCGACCGACGGCGTGACGGCTGCCGGCGTTCTGGATGCCGGGGCTCCGCCGCGTCCCTGGGCGGCAGGCGCTGCAAGATTCGACCACATCCAGGTCCCGGAAGCGTTGACAGTCCGGGCGGCGCCCCCCTCCCGCAGGATTGCGCCTCGCCGCGCCGGCCTGAGGTTGGTCCCCCTCCCCGCCTTCGGCTGGAGCGGAACCGATCCGCAGGCACAGCCGCGAACACGCACCGAACACACGCTGATCTGGGTCACGGAAGGCCGGATGCTTCTGCGGTTTCCGCGCCGCGCGATGGTACTGGGACCGGGCGATGTGCATTATATCCCAGCCGGCACTGCTTTCGCCGCGCGAACCGAGGCGGGGAGTAACGGCTATGTGCTGACGCTCTCTCCAAGCCTGACGTCTCAGGTTGATCCTCCGATGCCAGCTGCGACGATCGCCGGCGGCATCGGGCACGCCGGCGACGCAATGCTGGTGAACCTGCGTGAACTCGCCGAGGAGGCCGCGCAGGCACCGGAAGGAAAGGCGCTGACCTGCCAGTTGAGCCTGCTGTCGCTTCGCCTCTTGCGTCTTGATCCCGAACAGGATCACCAATCGGGGGGATATGCGCCGGTTCCGGATCGTCCGCTGGTCGACCGTTTCCTTGCGCTGGCCGCGACCGAACTGGGGGACGGCCGTACGCTGGCGGACATGGCGCAGGACCTGGGCACGACATTGACGCATCTGGACCGCGCCTGCGCCGAGACACGCAGCCAGCGCGCCATCGATGTTCTGAACGACCTGAGGCTGGAGCGCGCGGCCGAGCTTCTGCGCCATACTGACCGGCCGATGGCGCGGCTGGCGCTGGATCTGGGATATGTCAGCCACGCCCATTTCACACGTGCCTTCGTGGCCGCGACCGGCAGGACGCCTGAAGCCTATCGCAGCCAGATGAGAGCGTAACGGGCGACCTGCCCAGACATTGCGCCCATCGCGGCTGGGGATCTGCCGTGCGTGCTTTCGTGGCACGAAGCGGGCAAGCGACCGGTCGATCAGGTCCGGTCAGAGATCCTGTTCGACCTCACCTCGTTCCGCGTCGCGCCCCCTGAAACCCGTGGCGACCACGAATTTTTCGGACGAATCGCTTCGGCTTGCCGGCGGTTTGACGTTCGACACCTTGGTGAAGTTGCGTTTGAGCATCGCCTGCATCTCGGTCTCGGCGCCGCCTGCAAGGACCTTTGCGACGAAAGTGCCGCCGGGTTCCAGCACGTCGAAGGCCAATTGTGCCGCCGCCTCGACCAGGGCCACGATGCGGATGTGGTCGGTGCCTTTGTGGCCGGACGATGCCGCCGCCATGTCGGACATGACGACGTCGGCGGGACCGCCCAGCCATTCCTTGACCTTGTCGTCGGCGCCTTCGGACAGGAAGTCCAGCACGTGGATCTCGGCCCCTGCGATCGGATCGACCTCTTGCAGGTCAAGGCCCAGCACGCGGCCGATCTTCTTGCCGGACTTTTCGCCCAAAGCGTTCACGCGGGCCACGGCCACCTGGCACCAGCCGCCGGGGGCGCAACCCAGATCGACCACGCGTGCGCCGGGAACAAGAAAGCGATACTTGTCGTCCAGCTCGATGATCTTGTAGGCGGCGCGCCCGCGATAGCCCTCGCGCTTGGCGCGCGAGACATAGGGGTCGTTTAGCTGCCGTTCCAGCCAGAGCTTCGAGGACATCTTGCGGCCCTTGGCGGTCTTCACCCGCACCTTCAGGTCGCGGGTGCCGCGGCCACTGGTCTTGCCCGTCCGGCTGGTCGGTTGCTTCGTCATCATGCCACTCCGTTCAGTCCGTCAGGCGTCAGCACCCCATCGCGCACCATCTGGGCATAAAGCAACCCCTCGCGCAGGCCGCGGTCGGCGACCGACAGCTTGTTGGTGGGCCAGACGCGCATCAGCGTCTGCAGGATGGCCGCGCCCGACATGATCAGCGCATGTCGTTCGCGCCCGATGCGCGGATCGGCGCGCCGCCCGTCAGGACCCAGCTGCAGATAGCTGTGGATCACCCGGTCGATCTGGTCGCTGGTCATCTCGAGCCCGTCGACCTTGGTCCGGTCGTATCGACGAAGGCCCAGGAAGCTGGCCGCGACAGTGGTGACCGTGCCGGAGGTGCCGATGATCTGGAACCCCTCGTCCGGAGATCCATCGGCGTAGGGGGAAAAGTTTGCCAGCGCCTCCTCGAAGAACCACGACATCAGCGCGAAACGGCCCTGGTCATCCTCAACATCGGCGAACTGGTCGCGCAGCGTCGCAACGCCGAGCGGCACGCTGATCCAGTCGACGACCCGCGCCCCGCCTGGCTGCGGGTTTCCGAAGCCATCCGAGAGTCGCATGATCGCGCGCGGGCGTTCCTTGGGCTCTACGTCCTCGAGGTCGATCCAGACAAGCTCGGTCGAGCCGCCGCCGATATCGACGACCATCAGCGTTTCCGTCTTGTGGCTGACCAGCGGCGCGCAGCTGATGACGGCCAGCCGCGCCTCCTCCTCGGCGCCGATGATCTCGATCGGCAGGCCGGTCTCGCGGCGGATG
>JAYZBS010000027.1:0-29001 GCA_036338635.1 Pseudomonadota bacterium | reverse complement strand
CTTCAGCAGCGCGCCGTGCAGGCGGGGCAGCATGGTCGCCGGATCGCGCTTCAGATCCTCGGGGGCCAGATCCTCGGCCAGGATCAGCTTGAGCCAATCGAGGAACTCGCTTGTCGACGGCTTCTTCTTCAGCCCCGGCACCTCGCGCAGGTCCACGAACTGCGACAGGGCGGCATCCAGAAGGGCAGGCTTCAGGCCCGGATAATGCACCCCGACGATGGCCTTCAGCGTCTCGGCATCCGGAAAGCGGATATAGTGGAAGAAGCAGCGGCGCAGGAAAGCGTCGGGCAGCTCCTTTTCGTTGTTCGAGGTGATGATGACCACGGGACGGTGTGTGGCGCTGACGGTCTCGCCCGTTTCGTAGACGTGGAACTCCATCCGGTCGAGTTCCTGCAGCAGGTCGTTCGGAAACTCGATATCGGCCTTATCGACCTCGTCGATCAGCAGGACCGTGCGGACGGGGGCCTCTAACGCCTGCCACAGCTTGCCCTTGCGGATGTAGTTGGCGACATCATGGACGCGTTCGTCGCCCAGTTGGCTGTCGCGCAGGCGGCTGACGGCGTCGTATTCATAGAGCCCCTGCTGCGCCTTCGTCGTGGATTTCACGTGCCATTCGATGATGGGCATTCCAAGGCTGGCTGCCACCTGCCGGGCCAGCTCGGTCTTGCCGGTCCCCGGCTCTCCCTTGACCAGAAGCGGGCGTTCCAGGGCCATGGCCGCGTTGACGGCCATGGCCAGGTCCGGTGGCGCGACATAGCGGTCGGTGCCGGCAAACTCCATGTAAACTCTCCTTTTCGAAGAACCGCTTGGCGCGGCAAGACATCAGATTGCAGATTACGCATGATGAGCAGCTTCAACCCTAGTGACAAGACGGGCGTCATACTTTATGGGGGCCCGCAAGGTGCCGGTAATTTTGCTCCGCCCGGCGCCGCCGGAGGACGTATGAAAGCCCAGACCTTCCTGCCCCAGGATTATCGTCCCGCCGAGGACGAGCCCTTCATGAACGACCGTCAGCTTGAATATTTCAGACGGAAACTGGAAGCCTGGAAACAGGAGCTGCTGGACCAGTCGGCCGAGACGCTGGAGGGCCTGCAGGACAGCGCCCGCGCCGTCCCCGACCTAGCCGACCGCGCCAGCGAGGAAACCGACCGCGCCCTTGAACTTCGCACCCGCGACCGCCAGCGCAAGCTGGTCAGCAAGATTGATGCGGCCCTGCGCCGGATCGAGACGGGCGAGTACGGCTATTGCGAGATGACGGGTGAGCCGATCAGCCTGCGCCGCCTGGACGCACGTCCCATCGCGACCATGACGCTCGAGGCGCAGGAGCGTCACGAGCGCAAGGAGCGGGTCCACCGCGACGACTGAGCTTTCGCTGGCAGGGCCGCCCTACCGGAGGTGACGATGGGTTTCCTTTCGGATCGTTCGGCGACCGTGGTCGGCGCCGGGATCGGCGGCCTGACCGCGGCGATCGCCCTGGCCCGCAGGGGGGCGCGCGTCACCGTCATCGAAAAGGCGCCGGCGCTGACCGAGGTCGGGGCCGGCATCCAGCTATCGGCGAACGCCGTGCGGGTGCTGGACGCCCTGGGCTTGGCTGCGGCGCTGGATGCCGTCTCCCTGCGGACAGAGGTCGTGCAGCTGAACGATCACAGGGGCCGCCGCGTCCTGCGGATGGACCTTGTCGCCCACCGACCGCAGGCGCGCTTTCTGCTGATCCATCGCGCGCGCCTGATTGCGCTTCTGGCCCAGGCTGCGGCCGACGCGGGTGCCATCCTGCGGTTTGGCCAGACTGTCGAGACGGTCCCCGATGCGCCGCTGGTGGTCGCCGCAGACGGCCTGAAAAGCCGCCTGCGGGCCGCGTTAAACGGGCGCGAGGTTCCGTTCTTCACCGGCCAGACCGCGTGGCGGGCGTTGATCCCGGTCGCAGACCCTGCCGTTGCCGAAGCGCAGGTCTTCATGGGGCCGGGGCGTCACCTCGTCAGTTATCCGCTGGCGGGCGGCCTGCGCAACATCGTGGCTGTCGAGGAGCGTCGCGATTGGCAGGACGAAGGCTGGTCCCATCCCGGCGACCCCGCCGACCTGCGGGCATCTTTCGCGGCCTTCGGTGGCCCGGTGCCCGAATGGTTGGCTGCGGTGCGGCAGGTCCATCTGTGGGGGCTGTTCCGGCACGAGGTCGCGTCACGCTGGCACGACGACCGGCTCGTCCTGCTGGGCGACGCCGCGCACCCGACGCTGCCATTCCTGGCGCAGGGTGCTGGCATGGCGATCGAGGATGCGTGGATCCTGGCCGCCTGTCTGGACGCTGATGCGGATCAGGGCGCGGCGCTGCGACGTTACCAGTCGCTGAGACAGCCGCGCACGCGCCGGATCGTTGATGCGGCAAGCGCAAATGCGCGGAATTATCACCTACAGGGGGGCAAGCGCCTTCTGGGTCATGCGCTGCTGCGGGTGGCCAACCGGATGGCGCCCGGGTTCATGCCCGGACGCTTCGACTGGCTCTATGACCACGATCCTGTGGCCGGAGGCCCGAGCTAGACGGCGTGCGACACAGCAGCCACGATGTCGTCGACGACCTGCGACAGGACGGTTTCGTCCTCGGCCTCGGCCATGACGCGGATCAGGGGCTCGGTGCCGGATTTGCGGATCAGGACGCGGCCGTGGCCTGCCAGGCGCGCCTCGGCATGAGCGATCACGCGGCGAACGTCGTCCTGTGACAGCGGATCGGCGCCGGGGGCATAGCGGACGTTCTTCAGCATCTGCGGCACCGGGTCGAACTGTGTCACAAGCTCGCTGGCGGTGCGCCCGGTTTCGGCCATCGCGCCCAGGACCTGCATCGCCGCCACAAGCCCGTCGCCCGTCGTGGCATAGTCGGTCATCACGATATGGCCGGATTGTTCACCGCCCAGGTTGAAGCCGCCCTCGCGCATCCGTTCGACGACATAGCGGTCGCCGACCTTGGTGCGCTCGAGCCGAAGGCCGCGTCCGCCGAGGAAATGTTCAAGGCCCAGGTTGGACATCACCGTCGCCACCAGCGCGCCGCCCGCCAGCCGGCCCTGTTCTGCCCAACGGCCGGCCAGTAGCGCCATGATCTGGTCGCCATCGGCCACACGGCCGGTTTCGTCGACAATCACGACACGGTCGGCATCCCCGTCGAGGCTGATGCCCAGATGCGCGCCATGTTCACGAACAGCGGCCGCGCAGGCTTGCGGATGCGTGCTGCCCACGCCGTCGTTGATGTTGAAGCCATCGGGTTTAACGCCGAGCGGGATGACCTCGGCGCCAAGCTCCCACAGGACATCCGGCGCGGCTCGATAGGCGGCGCCGTGGGCGCAGTCGATAACCACCTTCAACCCGTCCAGCCGCAGCTTCGACGGCAGAGTCGTCTTGGCATATTCGACATAACGCCCGCGACCGTCGTCGATGCGCTTTGCTCGCCCAATGTTCGAGGGCTGAGCAGGCTCGATCTCGCCGGAGACGATGGCCTCGATCTCGGCCTCGGCCTCGTCCGACAGCTTGAAGCCGTCGGGGCCAAAGAACTTGATGCCGTTGTCGTCGGCCGGATTGTGGCTGGCCGAGATCATGATGCCCAGGTCGGCGCGCATCGACCGCGTGAGGTATCCCACCGCAGGCGTCGGCACCGGTCCCAGCAGCAGGACGTTCATGCCTGTGCTGGTCAGGCCCGCCGTCAGCGCGTTTTCCAGCATGTAGCCCGACAGCCGGGTGTCCTTGCCGATCACCACCCGGTGACGGTTGCGGCCGTCGCGGCGAAAATAGCGGCCCGCCGCCGCGCCAAGGCGCAGGGCCATCTCGGCCGTCATGGGATGGGTGTTCGCGCGCCCGCGCACACCGTCGGTTCCGAAAAGCTTCCTGCTCATGTCACTGCCTTCTCGTTATCGTTGAGGGCCGCGATGAGGCGCAGCCCCTGTGCATGTTCCGCGACGTCGTGGACACGGTGGATCTGGATGCCCTGCGCCACGGCGGCGACCGTCAGCGCCAGCGTGCCAGGCACCCGCTTGGCGGGTAAGGCCGCACCGCCGATATCGCCGATGAAGCGCTTGCGTGAAATGCCCAGAAGGACCGCGCAGCCCAGACCGTGAAAGAGCGAGATCCGTCGCAGGATCGCCAGATTATGCGCCTGTGTCTTACCGAATCCGATTCCCGGATCGATCACGATCTTGTCCGCGCGGATTCCTGCCGCGACCGCTCTTGCGACGCGATCTTCGAGCGCGTCATAGACGTCCAGAAGGACGTCGTCGTAACGCGGGTCCTGCTGCATCGTCGCCGGCAGGCCCTGCGCGTGCATCAAGCAGACCGGAACCTGCGCCTGCGCGACCAGAGGCGCCAGCTGCGGATCGAAATCAAACCCCGAGACGTCGTTCACCAACCCCGCACCGGCGGCAAGCGCGGCCTTGGCTACGGCAGCCTTGCGCGTGTCGACCGAGATCGGGGCAGTCCCGGTCAGCCCTTCGATCACCGGCACGACGCGACCGATTTCTTCGGCTGCGGGCACCTCGACTGCGCCGGGACGGGTCGATTCGCCCCCGACGTCCAGGATGTCCGCGCCAGCGGCGATCAGAGACCGGGCCTGCTGCAGGGGGTCATATTGTCCGCCATCTGAAAAGCTATCGGGCGTCGCATTGACAATCCCCATCAGGCGCGGGCGGTCCAGCGGCAGGTTCATCAACGGCGCGCGGGCCGATGTCAGCTTGTCGATGATCTCGGCCGGTGCGGTGTCGGTCACAACCGGGTCATGGCCCCGCTGCAGGCGCTCGAAACTGGAAAAGCCCGTCCAGCCGTCGGCAAGGCGCCAGCGGCCGCCTTCGGATTGGGGGATGGGGCGGTAATAGACGCGATCACTTGGCATCGATGCGCTCTTCAAGTCGCGTCCGGGCGCGCACCAAGCCGCCCCGTCAGCCAAGCCATAAGCTGGTCCGGAGCGTCCCCTGCGGTCGGATCATCCGCTGCAAGCCGCGTCGGTGCCCAGACCACCGGCTGGCGCTGCTGGATGGCCGCGTCGATCTCGGTCCTCGTTTCGGCAACTTCCAGACCCAGTTCGCTCGCAAGCGCCCAGGCAGACTGATCCAGCGCCAGAAGTTTGAGCCGTCGGGCGTTGCGTGCCGGGGGCAGCGGAAGACCGGGCGCGGTCGGCACCAGGACCACGGCGCCTGTGGGCAGGGGGCTGGTGGCGTCCCAAACCTGAACGCTGACCTGTGGAACGGCGGCCGTCACGGGCACCCGCCCCGCATCCCGGGTGATGGACACGCCAAGCGCACCCGGCCCGCGATCCAGCTTCTCGACCGTGACCGCGACGCTGGCGGCGCGCGGATGGGCCAGGACCTCGGCCGCGATCTTCTCGGCCAGCGTTTCGACCAGGTTGTAGCGCTGGTCGGCCAGCGCGGTCGATATGGCGTGGGTCAGGACGTCATAGGAGAGGATGTTGTCGACGTGATCGTCGGTGCCGGCGACCGTGTCTCTCAGGTCGACGGCCACGTTGAAGCGCAGGCGCTGGTCCAAGCCGCGTTCGGACTGGAAGGCGCCGATTTCCGCCGAGATGACGTGGTCGCGCAGGAAGATGCGGTCAGGATGTCTCATATCCTTCATTCACCGCAATTCACCGCTGCGGGCAAGCCCCAGTCGCGTCAGTTGGACGCCACGCGCTGGTTGCCGCGGTAGAAGATGTGGCGCCCGATCTGCACCGTCTTCTGGAAGCGGCGCGACCAGGCGGGGCGGACCGCCGGCGTGTGGAAGTAAGTTGCCCCGCCTGTCAGCTGGCGAGGGGCGCCTGCCAGCGCCTCGGCAGCGATGTCGCGGGCGCGCAGAAAGGCGGACTTGTTGCGGATCGGCTTGGCGCCGCCGATGGTATAGCTGAACTGGCTGGGCTGGTTGATCACGCCGCAGACCGTGCTAGGAAAGGCGCCGCTGTCGACGCGGTTCAGGATCACCTCGGCTACGGCCTGCTGGCCCTGGCGGCCTTCGCCGCGCGCCTCGTGGTAGAGCGCCTCGGCCATGCACTGTAGGTCGGCTTCGCTGTGGCTAATGCGGGAGCTGGCCAGATGCAGCGTCTCGACCGGCGCGTCGTCGGTCATCTCGATCTCGACCGGGTCGGTGAACAGCAGCGGTGTGGGTCGCGGCGTATTCGCCGCGACGGCCGTGCCGAACAGG
This sequence comes from Pseudomonadota bacterium, assembly GCA_036338635.1. GTDB lineage: Bacteria > Pseudomonadota > Alphaproteobacteria > Rhodobacterales > Rhodobacteraceae > Paracoccus. Next base: position 22,842 of record JAYZBS010000027.1, on the reverse strand, counting down.
CCCCCGCCCGACGAAAAGAGGGAACCATTCCCACCAGCGGCGGCACCCGAGGCGATAAGAGGCGTGGCGATGGCAGCACAAAGACAGGCGTGCGCCAGCCGATCAAGCAGCATGGGCATGTTCAGTCCTATAAACTTCACCCGTTGAAAGGGCGTTAAGGTCAAGGCGCCGAGAGCAGGTCGGCGCGCAACAGCGTCAACCGAGTGCTTAAGATTTTTGGGATCGCCGGTTCCACCCCACTTCCCTATGAGACGCTGGGATCGCCGGATTCAGCCCGATCGAGGCAAATTCCCGCCGCGCATGCTCGGGCGTTCCGGCAAGTTCCGGCCGATCACGGCGCCGTGATGCTGCGCAGCAGCATTGGCTTCAATCAGTGGTTGTAGGGTTATTCCGAATCACAGGATGCGCGCGACTTGATCGCGGATTGCGCTGCAGCCAGCCGGGCAACAGGCACCCTGAAGGGCGAGCATGACACGTAATCGATGTCGGCGGCGTGACAGAACGCGATGGATTCAGGGTTTCCGCCATGTTCGCCGCAGACGCTGATGGTGATGGCCGGTTTTTGCTGCCGTGCCCGCCGGACGCCAGTCAGCAACAACTCCCCCACGCCGTCCTGGTCAAGGACGTGGAACGGGTCCTCGGCATATACGCCCTGTCCGACATAGGTGCCCATGAAGCGGCCCGCGTCGTCGCGAGACAGGCCATAGGTCATCTGCGTCAGGTCGTTCGTGCCAAAGGACAGGAAGGCCGAATGGGCCGCGATGTCGCCGGCGCGCAGCGCGGCACGGGGCGTTTCGACCATGACCCCCAGACGGAAGGTGAAATCGGCCCGCATCTCGTTCCTGACGGCGGCGGCGACGGCGTCGATGCGGGTCTTGACCAGCTCGACTTCCCGCATGGCGCTGACGAGGGGAATCATGATTTCGGGAACGACGGGATCGCCCTTGCGGCTGGCCTCGACCGTCGCTTCGAAGATGGCGCGGGCCTGCATGTCATAGATTTCGGGGACGGTGATCCCCAGGCGCACGCCGCGCATGCCCAACATCGGATTGAATTCCGTCAGCGCCTCGACCCGGCGGGTGACGTGGGACAGGGGAAGGTCCAAAGATTCGGCCAGTTCGCGCAGGCCGTCACGATCGTGGGGCAAGAATTCGTGCAGGGGCGGGTCGAACAGGCGGATGGTGACGGGCAGGCCGGCCATGATCTCGAACAGACGCGTGAAGTCCTTGCGCTGCATCGGCAGGATGCGTTCGAGCGACAGGCGGCGGTCCTCCGGGCTGTCGGCGAAGATCATCTCGCGCATGGCGGGCAGGCGCTCGGCGTCGAAGAACATGTGTTCGGTTCGGCAGAGGCCGATGCCCTTGGCGTGAAAGCGCCGGGCGGTGACGGCATCCTCGGGCGTGTCGGCATTGGCGCGGACATCAAGGCCACCGGCCTCGGCCGCCCAGTCCAGAAGCTGCGTGAAGGCGTCGTCCAGCGCCGGCGGCAGAAGGGTTGCGGCGCCGGCCAGCACCTCGCCCGAACTGCCGTCGATCGTGATCTCGTCGCCCTCGTGCAGCAGCTGATCGCCGGCGCGGAGCGTGCGGGCACGGGCGTCGATGGCAATGCCGGTCGCGCCGACGATGCAGGGAAGCCCCAGCCCCCGCGCGATGACGGCGGCGTGGCTGGTGGTGCCGCCACGCTCGGTCAGGACGGCGACCGAGGCGTGCATGCCGCGGATGTCTTCGGGCACCGTCTCGCGCCGGACCAGGACGCAGGCCTCGCCCCGAGCGTGCGCCGATTGGGCGGCGGCGGCCGAGAACACGATCCGGCCGGTGGCGGCGCCGGGGCTGGCGTCGATGCCGCGGGCGATCAGCTTGCGCGGGATGCGCGGATCGACCTGGTGGTGCAGAAGATCGGCGAGGGCCCGTGGCTCGACCCGCATCAGGGCCTCGTCATGGGGAATGACGCCGTCGCGGGCCAGGCTGACGGCGATCCTGACGCTGGCCCGGCTGCTGCGCGCCACTCGCGTGGCGTCGATGACCGAGATGCGGCCCTCGGTCACGACGAACTCGATCTGCATCTCCTCACGCAGGCGCTCTCGTGCGGCGATGCCGAAGCGGACAAGATCGGCGAAAATTTCGGGCGCGGTGTCCTGCAGCGATGGGCCCCGATCGTCATTGGTCAGAAAAAGCGTCTCGGCCCCACTACCGACGGTGGCGCCGTGATGCTGCCCGCGAAAGCGGCCGGTGACGCGCGGGGCGCCTGTAACCGGGTCGATGAACTGGATGGTGCCGGAGCCGCAGAGTCCTGGCCCCAGCGCCAGCGCCATTTCCTGCACCACAAGCCCCAGAGGCGCATCCGGCGGCGCACCCTTGGCCTGGCGCAGAAGGCGGGCGGTGGGGCCATCCCAGGCGCGTGCCATGCTGCGCAGGACTTCGGCCAGCTGCTCGGCCGGATCCTGCGGGAAGGGGGCGTCCATTTCGTCCCGGTAGCATCGCAGCGCCTCGGCCAGGGCGTCGGGGCCGTCCTGGGTGAACATGTCGGGGTCCAGGCGGGCGATGTGGGTCGCATAGCTTTGCACGAAGGCCAGATAGATCGCGTCAGCATTGTCCTGCCCAATCAGACCGACCAGCCGTTCATGCAGCGAATCGTTAATGCCGACGTTGAGGATCGTCCCGGGCCCACCCCATTCCGGCATCACGGCCGAGGGGCGGACGCTGACCAGCCCGCTGCCGGCGAAGACATCGCGCAGCGCGTCGGGATGGACCCGCCGTCCCTGGGCGATCATCCTGACGGTATCGGCGGAAATGGCGAAGCTGCGGGGCACCGGAAGTTGCATCCGCACCAGCCGCTGCAGGCATTTGGCACGCCATCCGTGATCGGCGCGGTCGATCCGGCCGGAAGGCGTGATCTCGGTCGCCTCGCTGATGTCGTGCATGTTCATGAGGCAGCAGCATGGCCCCGACCGGGCATTGCCGCAAGTGCGAAAAAGGGGGCATGCGCCCCCTTCATCAAGTGCGGTTGCAGGGCCTCAGGCGCCCTCGTCCTCGGCGTTCTGGATGGTGACGTCCAGCATGTAGTCCGGCTCCTCGACCGCGCCATTGGCGGCGGCGTCGCCCTTCTTGATGCTGTCCAGAACCTCCCAGCCCTCGATCAGCTGGCCGACGACCGTGTACTGGCCGTCCAGGAACTGCGCAGGGGCCAGGTCGATGAAGAACTGGCTGTTGGCGCTGTTCGGATCGGCGGCGCGGGCCATGCCGACGGTGCCGCGATCAAAGGTCGCGTCGCTGAACTCGGCCTCGAGGTCGGGCAGATCCGACCCGCCCATGCCGGCCATCGAGGTATCGCCACCCTGCTGGCCGTTCGCGACGTCGCCGGTCTGCGCCATGAAGCCGTCGATCACGCGGTGGAACACCACGCCGTCATAGGCGCCCTGTTCCGTCAGCTCGACCAGGCGGGCGACGTGGTTAGGTGCCAAGTCCTCGCGCAGGTCGAGAACCAGCGTGCCCTTGGAATTGCCCTCGGCGTCGGCGACTTCGATGACCATGTTGGGGCCATCCGTGTCCTCAACCTCGGGGTTGGTGCCCTGTGCCAGTGCGGCAGAGGTGCCAAGCGCGAGGACGGCGGGGATCAGGGCGAACTTACGCATCGGCGGCCACCTTCACGCTGATCATGCGGTCGGGCTGCGCGGGCGGCTCGCCACGGGCGATCTTGTCGACATACTCCATCCCCTCGATGACGCGGCCATAGACGGTGTACTGGCCATTCAGGAAATGGTTGTCGCTGAAGTTGATGAAGAACTGGCTGTTCGCGCTGTTCGGGTTCTGCGAACGCGCTGCGCCAAGCGTGCCGCGGTCATGCGGCAGCTTCGAGAATTCCGCCGGCAGGTCCGGCTTGTCCGAACCGCCCGTACCGGCGCGACCGGGATTGTAGCCCTTTTCCATGTTGGCATGGGTCACGTCGCCGGTCTGCGCCATGAAGCCGTCGATCACACGGTGAAAGGCAACGTTGTCATAGGCGCCGGCGCGGGCCAGTTCCTTCATGCGTTCGGCATGCTTCGGGGCTACATCGTTCAGCAGCTCAACGACGACGGGGCCGTCCTTCAGCTCGATGATGATGGTGTTCTCGGGGTCCTTGATATCGGCCATGAGGCCCTCCTTTGACAGGTTCGCCCCCTGATCTAGGGGCTTGCCCGGCGAAGGGCAACGCGCGAAACCGTGACGCCGCCCAACCGGCAAGATCGTGCGAGGCCGGGGCGCAGTTGACGACGGCCGCCCCATGCGGGACAACCCTGCCAACCTCAGACCGGAAGGATGCAAGGATGACCAGGTTCCACACGATCGACGACATGGACCTTGACGGAAAGGTGGTGCTGACCCGCGTCGACGTGAACGTGCCCGTCGAAGGCGGCCGCGTGACCGACACCACGCGCATCGACAAGATCGTGCCCACGGTCAAGGACATCCAGGCCAAGGGCGGAATTCCAGTCCTGCTGGCGCATTTCGACCGCCCGAAGGGCAAGCGCGTCGACAGCATGAGCCTGAAGCAGATCGTCCCCGCGCTCGAGGCGGCGCTTGGCCAGCCGGTCGTCTTCGCCGAGGATTGCATCGGCGGTCCCGCCAAAAGGGCTGTCGCCGCGCTTGAGCCGGGCCAGGTCGCGCTGCTGGAAAATACCCGCTTCCACGAGGGTGAAGAGGCCAACGACGCCACCTTCGCGGCCTCGCTGGCCGCGCTGGGTGGTGCCTATGTCAACGATGCCTTTTCGGCGGCGCATCGCGCCCATGCCTCGACCGAGGGACTGGCCCGGCTGCTGAACGCGGGCGCGGGTCGACTGATGGAGGCCGAGCTGAAAGCGCTGGACGCAGCCTTGGGTAATCCGCAGCGGCCTGTGATGGCCGTGGTGGGTGGGGCCAAGGTCTCGACCAAGCTGGAGCTGCTGGAGAACCTGGTCGAGAAGGTCGATCACCTGGTGATCGGCGGCGGCATGGCCAACACCTTCCTTGTCGCGCAAGGGATCGAGGTCGGCAAGTCGCTGGCCGAACGCGACATGGCCGCCACCGCCCGCGTGATCATCGACAAGGCTGCGGCGACGGGCTGCCAGATCCATCTGCCGGGCGACATCGTGGTGGCGCGCGAGTTCAAGGCCGGTGCCGCGTCCCAGACGCTGCCGGTCGATCAGTGTCCGGCCGACGCGATGATTCTGGACGCGGGTCCCGAAACCGTCGAGGCGCTGCGCCAGGCGATGACCGCTTGTCGGACGCTGATCTGGAACGGCCCGCTCGGCGCCTTCGAGATCGAGCCGTTCGACCGCGCCACCAATGCGGCGGCACAGGCTGCGGCGGACCTGACGCGCAATGGCGGCCTGATCTCGGTCGCCGGCGGCGGCGACACCGTTGCGGCGCTGAATAAGGCAGGTATTGCCGGCGATTTCACCTTCATCTCGACCGCGGGCGGTGCTTTTCTCGAATGGATGGAAGGCAAGGAGCTGCCGGGCGTGGCGGCGCTGGAAAGCTCGAAGCGCTAAAGTTCCTTATGGCCGGGGACGGTGTCCTCGGCCGATGGTGCGTTCAGGTCAGGCCGCGCGCCTGCCTCATATCCCGTCAGCAGCTTCAGCCACTGCTTGTAGGCCATCGGCGGCAGGACTCGCTCGGACGTATCGGCAGCTGTGTGGGGTGCGGTCTCACCCTGCGGTCGCCCACCTGGCAAGGCCGGACGGATCGGCAGGACATCGGTCCGAGGCAGCTGGTAATGCGCAAGGCTGGTCGTCAGCGGCATGGTCTTCCTCTCCGTTGGACGGTTCGCAAGACCAGATATGGTGAAAACTTCTGTCGTAATCGACTTCTGTTTTCATAGAATTTTACCGGCACTGTCGAAGGCCGCTGACGCGGTGGAGCGTCATTTCGCAGGTGACTGACCTTGTTAGCGTAACCAGCATTGAAGCGGGTCCGACGCATGCTATCCAGCGGCCACACCAAAGGAGAAGACACATGCAGATGACCGATACGGTGCGCCGCATCCTGGCCAACTACGAAGGCGAGACGCCGGGCGTCAAGGCGCAGCTGGCGCGGATGCTGATGACGGGCCAGCTGGCCGGCACCGGCAAGATGATCATCCTGCCCGTGGACCAAGGGTTCGAACACGGCCCGGCGCGGTCCTTCGCACCGAACCCGGCCGGCTATGATCCGCACTATCACTACCAGCTGGCGATAGACGCCGGGCTGAACGCCTATGCTGCGCCCTTGGGCATGATCGAGGCGGGGGCCGACACCTTTGCGGGCCAGATCCCGACCATCCTGAAGGTCAACAGCGCCAACAGCCTGATGTCGAACACGGCGGGCAAGAACCAGGCAGTCACGGCATCGGTGGACGACGCGCTGCGGCTTGGCTGCGCGGCGATCGGCTTCACGATCTATCCGGGCTCGGACATGGCGCTCGACATGTTCGAGGAGATCGTCGAGATGCGCAAGGAGGCCGCCGCGAAGGGCGTGGCCACCGTCATCTGGTCCTATCCGCGGGGCGAGGCGATCACGAAGGATGGCGAGACGGCCATCGACGTCGCCGCATATGCCGCACAGATCGCGGCGCTGATCGGCGCGCATATCATCAAGATCAAGCTGTCGACCGACCACCTAATGCTGCCCGAGGCCAAGAAGGTCTACGAGGAGAAGGGCATCGACATCGCCACCCAGGCAGCCCGCGTCCGGCACTGCATGGAGGCAAGCTTCGGCGGGCGCCGGATCGTCGTTTTCTCGGGCGGCGCGGCCAAAGGCGCCGATGCTGTCTTCGACGACGCCCGCGCAATTCGCGACGGCGGCGGCAACGGGTCGATCATCGGTCGCAACAGCTTCCAACGCTCGCGCACCGATGCCCTTGAGATGCTGCAGAAGCTGGTCGACATCTACAAGGGTGCCTGAGTAGCCCCTTGGTCGCGCCCGCCACGCTTGGCGAGGCGCGGCCAGATCACTGGCAGCACTTGCCGCTGGACCATTCGTGGGCTGCTTGACAGCATCTCCGGCTGCTGTCCTTCCCATGTCGCAATATTCTTGCTCTGACCGAATGCACCCTGCTAAGAGAGCCTTGCTCACGATCAGGCCAGGATGGTTTAACAAGCTCTGCTTCAGGGCCGTTTCTGTGTGTCACAATGATGGCATCAGTCATGAACCAGGCCCATACTACGCTGGCTCAAGCAGCACCTCGGCAGAGCCTACGGTCTTCAGATCAGGTATCACAGAGAAACCTGCACGGATAAGCACAGTGCCACTTGAACCAAGCAAAGTATGGGCATGTGCGCCTTTCAATAGTGCAGCATACCAGTTCCATGCCGACCCCGGCCCATCGTAAGCGCGTTTTCACAAATTACGACACCAGGGATTAGCTGATGGCTTTTTCGCAGCGGCAAAGGGCTGTTGTCTTCGCCGGTTCGGGTCGGCAAGGTTATTTCCGCCCGGAGTTGGATATGTCAGGATTGGCGCCGGCGTCGTTCAACCGACATTTCCCGCCATGATAAGGAGCATCAACTCACCATGAAAAGCATCTCCCACCCGGCACAGGCACATTCACGCGCGGGAACATTTCCTTTTTGATGTTTGCCCGGGCGAACCCCGAACAGTCACTCTCAGGGCCGATTGATACAAGGGCGGCGAAATTGCGTTCTGCACGAACAAATAGACCGGTGAGAGGCAAATAGGGTGCCTATTGTGAAGGCCATTGCCGCCGCACGTTCGACCTGGCCCGTGGCGAGGGCATCGAGCGCACCATCCGCATCGACCGGGGGCATCCCATTATCCACTGTGCTTACAGGGGCACCGGAAGGTGAACCGGCCACGCGTTAACGGGGTCTCCCCGGGTATGGCCGCGTAATTCGATTTCGTGACCCGCACCGCGGACGGGAACTTCTCTAGCAGCTAAGCCGGGAGCGACCGGGCAGGGGCCAGCGATAGCCAAGCGCAGCAGCTGCAAGGAAGCCTGATGGTGCCCAGGAGGCTGCACCTTCGGAGGCAGAGACCTTCCGCATCAGCGATAGCGGAGAGGAGGCCATGACCGCTCTATGCATGACCCTTTCACAGGATATCCAGATGGCCGCCATCAATGCCGTAGTGGAGATCGGCAGCATTGACCCGGAGATGATCGAGCGGATGGCGCAGCGTTCGGGGGCTGACTCCGCCGAGCTGGCCCGACAGATCGAGACCGTTCACGAGGGCTTCTATGATGCGGTCGGGGCGCTGGGCGTACATGATGCCGACCCGTTCGGTGACTTCATTGATACCGCCTCCCGCATAGGTCGCGAGATGCAGAAGGCGGTGCGCGATATGGTGATACGCAACAACTCCTCGGCTCCGACGGGCTGGCCCAGCGGTACACCAATCGCTCGACAAGATCGACCCGGAGTCTGTCACGAATGCACTCAAGGCGGCTGGCGTACCCAACAGAGGCACCAGGACAGCGGGCAAATCCCGCTGACCCTGACGGGGCGCAATGAGTTCAGTTATCGGGCAGCCGTGAGGCTGCCTCATCAAGGTGTCGCCGGCCTGAGCACCGCCAGACCGTCTCGCTGTACAAGTTCGAGAGGCGGGCCTCCGGCCCTATGAAAGCAAGAGCACCGCTATCAGCATGCTGCTATCAGGCTATCAGCATCTTCCGCCTAAGCCAATGTTGTCGAAGCGTGCAACGTAAATGGTGGAGCCAAGGGGAGTCGAACCCCTGACCTCTTGAATGCCATTCAAGCGCTCTACCAACTGAGCTATGGCCCCACCGGAGGTCTGCAGAGCGCCTCAGCGCCGCTGCGTGTGGGGTCTATATGGGCCGTGAGCGGGGGCTGCAAGCAGAAAAATGCGAAACGCAGGTTTTTCTTTTCGACCGGCTGTCTAGGCTGACTTTCTGAACGAAAACTAAGGAAAACGGCCGGCGGTCCGGCTAGGTGTGTCAGCATTGCGCCGGGTTCGGCGGGCTGGAGGGCCTGAAGAAGAATCGGGGTAAAGAAAAAGACCGCGTCCAGATGGACGCGGCCCTTCGTGGTCAGTCTTCGTCGTCGTCGGCGACATCGGCGATGTCGTCCAGCGACACGTCGCCGTCGTCATCGTCCTCCTCGAGCAGATCGTCGTCGATCTCGCCGGACTCTTCGGCGATGTCTTCGTCGTCATCCACCAGATCGTCGTTCTGGTTGCGCGCCGCGGTCTTCTCGCTGACCAGCGTCTTGCCCCGACCGTCGGTCAGGCTGTCGAGCGTGAACTGATTGCCACAAGCCGGGCAGGTCATCGGGTCCGCCTGAAGGTCGTAGAACCGGGTGGCGCAGTGCGGGCACAGGCGTTTGGTGCCCCATTCCTCTTTGGGCATGGTATTCTCCTTCAGCCGCGATTAGGGGAAATCGGGCGACCCCCTGCCACAGCGGCCACGGGGTGTCAAAGGGTTTATCTGGCAGGCCGGGGCGAGCATGGCAAGCGGTGATCGGCGGATTATCCTTGAAGGTGGCACCGCAGTGCGGTTGCGGTGGACCGCGCGCGCCCGGCGGATGACGCTGCGGGTGCCCCATGACGGCTCCGATGCGATCCTGACGCTGCCGCCGCAGGTTCCGGCCACGGAGGGGCAGGCCTTCGTCGAGTCGCGGCTGGACTGGCTGCTGGCCGCGCTTGGTCGCCAGCCGGTGCGTCCGATCGCAGCGCTGGGTGCAATGCTGCCGGTCGAGGGGCGGGACCTGCGACTGATCGAGGGCGCGGTGCGCCGGCCCACGGTAGACGGCGACCTTCTGCTGGTCCCGCGGCAGCGTCCGGCGGGACCGGTCGTGGCGGCCTGGCTGAAGCAGCTAGCGCTGATCCGGCTGCGCGCCGCCAGCGATCGGCTGAGCCAGGCGCTCGGCCGGCCCTATCGCGCCATCGCCATTCGCGACACCCGGTCACGCTGGGGCAGCTGCACCACCGATGGGCGCCTGATGTACTCGTGGCGCCTTATCATGGCGCCGCCGGCCATCCTCGAATATGTCGCTGCCCATGAGGTTGCCCATCTTGCCCATATGGATCACTCGGCACGTTTTTGGCAGCAGGTCGAGGATCTGATGCCGGGCCACCGCCCGCACCGTGCTTGGCTGAAGGCGCATGGCGGCGACCTGATGCGATGGAGATTCAGCGATTGACGCGTCAGCCATTCGTGATCACATCTAGCCGATGATTCCGACCCGCCCCGCCGATCCGGCCGCGCACGAGCGGCTTTACAGAACCCTTCGCAGCCAGATCATGCTGGGCGAACTGCCGCCCGGCAAGGCGCTGACCTTGCGTGGCATTGCACGCGACCACCACCTGTCCATGACGCCGGCCCGAGAGGCCGTGCGACGCCTGGTGGCGGAGGGCGCGCTGACGAGCTCTGGCTCGGGGCGCGTATCGACGCCGGCCCTGTCTGACGAGCGGATCGAGGAGCTGGCCGCCCTGCGCGCCCTGATCGAGCCGGAGCTGGCCAGCCGCGCGCTGCCTCGGGCGCATTTCGCGCTGATCGACCGGCTGGCGACGATGAACGGCCGCATCGCCGACGCGGTCGAGCGTCACGATGCCGTGGGGTACATCCGCTGCAACCTGGACTTCCACCGGATGCTGTACCTGCGCGCGCAGGCCCCGGCCATGCTGGCGATGCTGGAGACGATCTGGCTGCAGCTGGGGCCGACGATGCGGGCCCTTTACGGCCGGGTCAGGCGGAACGAGCCGCCGCGCCACCACCGGATGATCCTGGCGGCCCTGAGGGCCGGCGACGAGCCGGCGCTGCGGCTGGCGGTCCGCGCAGATGTGACACATGGCCTGCGGCACCTGACATCGGCCTGACAGACCGACGTCAGGCGCGTTATGTCAGCCGGGCTGCCCGAGGGGCGGCAGGCCGAGGTTGCCGAAACGCAGCTCCGGCAGCGCGGACGGAATGATCCGGGTGTACTTGGTTCCCTCGATCGCGGCACCGGCGATCAGGCCGGACTGGCCGAAGATCATGGCAACGACCGGAAACTGCGCGCTGAACGTGTCGGCGCCCACTGCCATGCCGCCATCGGGCAAGGCATAGAACGCGCCGGCGCCGGCGACCCAGCCGGGGGCGGCACGGAACGCTGCCAGCGACTGGTCCGTCTGGAAGATCAGGACATGCGCGTATTGCTGCGCGCCGGCCTGCAGGCCCACGGTCGCGCGGGTGGCCGAATAGTAATCGACCGTCTGACCCGAGATCCGCAGCGCCCCTTGGCCATAGGCCCCGCCCACGCCAAGCGCGGCCTCGGTCATCAGCGGCATGTAAAGGACGCCGCGGGCGTTTTGAAGCAGCGGCTCGGCCGCGGGATAGTTCGTGATCAGGTATTGGTGCGTCTGGTCGACGCGCGCATCCAGTTGCGCGGCGGCATTGCTGCCAACGGCGTTGGTGCAGCCCGCCGCCAGCAGCGCGGCTCCGCCGGTGGCCAGAAGGCGGCGGCGGGATAGGGTGTTCGAAGTGCTCATCTGTCGCCTCGTGTCGGGGTTCCGGGCTCGTGGCGGCCCTTTGCGGCGGACGATACGACAGCGGCGCCTGTCACGCCAGCATCTCGGCCACGGTGGGCGCGAAATAGCTGAGGACGCCGTCGCAGCCCGCGCGGCGAAAGCCCAGCAGGCTTTCCACCATCGCGTCGCGCGACAGCCAGCCGTTGCGGATGGCGCCCTCGATCATCGCGTATTCGCCGCTGACCTGATAGGCGAAGGTCGGTGCGCCGAATTCGTCCTTCACCGCACGGCAGATGTCCAGATAGGGCATGCCCGGTTTCACCATGACCATGTCGGCGCCCTCGGCCAGATCGCGGGCGACGCACCGGATTGCCTCGCCGCGGTTGGCCGGGTTGATCTGATAGGTCTTCTTGTCGCCGACAAGCCGCCCCGAGGCGCCGACCGCGTCGCGGAACGGACCATAGAAGGCACTGGCGAATTTCGCGGCATAGGACAGGATCGCCACGTTCTTGTGGCCCTCGCGCTCGAGCGCGGCGCGCAGGGCGCCGATGCGGCCGTCCATCATGTCGCTTGGCCCCAAGATGTCGGCACCGCATTCGGCCTGGATCAGCGCCATGCAGACAAGCGCCTCAACGGTTTCGTCGTTCAGGATTTCGCCGTCCTTGACCAGCCCGTCATGGCCATTCGCGTTATAGGGGTCGAGCGCGATGTCGGTCATCACCACAAGGTCGGGCACGGTCTCCTTGACGGCGCGGATCGCCAGGTTGCCGATGTTGTCGGGGTCCCAGGCGCGTTCGCACCCGTCCGTGCGGCTGGACTGGTCGGAATGCGGAAAGATGCAGATGGCGGGGATATTCAACTGCGCCGCGCGTTCGGCGGCACGACGGGCGCCGTCCAGCGTCAGGCGGCTGACCCCCGGCATGGACGCGATCTCGCCCTCGGCGCCCGGAACCTCGGTCACGAAGATCGGCCAGATGAGGTTCGCTGGCGTCAGGTTCGTCTCGGACACCATCGCCCGGATGCTGGCGTTCCGGCGCAGCCGGCGCAGTCTTGTGGCGGGGAACGGGGCGATGATCGGGCTGGCCATGCGGGCCTCCTGTGAATTGGGACAAGCGGGCGCTTTTCCTTGGTCGAAACCCGTTCTAAGGTCGCGCGCAGCCAAGGACAAGGAACCGCCCGTGCCGCAAGTCGACAGCCTGATCGGCCTTCTGAACAGCCGGTCTTTCATGACGATCTGGTACTGGCTGACGTTGATCGGCATGTGGTCGGCCACCGGCCGCAGCGTGCTGGGCGTCCCGTCCGAAGTCTTGGGCCGCGCCCGCGCCGCCCGCGCCAAGGGCGACATCGACGGGCCGGCGGTCATCGCCCTGCTGGACTGGCTGTCACTTGTCCTGCCCCGCTGGCAGCTCGGCCCGCGCGAGGGGGTGGTCTTTCTCGGCGTCACAAGCTTTCTCATGTCCTCGATGATCGTTCTGGGCTTCGTCTTCTGGCTGGAGCTTGCGCAGGCGCTGGTCCTGCTGCTGTTTCCGTTCTGGCTGCTGTTCTGGATGCGGACCCGCCTGGCACGACGACTGATGCCAGTGATCGAGGGGGCGCAGGACGACCGCCTAAGCTTGGCCGAGGCAGGGGCCGAATGTGTCCGCAGGATGACGTGGCATCGGACGCTGGTGACGGCGCTGTCGATCGCAGCTGTGGCGGTGACCGTGCTGTGGGGGACGCTGTGGGCGATCATGCATCCGAACGGGCTCTAGCTCGCTTGACTTCGGCGCCACCTGCCTTAGGTGAGCAGCCATGTCCCAGCAGCTGATCCTCTCTGGTGCGCCCGAAGGCTATGACGCGGCGCTGATCGCCCGCGAAGCGGCGCGCCCCGAAAACCGCGGCGCGCCCGTCGTCCACGTGGCCCGCGACGACCGCCGCATGGCCGCGACCCGCGCCGCGCTGGCTTTCCTGGCGCCCGGGCTTCCGGTTCTAGACTTTCCGGCCTGGGACACCACGCCCTATGACCGCGTGTCCCCGGCACCCGAGATCCAGGCGGCACGGATGGCGACGCTCGCGGGGCTGGCGCAGGGGAAGATCAAGGGGCCGTTCGTCCTGCTGACGACGCTGAACGCGGTCCTGCAGCGCGTTCCCGCCCGCGACCTGGTACGTCACACCGCCTTCACCGCACGTGTCGGCGACCGCATCGATGAGGAAGCGCTGCGGCAGTTCCTGGTGCGCATGGGCTTTTCCCAAAGCCCCACGGTGACCGAACCTGGCGACTATGCCGTACGCGGCGGCATCATTGACATTTTTCCCCCAGGCGACTTTGGGCCGATCCGGCTGGACCTGTTCGGCGACGTATTGGACGGCGCCCGCCGCTTCGATGCCGAAACGCAACGCACCACGGAAAAGCTGGACCGGATCGAGCTGGCACCCATGTCCGAGGTGATCCTCGACGACGGCGCCATCACGCGGTTCCGGCAGAACTATCGCGCCGAATATGGCGGCGGCACGAACGATCCGCTCTATGAAAGCGTCAGCGCGGGCCAGAAGATCGCGGGGCTGGAGCATTGGCTGCCCTGGTTCCACGACCGGATGGAGAGCCTCTTCGACTATGTCCCAGGCGCCTCGGTCGTTCTGGACGATCATGTCGGCCAGGTGATCGACGCGCGGCGTACGATGATCCGCGAACAGTTCGATGCCCGCCGCGCTGCGATGGCCGCGAAGGGCCGCAGCGACACGGTCTACAAGCCCGTGCCGCCCGACGCGATGTTCCCGACCGAGGATGAGTGGGCAGCCTTGCTGGCCCCTCACCGTGTGTTGCGACTGTCGGTGCTGAACCAGCCGCCGGGGCCGGGCGTTCTGGATGCTGGCGGCCGGCCCGGGCGGAACTTCGCCCCCGAACGGCAGGCCGAGCAGGTGAACCTGTTCGGCGCGTTGGCTGATCACGTCCGCAAGCTGGCCCGCGACCACCGCGTCGTCATCGCCAGCTTCTCGGACGGTGCGCGAGAGCGCCTGGCGGGACTTCTGGCGGATGAGGGGCTGACCGACGCCAAGGCCATCGCCGATTTGCGCGATCTGCCAGACCAGCCGGGATCGTTGGGACTGGCCGTCTGGCCGTTGGACGAAGGCTTCGTGGCCGAGGGCGCGGCGCTGGGCCATATCGCCGTCATCTCGGAACAGGACGTCCTTGGCGACCGGCTGATCCGGGGCGCGAAGAAGCGCCGCAAGGCCGACAACTTTCTCAAGGATACGCAGACGCTCAGCCCCGGTGATCTGGTGGTGCATGTCGAACACGGCATCGGCCGCTATACCGGCATCGAGACGATCATGGCGATGAAGGTCCCGCATGACTGCGTGGCGCTGGAATATGCGGGCGGTGACCGGCTGTACCTGCCGGTCGAGAACATCGAGCTGCTCAGCCGCTATGGCCACGAGGAGGGCCTGTTGGACAGGCTGGGCGGCGGGGCCTGGCAGGCGCGCAAGGCGCGGCTCAAGGAACGCATCAAGCTGATCGCCGACAAGCTGATGCGCGTCGCCGCCGAACGGCTGCTGCGACCCGCGCCGGTGCTGGAACCCGACGATCACGACTGGCAGCAGTTCGCGGCCCGCTTTCCTTACAGCGAAACCGACGACCAGATGTCGGCCATCGAGGACGTGGCCGAGGATCTGGCCGTCGGTCGGCCAATGGACCGCCTGATCGTGGGCGACGTGGGCTTCGGCAAGACCGAGGTCGCCATGCGCGCGGCCTTCATCGCCGCATCGCAGGGGATGCAGGTTGCGGTCGTCGCGCCGACCACGCTGCTGGCGCGGCAGCACTATCGCAGCTTTGCCGAACGGTTCAGGGGCACCGCGATCAATGTTCGCCCGCTGTCGCGATTTGTCAGTGCCAAGGACGCGGCGGCTACCCGTTCGGGGCTGGCGGACGGGTCTGTCGATATCGTGGTGGGCACGCACGCCGTGCTGGCCAAGCAGGTCCGCTTCAAGACCCTAGGCCTGCTGGTCATCGACGAGGAGCAGCATTTCGGCGTCGCCCACAAGGAACGTCTGAAGGAACTGCGCAGCGACATCCACGTCCTGACGCTGACCGCGACGCCCATCCCGCGCACGTTGCAGCTGTCGCTGACCGGCGTGCGGGATCTTTCGGTGATCGGCACGCCGCCCGTGGACCGTCTGGCCATCCGCACCTATGTCAGCGAATTCGACAGCGTCACCATCCGCGAGGCGCTGCTGCGCGAGAAGTACCGCGGCGGCCAGAGCTTCTTCGTCGTCCCGCGCCTGACCGACCTGCCGGACGTGGAGCATTGGCTGAAGGAGAACATGCCCGAGGTCAGCTATATCGTCGCACATGGGCAGCTGGCGGCGGGCGACCTGGATCAGCGGATGAACGCCTTCTATGACGGCAGCCACGATGTGTTGGTGGCGACGTCCATCGTCGAGTCGGGGCTGGACATCCCGACGGCGAACACGATGGTCGTCTGGCGGGCGGACATGTTTGGCCTGGCGCAGCTTTACCAGATCCGGGGCAGGGTGGGGCGGTCGAAGACCCGTGCCTATTGCTATTTGACCACCAAGCCGCGGGTGCCGCTAACGCCGCAGGCGATGCGGCGTCTGAAATTCTTGGGATCGATCGACAGCTTGGGCGCGGGCTTCAACCTGGCCTCGCAGGACCTGGATCTGCGCGGCGCCGGCAACCTTCTGGGCGAAGAGCAGTCAGGCCACATCAAGGAGGTCGGGTTCGAGCTTTACCAGCAGATGCTGGAGGAGACGATTGCCAAGCTGAAATCCGGCGAGCTGGAGGGCACGCCCGAGGACGAATGGGCCCCGCAGCTAAACCTGGGCGTGCCTGTGACGATTCCCGAAAGCTATATTCCCGACCTGGACGTGCGTCTTGGCCTTTATCGCCGCCTGGCCGAGCTGACCACCAAAGTCGAACTGGAGGGCTTTGCCGCCGAGTTGATCGACCGCTTCGGCCCCTTGCCGAGAGAGGTAAACACCCTGCTTCTGGTCATCCGCATCAAGGCGATGGCCAAGCGCGCCAACATCTCGAAGCTGGATGCCGGCCCCAAGGGGGTCACGGTCCAGTTCCACATGGACAAGTTCCCGAACCCGGCCGGCCTGGTCGAGTACCTGGCCGACGAACGCGGCACCGCCAAGGTCACCGACAACAAGGTCGTGCTGAAGCGCGACTTCGCCTCTGACGCCGAACGCATCAAGGGCGCCTTCGCCGTCGCCCGCGACCTGGCGGCCAAGGTGCGCGAAGGAAAGGCAAGGGCAAAGGCGTGAATTCTGGGCTGATCCGCTTCGACACCGGCCCGCTGGCGGGTGGGACGCTCTTTGCAGCTCCGCAGACGGTCATCCGGGCAGACACGCCGCAAGGGGTCGGCCCCGCGCTGGCGGCCATGCAGGCGGCGCAGGCGCGCGGCTGCTGGCTGGCGGGCTATCTCTCCTACGAACTGGGGCATGCGCTGACGCCGCGGCTGGCGGACCTGATGCCTGACGACCGGCAGATGCCGCTGATCCTGATGGGGGTCTTCGACGGCCCGCGTCCGGCGTCGCCGTTGCCCGACCCGGCCGGGGTTGTCATCGGCGCAGCGCATCCGCTGTGGGACAAGACGCGCTATGATGCCGCCATCGCGGCGGTGCACGAATACATCCGGTCGGGCGACACCTATCAGATCAACCTGACCTTCCCGCTCGAGGCCGATGTCAAGGGCGATCCGCTGGCGGTCTATGCCGCCTTGGCCGCGCGCCAGCCGGTGGGCGAGGGCGCCTTCATCGACCTTGGCGGCCCGGTCGTCCTGTCACGCAGCCCCGAACTGTTCTTCGCTGTAGACGCCCACGGCATCATCGAGACGCGCCCAATGAAGGGCACCGCCCCGCGCGGCGCCACACCTACCGAAGACGCCGCCGCCGCCGAGACGCTTCAGCGATCCGAGAAGAACCGCGCCGAAAACCTGATGATCGTCGACCTGCTGCGCAACGACATCAGCCGGATCTGCCGCCCCGGCAGCGTGAACGTCCCGCAGCTTTTCCACATCGAGAGTTATGCGACCCTCCATCAGATGGTCTCGACGGTGCGCGGCCAGCTGATGCCCGGCGTCGGACTGGCGCAGATCCTGGGGGCGCTGTTTCCCTGCGGCTCGATCACCGGAGCGCCGAAGATCAGGTCCATGGAAATCATCGCCGAGCTGGAGCGCGCGCCCCGCGACATCTATTGCGGCGCGGTCGGCTGGATCGACCCGGCGGGGCCGATGCGCTTCAGCGTCGCCATCCGGACGCCTTGGATGACCGCGCCGGGGCGATTGCGCCTGAACGTCGGCGGCGGCATCGTGCACGACAGCGACGCTGCGTCCGAATGGGAGGAAGCACTGTGCAAGACCGCGTTCCTGGGCCGATCCCCGAAGGGCTGAACATCTTCGAGACCATGCGCGCCGAGGCGGACGGCCGTATCCCGCTCTGGCCGCTGCACCTGGACCGTCTGCGACTAGGATGCGCCGCGGTTGGCTTTCCTCTGGACGAACCGCTGGTCGAAGCGGCGTTGACTCACCTGCCGCGGGGCGGGGTTCTACGCGCGCGGCTTGCCGTCGATGCCGAAGGCCACGTGGCTCTCACCCATGTGCCGCTGCTGCCGAATCCGCCGATCTGGCGTGTAACGGTGTCGCCCCTGAGGCTGCGTTCCGACGACCCTTGGCTGGGGATCAAAAGCACCCACCGCCCCGTCTATGATGCCGCCCGCGCTGCGCTCGGCGGTGCAGACGAGGCGCTGTTGCTGAACGAGCGTGGCGAAGTCTGCGAGGGGACTATCACCAATGTCTTCGTGCGCCGGGACGGCGCCCTTCTGACGCCGCCTCTGTCCTCGGGACTTCTTCCCGGAGTCCTGCGCCGAAGCCTGCTGCAGAACGGCGTGGCACGGGAAGAGATCCTGTCGCAAGATGATCTCAAAAGTGCGTTCTTCTGCGGAAACGCCCTCCGCGGCCTCGTTCCGGCACAGTTGGGTTAAGTCTGATGGGCAACATAACTACCCGATTCGACGTGGTTCCGTTCGACCGCATCTCTATCAGCTGCCGCGCAATCCCCCGAATATCCCTAAACAGCCGGACACTGGACCATGCCTGTAAGGGGGTGGCGGGGGGATAGGCCGGAAATGAAACCTTCTCCACCCAGAAACCCGATATTTCTACCCAACCGTTACGCCAAACAGCGCCCCCACCGCTGCTGTCGCAGCCATTGCAAGGGCGCCCCAGAGGGTGACCCGCGCAGCGCGCCGAACGACACCAGCGCCGCCGACGGAGCCGCCCAGACTGCCGAGGACCGCGAGGCCGACGATCGCCAAGGTCACCACGGACAGCGCGCTTGACGTTTCGGGCGCCAATGGAACGACGATCAGCGCAACGATCGCGCCCACGGCGAATGTGTAAGCCGAGACCAGCGCCGCCTGGATCGGGCGTGCCGTGACGGTCTCGGAGATGCCGACTTCGTCGCGCGCGTGCGATCCGAGCGCGTCCCGTCCGGTCAGCTGGTGGGCCACCTTTTCCGTAAGGTTGCGATCCAGCCCCCGGTTTACGTAGATCCGCGTGAGCTCCTCGAGCTCTGCCTTCTTGCGTTTCCGCCAGCTCGCGGGTCTCGCGGGCAAGAGCGGCTCGTTCCGCATCGGTCTGGGAACTGATCAAGACGTCTTCGCCTACCGCTATAGACATCGCACCGGCCACGAGGCCAGCCAGCCTCGCGATCAGGACCTCCGACTTTCCAGATCCCGCTGCGGTGACGCCGACCACGAGGCTGGCAGTCGACACCAATCCGTCATTGGCTCCTAGCACGGCCGCCCGCAGCCAGCCGATGCGATGCACCATGTGGATTTCGGAATGCGAAAGCCGGCTCATGGCGTGGCTCCTTTCGCGATGTCGTCCTGCCCGGAGGAGACAGCCTTTGGTTCCGGAATGGTGGCTTCATGGGGTGCGATGCGCAGCGCGCGCAGGGCGTTCAGGATCACGGCGACGTCGATGATCTCCTGCAGGAGCGCCCCCTGTACCGGGGTCAGATAGCCGAAGGCGGCGGCGATCATGCCGAGAACCGACAGTCCGATCCCGGCGACAACGCTTTCGACAGCGATGCGGCGCGCACCGCGCGCGATCTCAATCCCTGGCCCGAGGCGGTCGATACGGTCGACCAGCAGCACGACGTCTGCCGCCTCCGCCGATGCAGCGGCTCCGCGTGCGCCCATCGCGACACCTACATCGGCCGCTGCGAGAGCCGGCGCGTCGTTGACGCCGTCGCCCACCATCATCACGGGCCCGCGCTTGCGCTCGGAGAGAACCAGCAGAACCTTCTGCTCGGGCGTGAGCCCGGCGCGCAGCCCGTCGAGGCCAAGCCCCTCGGTCACGCGCTCGGCCACGTCTGCGCGGTCGCCGGTGGCGAGCAAGATACGCGCGATCCCCTCGCTCCGCAGCCCGTCGAGCATGGCGCCCGCGCCGTCGCGCAGGGGATCGGACATGACGATGTACCCTGCCATGCGCCTGTCGACGGCGACCGCTACGAGGACCGAGCCGGCAGCGATGGCGGAATGATCGCCGGGCGGCCGTCCAACGCCAGACGCGACAAAGGCATCACCACCGACGATGACCTGCCGGCCTTCGACAAGGCCCACGACCCCTTCGCCCGGGATTTCCACCACGTCTGACGGAACGGGCAGTGTGAAGCCCCGCGCCCTCGCGGCGGCGACAATCGCCTGCGCCACGGGGTGCTTGGACGCCTGGTCAAGTGCTGCGGCAAGGCGCAGGATGCCGCCCTCGGCCATGCCGTCGTGGCTGGCGATCGAGACGATCTGCGGCCGGCCGTCGGTCAGCGTGCCGGTCTTGTCGAGGATCAGCGTTCGGATGCGCGCCATCGTTTCCAGCGGTCCCGCACCCTTGATCAGCACCCCGAAATGCGCGGCGCGCGACAGGCCGGCGACGAGCGCGACCGGCACGGCAAGGATCAGCGGACAAGGCGTTGCGACGACGAGCACGGCGACGGCCCGGATCGGGTCGCCGGTGGACCACCACGAAGCCAAGGCAATGCTGACCGTGATCGCCAGAAACCCCAGCGACCAACGGTCGGCCAGCCGCGACATTGGCGCCTTCGAGGCCTGCGCCTTCTCGACCAACCGGACAATCCCGGAATAGGTGCTGTCCTTGGCTTCTCTCGTCGCCGTCAGGTCGAACGCCTCACCTGAGTTTGTGGAGCCGCTCATGGCTTCGGCGCCGTGGACGAGGCGCACCGGCAGGGACTCGCCTGTCAGCGCGGAGGTGTCGACGAAGGCCGTCTTCGAGGCCACCAGCCCATCCACCGGCACCACGTCGCCCTGCCGGATCAGGAGACGGTCGCCGGGCGCGATTTCGTCGAGCGGGACCTCCTCCAGCCCGCCGTTGCGGTGCCGGGTGGCCGTCCGCGGCACGCGCGACAAAAGGTCCTGCATCGAGCGCCGCGCGCGGCCTTCGGCGAAGGCTTCGAGGAAGGTGCCGCCTGAATACATCATCGCGACGACCGCTGCCGCAAGCGTCTCGTCGAAGACGAGCGCCGCCAACATCGACA
This sequence comes from Pseudomonadota bacterium, assembly GCA_036338635.1. GTDB lineage: Bacteria > Pseudomonadota > Alphaproteobacteria > Rhodobacterales > Rhodobacteraceae > Paracoccus. The sequence goes on along the minus strand of JAYZBS010000027.1, from coordinate 1,876 downwards.
GCGCGGCGACGATATCGAGGCCCACCTCGCCGGAGCGCAGGCTGCGCAGGATCTCGACCACGAGTGAAGCGAGCGGGGGAACGACGCCGGCGATCCAGATCAGGTTCGCCTCTTCGGGACGTCCGGAAAAGTAGAAGACAAGTCCCGCTATCAGGCCAGTCGCGGCAATGAGCAGGATAGCGGTCTTGAAGCGATCAGTCCGTATCGTCTCCATGAGGCCCATCCCCCTCGGCTGAGGCGATTGCCCCTGGCTCATCGGTGAGTAGTCCTCCGACTCCCACGCTCGGTGTGCTGGCATCATCATCGCCCAAGAGGAACAGGGCGTCGAGCCCGCTTCGTCTTGCGAATGTCGTGCCCTTGTCATGCCCAGGCACCATGAGGTCCGCCACCCATGCATCAGCTTCGGCACAGGTTCGAGCCACGACAGTGACGGAGGCCGGCGACGCGATCAGTGGCGCGAATCGCCTTGGGTCCATCGTGTGCGACAGGCGGCGTCCCTGTACCTCGACCATGTGACGGCAGTCGCCCGAGGTCGCGACGACGGCATCCTCGAGCGCGAGGATCGAATGCGACGTCCGGCGACCCGAGTCCCGCGCCTCGACCGCGATGGTCCAGACTCCGCCGTCCGGCCTGAGGCCCATTGCAAGCATCTCGCCATCAATCCCGACGAAAGCGTCGGAAATCTCATGATTGCGCAGGGTCTGGGCAAGCCGATCAACGCCATAAGGCTAATCCTCCCAATTTCAACGAGGCGCGACCGTAGAAGTCATGCGGCCATTTTCAGCTTCATGGCGGGCGGGATCCCGCCGATGCGCATTTCTATTGAACCAGCCGGGTCTGCTCGGATCGAGCCGTTAGCCTGGATGCTTCGGCAGGTGTCCGAACGACAAGCGCCTGATGCGGTCGGCGGGTGTTGTAGAGCCGTATCCAGTCTCCGATGGCCCGCGCGGCGTGCTGGATGCTCTCCAAGCGGTGGCGATGAACGCATTCGTCGGAAAATCGACCACTTTGGCCGTTTTCTGATCCTCCTCATTCCTTCAGCGTCCTGATGGCACGTTCGACCATGCCGTTTCGCTGCGGACGGTACGAAGTTGCACTCCTGCCTCAGACCGTAGCTGCGCATCAGGACCATGTAGTGCCGGCTAGTAAAGAATGAGTCACCCAGGCGCCATCGGTTCGAGCCTGATGGCGAATGCCAATGGCAGACCTCAGCAAGAACTTACGGCTGAAGCGACCCAAGGTGCCGAAGCGGCTGATCAGAGCATGTTCTAGTGCGCCGGCCGCTGTGGTCGCTTTTCCGTTGCATGACAGTGCCATCCCAGAAGCTCCCAGGTGTGACGGTCGATCAAAAGGGCCAGCGAGGTCAAGCCGTCCCACAGAGGCGCCTAAGGTCATGCCGCATTATGCCTAACCATCCAGCGGGTCGACGGAGAGCCGACAGTTGGCGTGAATCCAGATATCATTGTCTCGAAGGCGCATTAAGGTGCTAGCAATTTCAACCTAATTTTGAAGTACATAAATCTTTGAGTAGAGGTCCTGCGAAATTCGCTGGATAAGAACGAAAAAGCTCGCTGAAGCGGGCTTGATCATCGGATCTGCGTGGAAGGGACAGGCGGAATATTTGGCAGCGAGCAGGGGGTGCACCTCGACCAGACGGGACCTGATGCCGACATTGTCGGGATTTTGGTATGCCGGGATCTTGCCTTCGAGAACGTCGACGAAAAGGTGTTCGACATGGCCTGCTGCGGGTTTTGTGGACACGAGGATAAGATCGTGACCATGGAACTGGAGAGTGGATATGACGGGACGGAAGTCCAGCCGCGAGGTCAAGATCGAGGCGACAAGGCTGGTGACCGAGCGGGGCGTTGCGGTTGCC
>JAYZBS010000026.1:0-5818 GCA_036338635.1 Pseudomonadota bacterium | reverse complement strand
CTTGCGCCCGCGGCGGCCGCTGCGCGCGTCCTCCAGCGGCGGGAAGAGGCCGAAGTTCACGTTCATCGGCTGGAAGGTCTTGGCCTCGGCGCCGCCGGTGATGTGGTTGACCAATGCCCCCATGGCCGTGGTGAAGGGCGGTGGCGGCAGATCGCGCCCATGCGCCTGCGCGGCGGCCATGCGCCCGGCCAGAAGCCCCATCGCGGCGCTTTCCACATAGCCCTCGACCCCCGTCACCTGGCCAGCGAAGCGCAGTTTCGGGCGCGGGCGCAGGCGCATCCGGTCGTCGAGCAGCGTGGGCGAGTTCAGGAAGCTGTTGCGGTGGATGCCGCCCAACCGTGCGAAGCTTGCGTCCTGCAGGCCGGGGATCATCCGGAACACCTGAGTCTGCGCGCCGTATTTCATCTTCGTCTGGAAACCCACGATGTTGTAGAGCGTGCCGAGCGCGTTGTCGCGGCGCAGCTGCACCACAGCATAGGCTTTCTCCTGCGGCTTGTGCGCGTTCGTCAGTCCCACGGGCTTCATCGGGCCGTGGCGCAGCGTCTCTCGGCCGCGTTCAGCCATGACCTCGATCGGCAGGCAGCCATCGAAATAGCCGGCAGTCTCGCCCTCATGAAATTCGGCCTTGTCGGCGGCCAGAAGGGCGTCAATGAAGGCCTCGTATTCGGGCTTGGTCATCGGGCAGTTGATATAGGCCTTCTGTTCGGCCTCGGTCTCGCCCTTGTCATAGCGGCTCTGTTCCCATGCGATGCTCATGTCGATGGTGTCGGCATGGACGATGGGCGCGATGGCGTCGAAGAAGGCCAGAGCGTCCGTGCCCGTGACATCGCGGATGGCCCCGGCCAGGGCGTCGGAGGTCAGCGGCCCCGTCGCCACGATCCAGTTTCCCTCGGACGGAAGCTTGGTGATCTCTCCGGGACGAATCTCGATCAGCGGCTCAGCCTGCAGGGCGGCGGTTACGGCGGCCGAGAAGGCGTCGCGGTCCACGGCCAAGGCGCCGCCTGCGGGCAGGCGGTGGCGGTCGGCCATCTGCATGATCAGCCCGCCGGCCGTGCGCATCTCCCAGTGCAGCAGGCCCACGGCGTTCATCACGTCGTCGTCCGAGCGGAAGCTGTTCGAGCAGACCATCTCGGCGCAGTCGCCGGTGCGGTGGGCGAAGGTTTCGACGGCGGGGCGCATCTCGTGCAGGACGACCGGGACGCCGGCGCGGGCGATCTGCCAGGCGGCCTCGGACCCGGCGAGGCCGGCGCCGACGATGTGGACGGGTTCCATGCGTGTCTCCATGCGGTCGGGCTAGCAAAGCGGCCCTGAAATGGAAAGGGCGGCGCCGATGGCACCGCCCGATGGTCATGCGACCGAAGCGCGCGGGATCACTCCTCGGCGGTGGCTTCTTCCTCGGCCGCGTCTTCCGAACGCAGCGCCGACGGGGCGGCGATGTTGGCGATCACGAAGTTGCGGTCGATCACCGGCTTCACGCCCTCGGGCAGGGCCGCGTCGTTGATGTGGATCGTGCTGCCCACTTCCAGGCCTTCCAGGTCCACGGTGATGTGGTCCGGGATGTCGCCCGCGGTCACGATCAGCTCGACCTCGGCGCGGACGGTGACCAGGGTGCCGCCCTTCTTCAGGCCGGGGCACTTCTCGTGGTTCACGAACTCGACCGGGATGAACAGGTTCACCTTCGAGGTACGGCGCAGGCGCATGAAGTCGATGTGGATCGGCAGATCCTTCACGACGTCGCGCTGGACGCCACGGCAGATGACGCGGACGTCGTCCTGACCGTCGACCTTCAGGTTCCACAGCGTGGACATGAAGCGACCGGCGCGCAGCTGGGTCAGAAGCTTGTTGAAGTCGAACGCCAGGGCGACGGGCTCTTTGCCGTCGCCGTAGACGATGCCGGGCACCTTGCCTTCGCGGCGAGCTTGGCGGGCGGCCCCCTTGCCTGTCCCCGCGCGTGCCTCGGCCACCAGATCCGGAATCTCTTTGGCCATGTCTTTCATCCTTAACCATGTTGAGGCCGCCACCCTCCAAGGGTGCGTGGCGGCAAGCGGTGCCCATAACGTATGTCCGACCCATTTGAAAGATGTGAACACATATTTTCGTTGACGGATGAACCGCCATGGCCTTTTACGGATGGACCGGTGCCGCGGGTTGACGCGACATCATCCGGGGAACGTCCTAGGTTGTAATTGTCCATGTCGCCCGTCACGCCCCGCTACCCATCGATCGACTATCTTCGCGTGATCCTGGCGTGCTGCGTCGTCTTTGCGCATACGGTCCTGATGACCGGCTATGAATTTCGCTGGATGACCGAGATCGGCTATGGGCTGCTGCGGCTGGTGGTTCCGACCTTTGCGCTGCTGTCGGGTTTCGGCCTCTTTCATACGGCGATCCGCAATCGCCTGTCGGGGTGGCTGCGCGGACTGGTCATCCTCTATGCAACCTGGGTGATCATCTATGCGCCCCTCTGGCTGCGGCCGGTCGAGAGTGGTGCCGAGGTTCTGCACCAGGTCGTCAACGGTCCCATGCACCTGTGGTATGTCGCCTGCCTGGTCCAGATCGTGGCGATCATCTGGCTGGTGCGCCAGACCGTGCCTGTCCGACATCAAGGCATGGCGCTGGCCGCCGCCGCGGTTCTGGCGGCCATCGTGGCGTCGCTGGCGCAGTACAACGACCGTTACGCCTTCGTCGGGCCGTGGTTCGCGCTGCCGCGGGCGAATGTCCTCTATCTGCTGCCATTCGTGGTCGAGGGGTTCCTGCTGGCGCACTGGATCGCGCGTCGAGGACGTGGGGCACTGCCAAGCGCGGTGCTGCTGTGGGGGCTGGTCGCCGGCCTGCTGGTCCTCAGGCTGGTCGAGGTGCGCTGGCTGATGGACACGGGGGCGGTTCCGCTGAAGGACCCGCCAGAATTCCCGGTGCTACTCTACCTTGTGCCGGTGCTGATCGTGATGGCGGTGATGCGGATGGACGTTCCCGCGACGCGGCTTAACCTGTCCAGCGCGTCAGTCATCATCTACCTGATGCATATCGGGATCATCTTCGCCTTCATCACGATCGGCATCACCCACATGTGGCTGGTCCTGGCAACGGCGATCGTCGTGCCCTTCCTGTCGGCCATGGCGCTGCCGCATGTCCCGATCGTCAGCGGGATCAACCGCAAACTGTCACGAACCTCTTCGGTGCCCAGAAGCTGACGCCAGTCCTGCGATCAGGCAATCTCGTATTCGTCAAGAAAGCCGCGCGGGATCAGCAAGTTCTGGCGGCCCACCTTCGTCAGGTCGCGCTCACCGCACAGCGCCATGCTGATGTCCAGCTCCTTGCGGATGACCTCCAGCGCGCGCGTAACCCCGGCCTCGCCCATGGCGCCAAGCCCATGCACCCAAGCCCGGCCGATCCAGGTCGAGTGCGCCCCGAGCGCCAGGGCCTTGAGCACGTCCTGCCCCGATCTGATGCCGCTGTCCATGTGCACCTCGACCCGGTCGCCCACCGCCTTGACGATATGCGGCAGCATGCGGATCGAGGACAGCGCCCCGTCCAGCTGCCGCCCGCCGTGGTTGCTGACGACGATGGCGTCGGCGCCAAAATCGGCCGCGATGCGCGCATCCTCGGGGTCCAGGATACCCTTCAGGATCAGCTTGCCGCCCCACATGTCGCGGATCGCCGCGATCTTGTCCCAGTCCAGCCGCTCGTCGAACTGTTCAGCCGTCCAGCTCATCAGGCTCGATGTGTCGCCCACGCCCTTGGCATGGCCGACGATGTTGCCGAAGAATCGCCGCTTGGTCTTCAGCATGCCCATGCCCCACCGCCAGCGGGTGGCCAGGTCCAGCATCGTCGGCAGCGTCATCTTGGGCGGCGCGGACAGCCCGTTCTTCAGGTCCTTGTGCCGCTGGCCCAGGATCTGCAGGTCCAGCGTCAGAACCAGCGCGCTGCAATTCGCGGCCTTGGCACGTTCGATGATCGCGGCAAGGAAATCCTGGTCCTTCATCACATAGAGCTGGAACATGAAGGGCTTGGTCGTGTGCTGGGCAACGTCCTCGATCGAGCAGATCGACATGGTGGACAGGCAGAAAGGGACGCCGAACTTCTCGGCCGCCCGCGCCGCGTGGATCTCGCCGTCGGCATGCTGCATGCCGGTCAGTCCCACGGGCGCCAGCGCCACCGGCATCGTCGCCGGCAGGCCCACGATATCGCGGGCGATCTTCCGGTTCGACATGTCCACAGCCACCTTCTGGCGCAGCTTCAGACGGGCAAAGTCGGTGGTGTTCTCACGGAACGTCTGTTCGGTATAGCTGCCCGATTCGGCATAGTCGTAAAACATCTTCGGCGTTCGCGCGCGGTGCAGCGCCTTGAGGTCGTCTATCGAGGTGATCACCGGCATGAGCAGACCCTTTCCAGCTGATAGATCGTTCTAACCAGCGGCTCTGACCAGCGGCAAGGGGTCATGCAATCACAGGCCGGCCCGCCGCCTCAGGGACGGGTCAACCACCGGGCCCTGCAGCGCTTTGGCGCGCGCCCGCAGCGCCTCGGCGCGCGACAGGGCATCCTCCTCGACCGCAGCCGGGCTGGCGGCCACGGCATGGTCGGGCACGTCCGGCGGGCTCAGCAACTGTTCAGTCGGAAGCAGCCGGGGGTAATCGGCACCTTCGGTACAGGCCGTCAGCAGCAGGGCAAGGATGATCGCATATCTCATGGCAAGATGGTTACGCCGACGCCCCGGCATGGGCAACGGCAGTGTTCTTGCTTTCCAAGCCAGCCCCCCTCGGGCTAACAGGTCCCGATGGCCCGCACCCAAGGTTCCCGCGCCGAGATCACCGGCCCCCTGCTTCGCGACGAGGCCCGCCGCCTTTTCGCGCGGCAGGGCTATGCGGCCGTGTCGATGCGCCAGATCGCGGCCGCCGTGGGCGTCCAGGCCGGCGCCCTCTATGCCTATACGCAAGACAAGCAGGCGCTTCTCTTCGACCTTCTGGAAACGCACATGCAGGACCTGCTGGACGCCTGGCGCGACGATCCGCAGGCCGACCCGTTGGCACGCCTGCACAGTTTCGTGAACTTCCATATCGGCTTCAGCCTCGATCACCCGGACGCCGTCTTCCTGTCCTACATGGAGCTGCGCAACCTCAACCCGGACAATTTCGCGCGCATCGCCGACCTGCGCGGCCGGTACGAGGCAGCGCTGGAAGAAATCCTCCGCGATGGGGTGGCCGCCGGAACGATGCGGATCGAGGACGCCAAGCTGACTACGCTGGCGCTGATCGCCATGCTGACCGGCGTGACCAACTGGTATCGGGAAGGCGGGCGCCTCGACCGATCCCGGATCATTCAGATCTACTGGGGGCTGGCCCGCGGGGCAGTGGGCGCGTAACGCCTCTTCGTTGCCCAAATACCCCTGAACCGGCGCTTGCCGCTCCTTCCGCCATCCCGGATAATGCCGCCCATGTCCCTGCCTCCCGGTTTCCTCGACGAGATTCGCAACCGCGTCCCGATCAGCCGCGTGATCGGCAAGAAGGTGATGTGGGACCTGCGAAAGTCGAACCAGGCTCGCGGCGACTGGTGGGCGCCATGCCCCTTTCACCAGGAGAAGTCCGCCAGCTTCCACTGCGACGACCAGAAGGGGTTCTACTACTGCTTCGGCTGCCATGCGAAGGGCGACGTGGTGTCCTTCCTGCGCGACCACGACGGCCTGGAATTCATCGAGGCCGTCAAGCTGCTGGCGGCCGAGGCCGGGCTGGCCATGCCCGAACCCGACACGCGGGCGCGCGAACGCACTGACCAGCGGACAAAGCTTCTGGACGTGACCGAAGCCGCCTGCCGCTGGTTCCGG
>JAYZBS010000025.1:0-17859 GCA_036338635.1 Pseudomonadota bacterium | reverse complement strand
GACATCTATCCCGGAACTGCGGAGTTCATTAGGAGAGAACGTCTTGGCCGTTAAAGCATGTCTAGCTGCTAAATACGCATCCTGCCTAACGCAGAAGCTGCGCTGCCTCGTCGGTGAAATGACGCCGATCTGAATTCCTTTTGGAGTGAGACGTTGATCAGCGTTGTCTGCCCGCAAAGTCAGCCGAAACTCGGCACGTGACGTGAACATGCGATACGGCTCCGTGACACCCCGCGTGACCAGATCGTCCACGAGTACGCCGATATAGCTCTCAGTTCTACTAAATGTCACGGGTTCATGCCCATGCGCAAATCGTGCCGCGTTTATTCCAGCGACTAGGCCTTGCGCCGCGGCTTCCTCGTAGCCTGTTGTGCCGTTGATTTGGCCAGCGAGATACAGTCCCGCAAGTGACTTGACAGAGAGTGACCTCGTTAGAGCCGTTGGATCAATATAATCATACTCAACGGCATAGCCTGGCTGAAGAATGACCGCTTCTTCGAGCCCAAGAATCGATCGCACATAGGATTCCTGAATATCGATTGGCAGAGACGTGGATATACCATTTGGATAGACCGTATGATCATTCAAGCCTTCAGGCTCCAAGAAGATCTGGTGCGACGTCTTATCGGCGAAACGCATAACCTTATCTTCGATCGACGGACAATAGCGGGGGCCACGCCCTGAAATATGGCCGCCGTACATCGCGGATTTATTAATATTTTTACGAATAATTTCGTGAGTCTGCTCATTAGTTTCCGTAATGCCGCAAGAAATCTGAGCAAGATTGAGTCGGTCGCTTAGATACGAGAACATCACAGGTTCATCGTCTCCTGGTTGCCGCTCCAGTTTTTCCCACGAAATGGTTCTACCATCCAGCCGAGGCGGCGTTCCCGTTTTTAGCCGCCCCATCGGCAGTTCAAGATGCAGCAGGTCTGCGGCAAGGGTTGCGGAAGATTCATTGCCCCACCGGCCAGAGGGCTTACTGAGTTCTCCGACATGAATCCGACCATTAAGAAAGGTGCCTGTTGTGATGACAACTGCAGACGCCTCAATCAATCCATGAGAAGACGTTTTGACGCCTGTCACGGCATCATTCTGCATAGCAAGGCCAATGACCTCAGTGGTTACAAGGTCAAGATTTCTGTAGCTGCGGACCATGCACAGGGCAGCAGCCTTATAGACTGCACGATCCATTTGCGCCCTAGGCCCTTGTACAGCGGGACCCTTCTTTCGGTTTAATAACCTAAACTGGATCCCCGCTTGATCGGCCAGCTGGCCAATCACACCGTCCATCGCATCAACTTCACGGACAAGATGCCCCTTTCCAAGTCCGCCGATCGCTGGGTTACATGAGAGGGTACCTATATCATCTTCTCGCATCGTCAGCAGCACCACGGATGCACCCATACGCGCCGCTGCTGTTGCAGCTTCTAAGCCAGCATGTCCGGCACCAATAACGGCGACATCATAGTGTTTCACGTGGAACATCCCTACTTACCGATACAAAACGATGAGAAGATCTTCTCAAGATAGTCTTCAACACCAATTTTTCCAACCAGCCGATCCAGCGCATGGTTCGCGTGGCGCAGGGCTTCGGCAATAATTTCAGCCGGAAGATGTTCGACATCCAATAACGCCGACCGTGCATCATCAAGTTCCTGCCGCTGCCGCTCATGGCTGATGAGGCTAGCGTTGGCCACCCGCTCACGCAGCGTAGCATGGACTTGTTCCAAAAGACCTGCAATGCCCTCTCCGGTTAACGAGGATATACCATAGCTTCCAATCCGCGGGAGGAGATCAGATTTTCCTTGTGCTACGATATCCCCCTCTTGCCACAGGCTCCGCTCGACAGATCTATCGTCCGACAGATGAATGCGTAGGTCTGCGGCCTGTGCGCGATCGCGTGCTCGCTGAATGCCGGTTGCTTCGACTTCGTCCTCAGAAGTTCGTAAGCCGGCTGTATCAAGAAATGTCACGGCTAGGCCCCTGATATCCATCCGCAGTTCGAGGATGTCTCTGGTTGTACCTGCGCGCTCCGACGTGATCGCCACGTCGCGTTTCGCCAATCGGTTCAGAAGGCTGGACTTGCCTGCGTTAGGCGGTCCGACAATTGCAACTTCGAATCCTTTGCGGATCTGCTCGGCCGCAGAGAAACCATCGACTTCAAGCTGAAGCAGGTCCCGCACCTCGGCGATGATCTCGTAGACCCGAGGTGGCACTTCATCAGGAACATCTTCGTCCGCGAAATCGACGCTCACCTCCACAAGCGCGCCGGCTTCAATCAGCAGTGACCGCCAATGCGCCGCACGCTTCGCCAGTTCGCCCCCGGCTGTACGAACTGCCAGCCGCCGTTGGCTTTCGGTCTCTGCGACCAGAAGATCGCCAAGCCCTTCGATCTCCGCTAGGTCCATCCGACCGTTCAGGAAAGCACGTTTGGTGAACTCTCCGGCTTCGGCGACCCGCGCACCAGAGCCAAGAAGCACCGCCTCGACCCTCCGGACAACGACTGGCGCCCCATGAAGATGCAGCTCCACCACTTCTTCACCGGTGAAACTGGCGCCGGCATCGAAGCGAAGTGCCAGCACCTGGTCGATAATCTCGCCACGATCAGCAAGATTCCGAAAATATGCCATACGCGCGACTGGCAGTTCTCCGACAAGCGCCTCTGCGGCTTGGCGGGCGCCCTCGCCACTAAGGCGAATGACCGAAACGCCCCCCCGCCCAGGCGGGGTGGCTTCTGCGAAAATAAGTTCCATAAAGACCCCGTCAGGCGTTCATCGAATCGAAGAACTCAGAGTTCGTCTTAGTCTGCTTCAGCTTCGAGATCAGGAATTCGACGGCATCCGTGGTTCCCATCGGGTTCAGAATGCGACGCAGCAGATAGGTTTTCTGCAGATCGCGGCTGTCAACCAGAAGTTCTTCCTTCCGCGTTCCCGACTTGAGGATGTCCATCGCCGGGAAGACCCGCTTGTCGGCTACCTTCCGATCAAGCACGATCTCGCTGTTGCCAGTGCCCTTGAACTCTTCGAAGATAACCTCGTCCATGCGGGACCCAGTGTCGATCAATGCGGTAGCGATGATCGTCAGGCTTCCGCCTTCCTCAATGTTCCGGGCTGCACCGAAGAAGCGCTTCGGCCGCTGCAGCGCATTCGCGTCGACGCCGCCGGTAAGAACCTTACCAGAACTTGGCACGACGGTATTGAACGCCCTACCAAGTCTTGTGATCGAATCAAGCAAGATAACAACATCTCGCTTATGCTCGACCAAACGTTTGGCTTTTTCGATGACCATTTCAGAGACGGCGACATGCCGACTGGCTGGTTCGTCAAAGGTCGAGGACACAACTTCGCCGCGCACGCTGCGCTGCATGTCGGTCACCTCTTCAGGGCGTTCGTCGATCAGCAGGACGATCAGGTAGCATTCCGGGTGATTACGCTCGATCGAATGGGCAATGTTCTGCAGCAGAACCGTCTTGCCAGTCCGCGGCGGCGCGACGATCAGCGACCGTTGACCCTTGCCGATCGGCGACACCAGGTCGATGATCCGCGCGCTGCGGTCCTTGATGGTCGGATCCTCGATCTCCATCTTGAGCCGCTCGTCGGGATAAAGAGGCGTCAGGTTGTCGAAGGCGACCTTGTGACGTGCCTTTTCCGGGTTTTCGAAGTTGATCCGCTCGACCCGCGTCAGCGCAAAATAACGCTCGTTGTCGCCAGGTGCTCGAATGACACCTTCGACCGTGTCACCGGTGCGCAGGGAATGCTGACGGATCATGTCAGGGCTGACATAGATGTCGTCCGGGCCTGGCAGATAATTCGCCTCGGTTGAGCGCAGAAAGCCGAAACCGTCCTGCACGACCTCCAGCACGCCTTCACCGCCGATGTCCCAGCCCTCTTCGGCATGCTCCTTGAGGATCGAGTACATCATCTCGCCCTTGCGCATAGTCGAGGCGTTCTCGATCTCCCACTCTTCCGCCATGGACAGCAGGTCGGCGGGGCTTTTCGCCTTGAGATCGGACAGGTTGAGGCGTTCTTCGGTCATATCGGCGCATACTTTCGGCCACACGACGGATCGGGCAGCGGATGAATTCTGTTCGGAGAATCCCAAGCCGGACGGCAGGGGTTGCCGCGCATGTAAGGCGCGCGCCGCGACGAGTCAATCTTTTCGATCAGAACTTCACGATCACCGCCGACACGATCGCGACCATAAGAAGCGTCGGAACCTCGTTCATCATGCGATAGCGCCGCCCGCTCTGGGCCTGTCCGCCGGACAGATTACGCCGTTCCCTCGCACACCACATGTGAAACCAGGTCATTGCGACGACCGCGCCCGCCTTGACCCAAGGCCATACCAGCGACCAGTCGACGACACCTGGCGTCAGAACAAGCGTCAGGCCGCTGACCCAAGTCGCGATCATCGCCGGGTTCATGATCAGCCGCAGAAGCTTCTGCTCCATGATCACGAAACTGCCCGCCGGCTCGCCGGAAACGGCCGGCCGTTCTGAATGATAGACGAACAGGCGAGGCAGATAGAACAGACCCGCCATCCAGGAAATCACCGCCATGACGTGAAAGGCCTTCACGTACGGATAGATCAGTAAAAGCCAGTCGAGCATCGGGAACCTCGTTTCCTGCTCACTTAAATAAGAAGAAGAAAGAAAGGAATGTTGTTGTAGTAGGCCCTGTGGACCAAGGGACAAGGATTCCGTTCACCGGAATCTCCGCAGAATCGGTACTTGTGGATAACGGTGAGGAAAATTTGTGTCAGGACTGTAAAGTCGTTTGTTAACATGAGGATCAGTTGGGGATAACTTTGCGGATAACCAGCCTGCACCAGTTTTCTCCACAGCATCGCACCAATGGAGTATGAAGCTGTCCAGATGTGGGCAAATTCAGCGTGTACCCTGTCTGTTCTGTGACAGAATCCAGCCCAAACAGAGCCTTGACCTGGTTGCACCCAGACGCCGGCCCGATTCCCCCAACGAGTTGTCCACAATGTTGCCGCAGAAGTTATGAGCCGCATCGGTCACAAAGGTTAGCCAATCTGATCAAAGGATCTTTTTTCCCTGCGGCCGGCGACCTAGTCTGAGCCGGACCGAAGCCAGTCAGAAAGCTCGATGACGACCGAACTTCCCGCCAACCACGTCCGCCATGCCCCGCTTGCCGGCGTGATCGGCATGCCGATCGCGCACAGTCGCTCGCCGCGCCTTCACGCGCATTGGCTGGCACGATACAGGCTGCGCGGACACTATGTGCCGATCCCGGTCATGCCCGAACACCTGGCCGAGGTGCTTCGCGTCATGCCGCGCATGGGATTCGTCGGGGCCAACGTCACGATCCCGCACAAGGAGGCCGTTCTGACACTGGCCGACACGGTGACCGACCGAGCCGCGTTGATCGGTGCTGCCAACACGCTGATCTTCCGCCCAGATGGAAAGATCCATGCCGACAACACTGACGGCTATGGCTTCGTGGCCAATCTGCGGCAGAACGCACCGGACTGGTCGCCCGACCACTCCACTGCGGCGGTCATCGGCGCGGGCGGCGCGGCACGCGCGGTAGTCGCCTCTCTGCTGGACAGTGGCGTCACCGAGCTGCGGATCACCAACCGTACCCGACTCAGGGCCGAGCAGATCAAGGCCGAGTTCGGTGCAAGGCTGGTGGTCTATGACTGGGCGCAGGTCGGCAACATGCTGGAGGGCGCGACGACGGTCGTGAACGCCACATCGCTGGGGATGGAGGGGAAGCAACCTCTGCGCATACCCCTGGACGCCTTGTCGCCAGGCGCGATCGTCACCGACCTGGTCTACACGCCGCTAATGACGCCCTTCCTCGCCGAAGCTCAGGCTCGCGGCTGTCACATCGTTGACGGCTTGGGTATGCTGCTGCACCAGGCTGCCCCCGGCTTCGAGCGCTGGTTCGGGCAGCGCCCAGAGGTCGATGACGAGGCGCGGCGGGTGGCGCTGGAATGACCTTTCGCCTTGGCCTGACCGGCAGTATCGGAATGGGCAAGTCGACGACAGCGAAGATGTTCCGCGACCTCGGTCATCCTGTCTGGGATGCCGATGAGGCTGTTCATCGGCTTTATGCAAAGGGCGGCGCGGCTGTGGCGCCAGTCGCCGCTGCCTTCCCTGCGGCCTTGCACGGCGATGCCATCGACCGCGATGCGTTGAAGCAGGCGATCAGCCATGCCCCCGCCGCGCTAGCGCAGCTGGAGGCGATCGTCCATCCACTTGTGGCCGAGGATCGGCAGGCTTTCCTGTACCGTCATCGCCATGCGCCGCTTGTCGTTCTGGACATTCCGTTGCTGTTCGAAAGCGCCGCCGCGCCCGAACTTGACGGGGTGGCCGTGGTGTCGACCCATGCCGAGACCCAGGCGGCGCGGGTGCTGGCGCGTCCCGGCATGACCCCCGATATCCTGCGTTTGATCCTTGCACGCCAGATGCCGGATATGGAAAAACGGGCCCGCGCCGATTGGGTCATCCCGACCCATAGCGTCGAGGGCGCCCGGCAGGCCGTCGTCCAGATCATCAGTGAGGTCATACCGGATGCGTGAGATCGTCCTCGACACCGAAACCACTGGCTTCGACGCCGAGGGCGCCGACCGCATCGTCGAAATCGGTGCGTTAGAGCTGATGAACCACCTGCCGACGGGACGCACGTTTCACGTCTATATCAATCCTCAACGTCCAATGCCGAAAGAGGCTTTCGACGTTCACGGGCTGGGCGACGACTTCCTGCGCGACAAGCCCCTCTTTGCCGAGGTGGCGGCAGGGTTCATCGACTTCATTGGTTCCGATGCCAAGCTGGTGATCCATAACGCCAGCTTCGACATGAAATTCCTGAACGCCGAGCTGCGTCGTGCCGGTTATCCCACCCTGCCCGCGTCCCGCGCCCTCGATACGCTGATGCTGGCGCGCGAGAAGTTCCCGGGCTCACCGGCAACGCTGGACGCATTGTGCCGCCGATACGGCGTCGATAACTCGGGTCGAGAACTGCATGGCGCGCTTCTGGACAGCGAACTGCTGGCCGAAGTGTATCTTGAACTGATCGGCGGCCGTCAGCCCGATCTGGTCCTGGACGGGGTGCCTGCGAGCGGTGGCGAGGTGCAGACGGCAGGCGGCACGATGCGACCCCGCAGCCCGCGCGCCCGACCGCTGCCGCCCCGCCTGACCGAAGCTGAACTTGAGGCGCACACTGCCTTCGTCGCCGCGCTTGGCGATGAAGCGCTATGGACCCGTTACGGCTGAATTCGACGCCGGCCTTGCACCGGAGAGCCGAGGGCCGCATTCTGCTGCAAACGAATTGCGGGGCGGCATGCCGAAATGGCTACACGAGATCCTGGCATTCTGGGGCGCCGTCTTTGACCGGATGGACAAGACCCACATGCCCCTGATCGCCGCGGGCGTCGCCTTCTACGCGATGTTCGCCGTGTTTCCGGGTCTTGCCGCAATCATCGCCCTTTGGAGCCTGTGGTTCGACCCGGCGGTCGTGATGACCTACCTGGACGTGGCGCACGAGTTCATGCCCGAAGGTGCCGCGGGCATTGTCGACGACCAGGTGACCACACTGATGCAGAACGGGCAGACCTCGGTCGGCTGGACGTCGTTCATTTCGTTCCTGATCGCCACGATCGCGGCGCGAGCGGGGGTCGACGCGCTGATCCGAGGCCTGAATTCGGCCTATGGCGTCAGGTCGCACTCGACGATCTTCGGATTCCTGCTGGCTTATGTCCTGACGCTGGTCATCGTCGGAATCTCGATCGCGGGCTTGGCGACCATCGTTATCGTGCCGGTGGTGCTGAACTTCTTCATCGTGGCGCCACTCCGGTCGCTTCTGTTGACGGCCCTTCCCTGGGGAGGGATGTTCCTGCTGGTCATCCTGACCATCGGCATCCTCTATCGCTACGGCCCCAACGTGAAGACGCCGCGCACGCCGGTCTTCACCTGGGGGGCACTGTTCGCGGCGCTGCTGTGGTCGGCAGGCTCGATCGCGTTTTCGGCCTATTTGGGCAGCTTCAACAGCTACAACCGCATCTACGGCTCGATCGGGACGGTCGTGGCGCTGCTGATGTGGTTCTATCTGGCGGGCTTTTCAGTGCTTTTGGGCGCGCTGATCAATGTCGAGCTTGCCCGCCGACGCCGCCTCCGCGCCGCACGCGAAGCGCGGCGCGGGTTCGACGAACTTCTGGCCGAGAAATCGACCTGATCAGACCTCCAGCCCCTCGGTCGAGGCAAAGAACATCGCCTGGCTGACGGCCGAGCGCACCTGCTCTTCGCTGTAGGGCTTCGAGATCAGGAACGCAGGTTCCGGACGGTCGCCAGTCAGCAGCCGCTCGGGGAAGGCGGTGATGAAGATCACCGGGATGTCGCCCATGCTCGACAGAAGCTCGTTCACCGCGTCGACGCCCGACGATCCGTCCGCCAGCTGGATGTCGGCCAGGATCAGGTCCGGGCGCGATTTACCCGCCAGCTCGATGGCGGCGGTGTGGGTGCGGGCGACGCCAGTCACCTCGTGGCCCATCGCCTGGACGATGCCCTTCAGGTCCATCGCGATGATCATCTCGTCCTCGATCACCATGACCTTGCCGCGCAGCGTGTTGCCCATCTCGTTCAGGGCGATCTGGACCAGTTCCTCGGCCTCGGCGGTGTCGATCTGCATGACGCGGGCGATCTGGTCGGTGCGCAGCTCCTCGATGGTGCGCAGCAGCAGCGCCTCCCGGGAATTCGGGGTCAGACCGCGCAGGTGGTCCTGCGCCCGGCGCTCACGTGCCGACATCTCGGCCTCTTCGACGGGCTGTCCCGAGCTTTGCCAGATCGCGTGGAACGTCTTGAACAGCGCGATGCGCAGATCGTCCTCTCCGTCCAGGACGCTTCGGTCGGACAGGATCGCCTCCAGCGTGGCGGCCGCATAATTGTCACCCGCGGTTTGGCTGCCGGTCAGGGCGCGGGCGTAGCGACGCAGGAACGGAAGCTCGCGCCCGATGTTTTGGGCCAGATCGGCAACAGTCATTACACAGTCCTTCTAATTCGCGTATTGCAAGGAACCAACTGAACCGCCTATCGGTTGCATGGTGTGCGCACAAGATTGTCGGGACTGACACCAATATGACAACCAAGAAAGACGACCGTCGGAGAGCGGCAGTGGAAAAACAGATCGATGAGAACCTCAAGAGGGTCTATGAGCAAGATGCCACTGTGGACATCCCCGACCGGTTTCTGGAGCTTCTGAAGAAGTTGAAAGACCAGGAATGACACGAATCCCGGCTGCACCCGGCCTCCTCTCCTTCCTCGGTACCTGATCATATGCCCCAATCCGCTTCGGCCAATCCCCGCGACCAGCTGGTAGATCACCTGCCTGCGTTGCGTGCGTTTGCCCTGTCACTGACCCGAGAAGGTGCGGCGGCCGACGACCTTGTCCAGGATACCATCGTCAAGGCCTGGACGAACATGGACAAGTTTCAGGCCGGCACGAACCTGCGCGCCTGGCTGTTCACGATCCTGCGCAACACGTTCTATTCCTCGCGTCGCAAGACCAAGAGAGAGGTTAGCGACAGCGACGGCATCCACGCGGCCCGTCAGGCCGCACGACCCGACCACGACGGCCGGCTTGCGCTGCGCGATTTCCGCGCCGCCTTCGAAAAGCTGCCCGACGAACAGCGCGAGGCCCTGATCCTTGTCGGCGCCTCGGGGTTTTCCTACGAAGAAGCCGCTGACATGACCGGTGTCGCTGTCGGCACCGTCAAGTCGCGGGCCAATCGCGGACGGCGCAAGCTGGCCGAGCTTCTGCACCTTGAGGATGGGGAAGAGCTGAACATGACCGACCAGGCCACCCTTGCTGTGATGGCGCAGAACAACGTCAGCTCGCGCTGAGGCGGGCGTCATGCTCAGGCGGATCACCGATCGGCTGGACTTCACGCGGCGCCTCGGGTTCCGGCTCGGGGGGCTTCTGTCCGTTGCGATCCTGCCGATCGGGCTGATCTCCCTCGTCCAGAACCTGCACCTGTCCCGAGAGGCCGAGCGAAGCGCCGAGATTGCGCTTCTGGGCCGGACGGCGTCGGCGGCGGCCGGCGAACGGGCGTTGCTGCAAAGTGCCTTGGGCTCGGCCGACGCTTTGGGACCGGCGGTGCTGGAAAGCCTGGACCGGCCAGAGGTCTGTTCGCAGCTGCTGCGGAACTTCGTCCAGCGCAGCGGAACCTATCGGCACGCCGCCTATATCCCGCTGGACGGGATCGTCACCTGCACCTCGGCAGATTCGGCGGATGTGCCGATCGACCTGTCCGATACCGACCTGATGCGCCAGTTCCTGCAGTCGCCGGTGACGGCCGTCACCGCGATGTCATATGGACCCGTCAGCCGGCAGCCCGTGGTGGTGGTGATGCAGCCGCTTTATCGGGATCGTGACTTGATCGGGATGACGGCCCTGTCGCTGACGCAAGAGCTGTTGCGCTCCACTCACGCCATGGATTTCGGCACCGATGGCGCCCGCATCCTGACCTTCAACAGCCGTGGCGACGTGCTGAACGCCGACGTCACCGACGGCGGCGACTTTCAGGCGCTGCTGCCGCAAGGTCGGTCGCTGGTCAGCCTGCTGACCGATGGCGAGCCCACCTTCCGCGCGACCGCGAACAACGGAGAGACGCGCGTCTTCACCGTCGTCCCCGTCGTCCCCGGCCTCGTCTATGCCCTGGGCAGCTGGAGCCCGAGGACCGCCGGCATCGGCGTGTTCCAGGTCTCTCGCTTCGGGGCGGTGCTGCTGCCGGTCGCGCTCTGGATCGTATCGCTGGCCGTCGCCTATTTCGCGGTCTTCCGGCTGGTGCTGCGCCATATCACCGTCCTTCGCGGCCAGATGCGCCGCTTTGCCATCGGCAATCGTGACACGGCGCCCCCCGTCCTCGAGGATGCGCCGACCGAGATTGCCGACGTCAGCCAGACGTTCCACAACATGGCGCGCATTCTGATCCGCGACGAAGAGGCGATGGAACAGGCAGTGGCGGAAAAGACGGTCCTGCTGAAAGAGGTCCACCACCGGGTCAAGAACAACCTCCAGCTCATCGCCTCGATCATCAACATGCAAAGCCGGTTGATCGATGATCCCGATGCCAAGCGGGTGCTGCGATCGGTGCAGGACCGGGTGGCGGCGCTGGCGACGATCTATCGCAACCTCTACCAAGCCGAGCAGCTGGACGCGGTCGAGGCCGACCGGCTGATCACGGACATCGTGACCCAGCTTGTCACCGCGTCCCAGGTCTCGGGCCGCGACCTTCGGGTCGAAACCGACATCCAGCCCCTGACCATGCTGCCGGACCAGGCGGTGCCGCTGACGCTGCTGACGACCGAGGCCTTCACCAACGCGGTCAAGTACGCCCAGGCCCCGGCCGGGGGTGAGGCTCCGTGGGTCCGTGTCAGCCTGAGCCAGCCGACGCCGGGCCACGGGCTGCTGGAAATCGTGAACTCGGCCGCGCCCACACTGGACAAGAAAGGGACGGGGCTTGGCAGCCAGCTAATCGAGGCCTTCTCGATGCAGCTTGAAGGCGAAATCACCGCCGGCTTCGAAAACGACACTTACCGCCTGTCGCTCTATTTCAAGCTGGGGCTGACCAGCTTCGGCCACAGCGGCGGCAGCCCCCGCCAAGTGGTGCTGACCTCGGCGGCGCGGGCGGGTTCGCGGCATTAGCTGGTCAATTCTCCACGACCAGCCAGACCGCCGCTTGCGCGCCGCGCAGGCTGGTCTATCTTTAAATGATGATACATGAAGACAGCTATGATCTGGCGACAGGCCGCGGATTGATCGCCTGCCCGCGCTGCGACGCGCTCCATGTCGAGGAAGACCTGGAAGACGGCGAAACAGCGCGCTGCATCCGTTGCGGCACCGTCATCGCCAAGCCGCGCGAAGGTGCGTTCGCGCAGCTGATCGCGCTTGCCTTCACCTCGATGGTGCTTCTGGTGGGGGCGGTGTTCTTTCCGTTCCTGCAGGTCTCGGCGATGGGCTTCGGCAATGCCAGCTCGCTCTTTGACGTGGCGCTGGCCTTTGCAGACGGAGTCCTGCTGCCGCTGGTGCTGGCGGTGCTGGCGATGATCATCGGCCTGCCCATCGCGCGGTCGTTCCTGCTGCTCTATACGCTGGTGCCGCTGGCGCAGGGGCGCCAGCCCTACCGCCACGCCGCACGCGCCTTCCGCTGGTCCGAGATCCTGCGCCCCTGGTCCATGGCCGAGATCTTCGTGATCGGCACTGCCGTGGCGCTGGTCAAGGTCGCAGGGCTCGCCTCGGTGCATCTTGGCCCGGCCTTCTGGGCGTTCGCCGCGCTGATCTTCGTCAACATCGCCTCGCGCGCCTTCATGTGCCAGACGACGATCTGGGACGCCATCGAGGACGCCGGTCAGCGCACCGAATTCGACAGCCGCCCTGCCGGAGCCGACGCATGAGCGGGTCCGGGGCCGACCACGGCGGCCCCATCCTGACCGCTCACCGCGCCGGGCTTCTGGGCTGCCACCGCTGCGGGCGGGTCTGGCCCGCCGATCAGGTCCATTGCCACCGCTGCAACGCGCATCTGCGCCCGCCGGACCGGCGGCGGCTGCAGGTGGTGTGGGCCTGGTGGCTGGCCGGGCTGATCGCCTATATCCCCGCGAACGTGTTTCCGATGATGCGCACCCAGACCTTCGCAGGCCTGGCTGGCAGTTCCGAGGCCACGATCCTGGGTGGCGTGGTCGAACTGATGCACCATGGCAGCTATGACATCGCGCTGATCGTCTTCGTCGCCTCTATCATTGTGCCCATCGGCAAGTTCATGGCGATCGCCTGGCTGGCGATCGTGGCGGGACGCCCGGCCACGGTCGAACAGGCGCATTCGCGGCTGAAGGTCTATGAGGTCGTGGAGTTCATCGGGCGCTGGTCGATGATCGACGTCTTCGTGGTGGCCATCCTGTCGGCGCTGGTGCAGCTGGGTTTCGTCGCCTCGATTCATCCAGGTCCGGCGGCGGTTTCATTCG
Organism: Pseudomonadota bacterium; assembly: GCA_036338635.1. GTDB lineage: Bacteria > Pseudomonadota > Alphaproteobacteria > Rhodobacterales > Rhodobacteraceae > Paracoccus. Next base: position 4,874 of record JAYZBS010000025.1, on the reverse strand, counting down.
CGCTGTCGGTTGCGTTCACGATGCTTTCTGCGCAAAGCTTTGACGCGCGATTGATCTGGCGCGGCCTGCCCTTGCGCACCCGCAGCGATCCCTACGACCTCTGACGGCCAAGGACGACGACAGGATGACCGACAAGCCCCAGCCCCTCAAACCGGCAAGCCCGGTGCGCAAGACTGCCGCCCGGGCAGCGCAGGCGGGGGTCAACGTTGTCTGGATCGTGCCGATCATCGCGCTGATCGTGACCTTGGGCATTGCCTGGAATTCGTTCCGCGATCGCGGCACCCTGATCGAGGTGGTCTTTGCCGACGCCACGGGCATCACGCCCGGGGATACGGCCCTGCGCTTCCGCGAGATCACCGTTGGCGGGGTCGAGGGAGTGAAGTTCACCGAGGATTTGTCGCAGGTCGTCGTCTCGATCCGCGTCGACAGCGACGTCGCGCAATACATTGACGAAGATGCCGCCTTCTGGATCGTCCGGCCGCAGGTGTCGGCCCAGGGCGTCACGCGCCTCGACACGGTGCTGACCGGCGCCTTCATCGAAGGTTATTGGGACGCCCAGATCAGCGAACCGGCATCGCGCTTCGACGGGCTGGAGCGGCCGCCGCTGGTCCGCAGCGACCAGCCCGGCACCTGGGTTACCCTGTCGATGGACACGGCCGAGGGCCTGTCGGAAGGAGCGCCCGTTCTCTTCCGCGGGGTCGAGGTGGGGCGGCTGGAGAACGTCCGGCTGGCTGAAGGCGACGACCGGGTTCTGGCCGATGCCTTCGTCGAGGCGCCGCATGATGCGCGCCTGACGACCGCCAGCGTCTTCTGGGACACGTCAGGCTTCTCGCTGTCGCTTGGCGCGCAGGGCATCGCCTTCAACGTCAATTCGCTGTCGTCGGTCCTGCAGGGTGGCGTCGCCTTCGACACCATCGTCAGCGGCGGCAGCCCGATCGAGCCCGGCCACGTCTTCGAGGTTCAGGCCGATGAGGCCGCGGCGCAATCCACGCTGTTCGCCACGGACGACACCGAGAGGCTGCGCCTCGGCATGCTGATCGATGATTCCCTGCAGGGTCTGACCCGCGGCGCCGATGTCCAATTCCAGGGCCTGCGGGTCGGGCAGGTGACCGACCTGGCCGTGAACCTGGCCGACGATGCAGAGGGAAATCCGGTCGTTCAGCAGTTGGTGACGATGGCCATCTCTCCCCGCCGGCTTGGTCTTGACGACGATGCGACCGCCGAGGAAGCCCTGGCGCTGCTGCGCGAAGAGGTTGCGCAGGGCCTGCGCGCCCGCGTCGCCAGCGCGGGGTTCCTGGGCACCTCGCTGATCGTCGAGCTGGTCGACATCCCCGAGGCCGGACCGGCCACCATCGACGAGACTGTGAGGCCGAACCCCCTGATCCCCTCGGTCCCGGGTGATCTGGACGACTTCACCGCCAGCGCGCAGGGCCTTGTCCAGCGCATCGGCAACCTGCCCATCGAGGAGGTGCTGAACTCGGCCCGCGACACGCTGGACAGCATCACGGCGCTGGCCAGTTCTCAGGACACGCGCGCCATCCCGAGCGCCCTCCGCCAGGCGGTCGAGGAAGGCGCCGCGGCGCTGTCGGACATCAGCAGCATCACGGCGGAACTCGACGAGGCCAACAGTGGAGAAACCTTCGCCCGCCTTCTGGACGAGGCGTCAGAGGCCTTTACTGCGATCAGCGCGGCGGCCGTCGACGTGCCGGAGGTGATCGACCAGATCGACGCCGCCGCCGCCGCGGTCGAGGAATTCGGCTTTGCCGAGATCAGCCTGCAGGCCGAGGGGATCCTGGCCGACCTGCGCGCCATGCTGGGCAGCGAGGATGCCGAGCAGCTGCCGCGCAACCTGTCGAACACGCTTGAGGCTGCGACCGGCCTGCTGAACGACCTTCGCGACGGCAACGCGGTGGGCAGCCTGAACAGCGCGCTGGAATCGGCCAGCACGGCCGCCGACCAGATCGCGCAATCGGTCCAGCAGTTGCCGGACCTGATCCAGCGGCTGCAGGCCACTGCTGGAAGCGCCGAATCCCTGTTCGCCAGCTATGGCACCCGTTCGCCCTTCAACAACGAATTGCTCGGCGCGCTTCGGGAACTGCGCCGCGCCACCGAATCCATCGGCTCGGTCGCCCGACTGATCGAGCGCAACCCCCGCGCCTTCATCCTGGGACGATAGACATGACGCTGCACCTTGCGCCCATCCGCTTGCCGCTGATCGCCCTTCTTGGGGCGGGCCTGCTGGCCGGCTGCTCCGACCCCGAGGCCACGGGCCGCTATCTGCTGGATGCCCCGGTGGCGGGGATCACCGTTCCGAACCGGCTGGGTACGGCCGAACTGAGGGACGTGACGCTGCCCGAATATGCCGCCGACCAGGAAGTGGCGTTCCAGACCGAGGACGGCGCCGTCAGGTCGAACCCCGAGAGCCTGTGGGCGGACAGCCCCTCGCGCGCCTTCACGCTCAGCCTCGCCAGCGCCATCAGCGCGGTGTCGGGCGCGACGGTCATCAGCGAGCCTTGGCCCTTGGCCGAGCCGCCTGCCAAGGTGGTCGAGGTGCGGGTGGAACGCGCCCTGGCGCAGGCCGACAACATCTACCGGTTATCGGGACGGTATTTCGTGTCAGACGACGGACTGGCCGGCAGCGGCACGAATTACGTCCGCAGCTTCGACATCCAGGTGCCGATGACCTCCTCGGGTCCTGCCGCCACGGCCGAGGCCGCGGGTCGCGCCCTGTCGCTGCTGGCGCAGCAGATCGCGACCCTGTCCGGACCAGGCGCGACCATTGCCACCACGCAGCCGTCCGTGGATCCGCTGGACCTGCCGCCGCTGTTCTGACGGCTTACGCCAACGCGGTCATGATCTGGGCGTGCAGGCGCGGACCGGCGGCAATCATCCCGTCCACCTGCGCCCGGGCGCTGTTGAAGCGCATCGGCTGGCCGCGTCTGTCGCTGACCGTGGCCCCGGCGCGTTCCGCGATCAGGCTTCCGGCGGCGATGTCCCACTCCCAGCAGGCCCGCAGCGACAGCGCCGCATCGAACTGCCCTTCGGCCGCCAGGCACAGCCGCCAAGCAAGGGACGATCGGAACTCGCGCCGGAAGCCTGGCATGTTGCCGCGCCAATTGGCAGGGTCGGCAACCGCCCGATAGGTCAGGACGCGTGCCCCGTCTATGCTCGCATCGCTGGGGCAAATCGGCTGGCCGTTCAAAAGCGCCGGTCCACCTGCGCTGGCGGTGTAGGTGAGGCCTCTGACCGGCAGGTGCACCACGGCCGCGACGATCCGGTCGTCCTCGGCCACGGCCAGCGAATGGGCGAACCCGTCCTGACCGTCGATGAAGGCGCGGGTGCCGTCGATCGGATCGATGATGAAGCATCGCCTCGCGTCAAGCCGCGCGGGGTCGGCCTCGCTTTCCTCGGACAGCCAGCCATAAGCGGGGCGCGCGTCGGTCAGCCGCGCCTGGATGGCGTCGTTGACGGCCAGATCGGCCTCGGTCACCGGCCCTGCGCCGCCGCCCTTGTCCCAGGCCACCGGGTCGCGGCGCCAGAAGCGCAGGGCGATCTGCCCGGCCTCGGTGGCGGCGGCCGTCAGCAGGTCGAGGTCGTCTTCAGGCGCCTGCAACGGTCATGCCTTCGACCAGCAGGCTGGGCACCTCAGTCGCGCGCCAGGGCAGGGCGTCGTCGGCGGCGATCAGCGTCAGCAGCATGTCCCGCAAATTGCCGGCGATGGTGCATTCATTGACCGGAAAAGCGATCTCGCCATTCTCGACCCAGAAGCCAGCAGCGCCGCGGGAATAGTCGCCGGTCGTCCCGTTGATCGATGCCCCCAGCATCGAGGTGACGACAAGCCCCCGCCCCATCTGCGACATCAACTCTTCCCTGCTGAGTTGCCCTGGTGTCAGCATGACGTTGCTGTGGCTGGGCGATGGTGCCGAGGCCAGCCCCCGTGCGGCCGATGCGGTGCTGTCCATCCCCAGCTTGCGTGCCGTCGCCAAATCCAGCGTCCATCCCTGCAGCACGCCCCCGGCCACGATGCTGCGCGGCCGCGTGGCCAGCCCTTCGGCATCGAACGGGCGCGACGAGGGGAAGCGCGGGCGCAGCGGGTCCTCGACCAGGTCCATGCCATCGGGCAGCACCTGCTGGCCCAAGTCGCGCCGCAGCCAACTGGCACCACGCGCCACCGCGCTGCCGTTCACCGCCGCCAGCAGGTGGCCGATCAGCGACGCGGACACCCGGCGATCGTAGAGGATCGGGAACGCTCCGGTCGGCGGCTTTCGTGCTCCGGCTCGCGCCAGAGTACGCTCGGCGGCCAGCAGGCCGATTTCCTCGGGGGTAGGCAGGTCGGCGGCGAAGACGCGGGATTCCCCCGCATAGTCGCGCTCCATCTTCAGCCCCTCGCCGGTGATCGCCACCGCCGAGATGGAGTGCCCGGTCCGCGCATATCCCCCCGAGAACCCGTTCGAGGCCGCAAGCCACATCCGCCGGCGGCTGTAACCGGCATTGGCGCTTTCCAGCTGGCTGATGCCTGCGACCGACAGGGCCGCGGCCTCGGCGCGCAGCGCCATGTCCTGAAGATGGGCTGGGTCCGGCTCGGGCGCGTCCTCGGCAATTTCCAGACCGTGGGCGTCGCGAACGGCCGACAGTTGCGACGGATCGGCCAGGCCGAGGTTGTCGTCCACGGGCGCTTCCTTGGCCATGGCGACGGCGCGGGCGGCCATTTGCGCAATGGCGTCCGCTGCGTGATCCGAAGACGAGACCGCCGCCTGACGTCCGCCGATCAGCACGCGCAGGCCGATCTCGACGCCCTCGGCGCGCTCGGCCTGCTCCAGGCCGCCCGCGCGAACATCGATGCCAACGGCGCGACCGTCCACGGCCAGCGCATC